>NZ_NOJY02000140.1 GCF_002250835.2 Romboutsia weinsteinii
CCATTATACTAGCTATGGTAATATTTTGGATTTGTCAGATACTAATAATTCAAGGCAAGAATACAAAGCAAGATTGTATGCTTATAATAAGTTGGTAGGTCTTAGAGGTCTTATAAATGCCTATAAGGCAGGGTGTAGAAGCAAGCATGATATGGCTGAGTATCTTGATGTTACTGAGGCATTTTTGGATGAGGTGCTTGAGTGTTATACGAGGAAGTTTGGTGTGTCTACTGAGGTTGATAATTATGTTATTGCTTTTATTCCGAATTTAATTGTTATGGAGCTTGTTTAAAATATTTACCTTAAATAAGACGAGAAGCTACGATAAGACTTTAAAAGCTATGTTACTTCTCTTTATTATGATTAAATTTTGTTAGACAATTGTGTGATAAATACTCAATAAAAGATAGCTAGACGCATTGTAATTACAAATATCTAGCTATCTTTTATATAGTTTAATTCAAAATATATTAAATTAGAATCAGTCTAACTCAACATTATATTTATAATAATAATATACTTGATACAAAGCATCTTCTAATAAGTTTCACTTTTTCTTTTTTTCTGTATTTGAATTTAATCCATACCTCATCTATATCAACTATTGTTCCTTTGATTTCATATATACCTAAAATAGTGATTCTACATTTCTTACCTACCATATCTAAAAGTAACTTACTCATACTATCCCTCCCCCCCCCTATTATATAAATAATTTGTACTATAATATATTTTTCATTATCTACTCCTCCAAATATCTATCTCTAATATATAAACCTTCTATATTACATATATATTTTATAATATCTATATTTCCATTTGTACCAAAATACATATCTATGTATAATCCATTCACATCTAATGCAATCTCTAAATCTAACATATATATTGATATATGATTTCTTTCTCTTAAAGCTGTTTTCATCAATGAGCTAATAGCATAGTAATCATAATCAATTTCTTTAAAATCAAATAAAACATCTTTTACACCTTTAAGATACTCTAAATCTTTTTTGTCTAGAACCTTCTTTATACACTTCTTATTTTCACTAAAACAGTATTCATCTGAAATTATTATATCCTTACTATAACTCATTATAAGAAGTAATGCTCTTAAAAATTTTTCTTCTTGTTTTAAATATCTAGTTTTATCCTTATCTAAATCCCAAAATACATCTAATACACCATGAGGGGATTCAGCTTCCATCTGCTTTGGAAAACTATCTATTCCAAACCATCTATTATTAATTATTTCTTTATTCGTTTTATCTATATCTATAT
>NZ_NOJY02000141.1 GCF_002250835.2 Romboutsia weinsteinii
GCTATAAATATAGTCCATTAAATTTTTTGCAAACTCTTTTTTCCCCATACCACTACCTCCTAGTGTATTTTATGGCTAGAGGTATATCTCTAGCCATATCTAATATATTTTTATAATAAATCTAGAGTCGTATACTCTTTATTTATTTTTTTAATACCTTGCTTATCAAATGCAATTGTAACCTCTGTACCTACTACACTTATTACAGTTCCTATACCAAACTTAGGATGGTGAACTTTACTTGCTAATTTTATATCATCTATATTAGTTTCCTTCGAAGAGTCTTTAACTGTGGCATTTACCTTAGACGCTACAGTAGATTTATTCACAGTATTCATATATTTCTTTGTATATTTATCTAGTATATTATAGCTAGCTTTTGAGTAAGTTAATTCTTTTTTAACAGTGTTTAATTTTTGTATACATTCCTCTGGAAGTTCTTCCATAAATCTAGATGCTATAGCTGGATTAGTCCTTCCATATAAAGTCCTCTTTTGAGTTAGAGTCATATATAAATGTTCCTTTGCTCTTGTTATACCAACATAGCAAAGCCTTCTCTCTTCTTCTATTTCAGAGTCATTCATAGACTTTACCGCTCTAGATATGGGGAATAACCCTTCCTCCAGACCAGTTAAAAATACGACTGGGAACTCAAGACCCTTAGATGTATGAATAGTCATAAGAGATACTTTATCATTTTCTTCGTCATTGTTAGACTCTGAAGTAAGAGCTATACCTGTTAAGAAAGTTTCTAAGTCTTTTTCTTCACTATTTTGTTCAAACTCTAAAGCTATAGATATAAACTCTTTTAGGTTGTCTATTCTATCTTGTGATTCTTCATTTTTGTCCTTTTCTAATTCATCTAAGTAACCTGTAACATCAAGTACCTTTTCTATAAGCTTACTTACGGGATAAACTTCCTTTATAGTTCTAAGGGTACCTACTACATCTACAAATCCACTTATACTTGCTCTTGCCTTAGTAGATATATCTGAATTAGTATCAATATCTATAAGCACTGAGTATACACTCTCTTGCTTTAAACTAGCTCTGTCTTCTATCTTTTCAATAGTTCTAAGACCTATCCCTCTTCTTGGAACATTTATTATTCTCTTAAGAGATATATCATCTTGAGGATTTTGTATAACTCTTAAGTATGCAACTAAGTCTCTTATCTCTTTTCTTTCATAGAACTTAGTACCACCATAAATGTTGTATGGTGTTTGGCTTCTATTTAAAGCATCTTCTATAG
>NZ_NOJY02000142.1 GCF_002250835.2 Romboutsia weinsteinii
ATACAATATAGGGGGTTATTATGAAAGATAACGTAGAAAAATTTGAGCTATTATACCAAGGATATAACGAATTACTAAAGATAAATGCAACAAAGGGAGATATATTCAAGGTAGAGTCAGGCTCTATGATGGGAATGACTCCAACTTTTGAGCGTAAGTCAAATATCGGTAATACTGGGACGATGCTTTCAGGAGTTATGTCTGAATATAAAGCTACAGGAGATGGAGAATTGCTAATTACTCCTAAAGATATGGGCAATATTATGAAGATAGAAATGGATGGAGGTAGACAATATAGAATAAGTAATGGAAGATTTTTGGCTTGCACCGAGGGTATTAACATAGAGACAAAATCAAAAACAAAGTCTAAAGGAATATTTGGTAGTGGTGAAGGATTATTTGCAGCAAGAGTTGTTGGCGAGGGAACTTTATTTTTAAATTTATATGGAGTATTACATAAGATTAGTCTTGATTTAGATGAAGAATATATAGTAGATTCAGATCATCTGGTTATATGGGACAATGATATGGAGTTTACGAGAAAAATGCCTAAAAAAGAACTGAGTAATTCTCTTTTTAGTGGAGAATATACTTCAGTTAAGTTCACTGGACCTGGGGAAATATGGATGCAAACTAGAAAAGCATTGGCAGTAAGTACAGGAGTGTAATTATAAATAATACGATTGACAGGAGATTAGTGTGATAAGAAAATTTATAGATAGATGTAAACAGTATAATAAAGTAAATGAGAATAAAAATGAGAAGGTATGTCGTTGCTTTAATGTATGTAGTGACGATATAAAAAATGCAGTCACAAAAGGCGCTAAGACGATAAGTGATGTAAGAGAAAAAACTAAAGCTGGTATGGGATGTGGTAGATGTAATGCTAGTGTAGAGCGAATTACATATAAAGCTATTAAAAATAGATAGAAATATATACGTTTGAGTTCAAATAGCCCTTCCAATTTTGAAGGGCTATTTTTATTAAGAGATAAGAAGGCAGGTTAAGAAATGAACAATATAATTATTAAAAAACTAACTAATGAAGATGATATTCCGTATAATTTACTTTTATTGGCAGATCCATCAATTGAAATAATCAATGAATATATACAT
>NZ_NOJY02000143.1 GCF_002250835.2 Romboutsia weinsteinii
GGAAGAAGATAGTGTGACTTTTACATGTATAATAGATTCAAATAAAGAAGAAGTATACATACCTACAGTAGGAAAGCATAACATTTATAATGCAATGGCCGCTATATTAGTAGGTATAAGCTTAGGTATTACAATTGATGAAATAAAAGAAGGACTTAAGAATTACAAGGCAACAAAGATGAGACTAGATATAGTTAAGAATAATGACATAACTATAATAAATGATGCTTACAATGCTAGTCCAGATTCTATGCAAGCAGCTTTAGGTATATTAGGAAGATATAGTGAAAGAAAAGTAGCTATACTTGGAGATATGTTTGAAATGGGTGATATGGCAGAATATGGACATAGGTTAGTAGGAAAATCATGTATAGGAAATACAGATGTATTAATAACTATAGGAGAAATTTCTAAGTTTATAAGTGATGAAGCAAAGAATATGGGTCTTGGCGCAAATAACATATATCACTTTGAGACAAAAGAAGAAGCTATTGAGAAAATAGAAAATATAATAAATACTAAAGATGTAGTACTAGTTAAAGCATCTAGAGGTATGAAATTAGAGAAAATAGTTGAATATCTAAATAAGTAATAAAACACAAATGAATTAGCCAACAGGGAGAGGAGTTACATTATGTTAGGAATAACAGAACTTACGTATACAGCAATGATTTCATTTCTAATAGTAATAATATTAGGACCAATATTTATACCGATGTTAACAAAATTTAAATTCGGTCAAACAGTTAGGGATGATGGACCAAAAACACATCTACAAAAAAATGGAACGCCAACTATGGGTGGAATACTTATGATGGCAGCAATACTTATCACAGGACTTACTAGAAGCAAGGTAAGCTCTGATATGATGGTAGGCCTTATATGTATAATTGGATTTGGTTTTGTAGGATTTGTTGATGACTTTATAATTATAAAAATGAAAAGATCTTTAGGGTTAAAGCCATGGCAAAAGATAGTTATGCAACTTGCTTTAGCTTTATATGTATCTTATTATCAATATACTACATCTCCAAGTGCAACACAGCTTGCGATACCATTTACAGATGCGGTAATAAACTTAGGACCACTATATATTCC
>NZ_NOJY02000144.1 GCF_002250835.2 Romboutsia weinsteinii
GCTTTATATAGAGCAAGTATACATGGAAAATTAAGAATAATGTTCCCTATGATATCTTGCTTAGAAGAATTATTAGCTGCTAAAGAAGTAATCAAAGAAGTATTAGCTGAACTTGATGCAGAAGGTATTGAGTACGCTAAAGACGTAGAAGTTGGTATGATGATAGAAATACCAGCAGCTGCAGTAATAAGTGATATACTTGCAAAGCATGTTGATTTCTTCTCTATAGGAACAAACGACTTAATACAATACACTTGTGCAGTTGATAGAATGAACCAAAAGATAAGTTATCTTTACAACCAATTCAACCCAGCTGTATTAAGATTAATAAAAACAGTTATAGATAATGCTCATAAAGAAGGAAAATGGGCAGGTATGTGTGGAGAGTCTGCAGGAGATAAGAGAATGATACCAATACTATTAGGTATGGGACTTGATGAATTCTCAATGTCACCAATATCTATACTTCCAGCTAGAAAGTTCATAACTTCAGTAAGCCACGAAGATATGAAAAACTTTGCTGATGAAGTATTAACTATGGGTACTGCTGAAGAAATAAAGAACCACGTAGATAAGACTTTTAACTTTTAGTTAATATATGAAAAGTCACTAGTATACTAGTGGCTTTTTTATTTATAGTTTATCTATTACATAAAAAATCCCCTACCCAAATAGGTAGAGGATTTTTTTATTAATGACCGCAGCCACCGCCACAGCCACCGCATCCGCCGTCACTGTCATCCATTTTTTCTGGAGCAACTTTAAATCCATAACCAGTATCAGTTATTGATATATCTCCATATTGCTCATATTCACTTTTGTCCATAACAAATGTGATTCCCTCAACTTCATATGTTAAGTCAGTATCCTTTTGCTCATCCAGAGCAAGTCCAAAAGATGGACCGCCTCAGCCAATACCTGCAAAATAAACTCTTACGTTAGAAGGTTGATCCTTCTTATCCTTTAGGATGTCTTGAAGCGTAGTTATAGCTGTTTGTGCTAATGTTACTTTCATGTCATCAATTCCTTTCCATTATCTTTAGGTAGTTTATACCCATATTTATAG
>NZ_NOJY02000145.1 GCF_002250835.2 Romboutsia weinsteinii
TATAAATACTGATGCTAGTACACCTGCTACATGGCTAAGCATGGCACAACTCAAAGTATGGCGAGTATTCTTTATCTTCAAGCTTCCATAATATATTGCCATTGTATAAAATATTGTCTCTGATGCACCTACTATAGTAGATCCCATCTTTTCTATTATTGTATCTATACCTACTCTACCAGCTAATTCTGCATACATCCCTAGTGCACCACTACCTGAAAGAGGCTTTACTATTATAAGACCAATCAACTCCTTTGGTATGCTCATTAATTTTGCTATTGGTGTAAATATAAATTCTAGTACCTCTATTCCTTTTCCTGTTTTAAATATTCCTATAGCTAAAAATATACCTATTATATAAGGAAGTATGGACCAAGTAGCCTTTAGACCTTCCACTGCTCCTCTTACAAAACTATCGTAAATATCAACTTTTTTGTAACTCCCGTAGATTACTATATATAAAATTATCAAAGGTATAAGTAAATTTGAAAAAATCTCAACCATCTATCGTTTCCTCCTTTGAAGCATCTTACAACTTATTATAGCTATTGTTGTCGATATAGCTGTTGCAAATAAAGTTGTAATAATTATTTCACTAGGATTTTGTGCCCCCATATCCATCCTTACTTTCAACATTGTAAATGGTATTATTTGTACTGAAGATATATTTATTACTAAAAACATAATCATGTCATTACTTGCTGTGTCCTTTTTAGGATTTAGTGTTTGAAGTTCATTCATTGCCTTTAATCCAAACGCTGTTGCTCCATTTCCTGCCCCTAACATGTTTAGCGCCATATTCATAACCATATAAGACATAGCCTTGTGATTTGAAGGCACTGATGGAAACAGCCTCTTCATAATAGGATTTAATTTTTTTCCTATCTTATCTATTAGCCCTGAATCTTTAGCTATATTCATTATTCCCATCCAAAGTGCCATCGCCCCTGCTAGTCCTATAGCAAAATCTACACCCTTGGAAGTTTCGCTTAGTATTACTT
>NZ_NOJY02000146.1 GCF_002250835.2 Romboutsia weinsteinii
TTTCCCTTCGGGGACAGAAGTGACAGGTGGTGCATGGTTGTCGTCAGCTCGTGTCGTGAGATGTTGGGTTAAGTCCCGCAACGAGCGCAACCCTTGCCTTTAGTTGCCAGCATTAAGTTGGGCACTCTAGAGGGACTGCCAGGGATAACCTGGAGGAAGGTGGGGATGACGTCAAATCATCATGCCCCTTATGCTTAGGGCTACACACGTGCTACAATGGGTGGTACAGAGGGCAGCCAAGTCGTGAGGCGGAGCTAATCCCTTAAAGCCATTCTCAGTTCGGATTGTAGGCTGAAACTCGCCTACATGAAGCTGGAGTTACTAGTAATCGCAGATCAGAATGCTGCGGTGAATGCGTTCCCGGGTCTTGTACACACCGCCCGTCACACCACGGAAGTTGGGGGCGCCCGAAGCCACTTAGCTAACCCTTTTGGGAAGCGAGTGTCGAAGGTGAAATCAATAACTGGGGTGAAGTCGTAACAAGGTAGCCGTATCGGAAGGTGCGGCTGGATCACCTCCTTTCTAAGGAGAATTGCCTACTGTTTAATTTTGAAAGTTTATTAACTTTCTGTTAGTACTTTGAAAACTGCATAACATTTAGTGATATGACATCATTTTAATATATAGACAAGATAAGTCTTTAAAACATCGTGAGCTAATAACTCTTTAAAATTATTAACTTTAATAACTGGTCAAGTTATTAAGGGTGCAGGGCGGATGCCTTGGCACTAGGAGCCGATGAAGGACGCGATAAGCTGCGATAAGCTTCGGGGAGTTGCACGTAAACTTTGATCCGAAGATTTCCGAATGAGGAAACTCACTTAGAGTAATGTCTAAGTATCGTTAAGTGAATACATAGCTTAGCGAGGGGAACCCGGGGAACTGAAACATCTAAGTACCCGGAGGAAAAGAAAGAAAATTCGATTCCGTAAGTAGCGGCGAGCGAACGCGGAACAGGCCAAACCA
>NZ_NOJY02000147.1 GCF_002250835.2 Romboutsia weinsteinii
TGGTTTGGCCTGTTCCGCGTTCGCTCGCCGCTACTTACGGAATCGAATTTTCTTTCTTTTCCTCCGGGTACTTAGATGTTTCAGTTCCCCGGGTTCCCCTCGCTAAGCTATGTATTCACTTAACGATACTTAGACATTACTCTAAGTGAGTTTCCTCATTCGGAAATCTTCGGATCAAAGTTTACGTGCAACTCCCCGAAGCTTATCGCAGCTTATCGCGTCCTTCATCGGCTCCTAGTGCCAAGGCATCCGCCCTGCACCCTTAATAACTTGACCAGTTATTAAAGTTGATTTTTAAGAGTTATCTCTCTGTGATTTTTATAAGTTTTCTCTTCATATATTAAAATGATGTCATATCACTAAATGTTATGCAGTTTTCAAAGTACTAACAGAAAGTTAATAAACTTTCAAAATTAAACAGTAGGCAATTCTCCTTAGAAAGGAGGTGATCCAGCCGCACCTTCCGATACGGCTACCTTGTTACGACTTCACCCCAGTTATTGATTTCACCTTCGACACTCGCTTCCCAAAAGGGTTAGCTAAGTGGCTTCGGGCGCCCCCAACTTCCGTGGTGTGACGGGCGGTGTGTACAAGACCCGGGAACGCATTCACCGCAGCATTCTGATCTGCGATTACTAGTAACTCCAGCTTCATGTAGGCGAGTTTCAGCCTACAATCCGAACTGAGAATGGCTTTAAGGGATTAGCTCCGCCTCACGACTTGGCTGCCCTCTGTACCACCCATTGTAGCACGTGTGTAGCCCTAAGCATAAGGGGCATGATGATTTGACGTCATCCCCACCTTCCTCCAGGTTATCCCTGGCAGTCCCTCTAGAGTGCCCAACTTAATGCTGGCAACTAAAGGCAAGGGTTGCGCTCGTTGCGGGACTTAACCCAACATCTCACGACACGAGCTGACGACAACCATGCACCACCTGTCACTTCTGTCCCCGAAGGGAAA
>NZ_NOJY02000148.1 GCF_002250835.2 Romboutsia weinsteinii
CCCCCGGCCCCATGGTCCCAAACCACGTGCGCTACCAAACTGCGCTACACCTCGATTAATAATTGGCGGAGAAGGAGGGATTCGAACCCTCGCACCGGTTTACCCAGCCTAATCCCTTAGCAGGGGATCCTCTTGAGCCACTTGAGTACTTCTCCATATTGGCGGAGAGGGTGGGATTCGAACCCACGGTGCCGTTAAGCATCACTGGTTTTCAAGACCAGCTCCTTAAACCACTCGGACACCTCTCCATGTTGGTGATCCATCCGCGACTCGAACGCGGGACACCCTGATTAAAAGTCAGGTGCTCTACCGACTGAGCTAATGGATCATATTTAATTTGGCAGGGGATGCAGGACTCGAACCTACGCATGTAGCAGTCAAAGTGCTATGCCTTACCGACTTGGCGAATCCCCTCTAATGTGGTGAGCGCACAGGGATTCGAACCCCGGACACACGCCTTAGAAGGGCGTTGCTCTATCCAGCTGAGCTATGCACCCACATTTTTGGTAAATCATTTGGAGCGGGTGAAGGGGATCGAACCCTCACAGCCGGCTTGGAAGGCCGGAACTCTACCATTGAGCTACACCCGCATATTAAATTGGTGGAGGATGGTGGATTCGAACCACCGAAATCGTCGATAACAGATTTACAGTCTGCCCCCTTTGGCCGCTCGGGAAATCCTCCGTATTATATGGAGCTGGTGATAGGAATCGAACCTACAACCTGCTGATTACAAGTCAGCTGCTCTACCGTTGAGCCACACCAGCGTATTGGCGGGAATAACAGGACTCGAACCTGTGACCCATTGATTAACAGTCAATTGCTCTACCAACTGAGCCATATTCCCGCGTATTAAGTTAATTTGGCGACCTGGAAGGGACTCGAACCCTCGACCTCCAGCGTGACAGGCTGGCATT
>NZ_NOJY02000149.1 GCF_002250835.2 Romboutsia weinsteinii
CATATATATCATTAAGGCAAGAATGTGAGGGGGGAAAGTATTGAGATCGCATATAGAGGAAAGAGCCATAGTTGTAGCGAAATATATACTCGAAAAAAATACTACGGTCAGACAAACTGCCAAAACATTTGGTGTTAGTAAGAGTACTATACACAAAGATGTAACGGAACGATTAGAAGAAATAAACCCGAACCTTGCAAAAGAGGTTAAGATGGTTTTAGAAAAAAATAAATCTGAAAGACACATAAGAGGAGGCATGGCAACTAAACTAAAATATGAACAAGAAATAAAAAAAGATGTAGGGTAAAAACCTACATCTTTTTCTTGACTAAATTATGGTTTTTGTATATGTTGTATATTAGGAGTAATTTGAAAAATAATGAATCGTTTAGATATAAAATCATGTAAGGGAGTTGAAGAAATGGCTAGAGCTGACATAGGTATAGACTTGGGAACTGCCAATGTACTTGTATACGTTAACGGAAAGGGAATTGTTTTAGAAGAACCGTCTGTTGTGGCAATAGAAAAAAGAACAAATTCTGTTTTAGCAGTTGGAGAAGAAGCAAGAAAAATGATAGGTAGAACACCGGGGAACATAGTAGCTATAAGACCGCTAAAAGATGGTGTTATTTCTGACTATGATATAACTGAGAAAATGTTAAAGTACTTTATAGATAAGGTTGTAGATAAGAAAGGATTTAACAGATTTTTTATGCCAAGAATTATGGTATGTGTTCCAACAGGAGTTACAGAAGTAGAAAAAAGAGCGGTTGAAGAAGCTACAAGGCAAGCTGGAGCGAGAGAAGTATATATTATCGAAGAACCAATAGCTGCAGCTATTGGTGCAGGGGTAGATATATCTC
>NZ_NOJY02000014.1 GCF_002250835.2 Romboutsia weinsteinii
GACTCTACATAACAGAAGACGGTAAACTTCTTTTATCATATGCACGATATATTATTGACTCATTTGAAAAAATGGAAGGAGCTTTATCTGATGCATCGTCAAAGCTACAGATTAGAATTGGTGCAAGTGTATCTCTTGGAACAGTATTACTAATTGACTTAATAAATCAATTAGAAGAAGAAGTACCTGGCATTGACGTACGTATTACTATAGATAATACTTCTACAATTGAGCAAATGGTGTGTAATAGTGAATTAGATTTAGCAATTGTTGAAGGTCTAGTTAAAAGTAATGAAATTATTAAACTACCAATAAGCGATGATGAGCTGGTAATAGTTGTTGGCAGATCTCATCCATTTTGGAATGAAGAAAAAATATATCTGGCACAAATAGAAAATCAAGTACTTATATCAAGAGAACAAGGAAGTGCAGATCGAAATCAGTTTGAACAGTTTTTAAGTGATCATAATATTAATATAAATAAAAAATGGTATTGCACTAATACTGAAGCTATAAAAAATATTGTAAGCTCTGGTAAGGGAATAGCAATTCTTTCAAAACTGTTGATTGAAAAAGAAATACAAGAAAATACATTAAAAGCACTTCCAATTGAAGATATTAAAATTGTGCGTAAAAATAAATTAATATATCATAAAAATAAACATATTTCTTCACAAATGGAAAAGTTTATTGATATATGCTTAAATTAAAAAAGTCATAGTGTAATGATATCATCACACTATGACTTTTAATTATAATATAAGATCTTTAGCTAAATACATAAGTGTTCCAACTAATCCACTTCCAAATATTATTGAAACAGCACTTGCTTTATATTTTCTAAGAATATATAAACACCCTCCAAATAATATAAATTCAATAATCTGGAGATCAGAAAACTTAAAATCACTTATATCTGCTTTAAATAGTCCAAGCATCAAAATAGAGGCTCCTGCAGAAGCAATAAGTGCAACAACAGCAGGTCTAAGTGAAGAAAGCACTACTTGAACCCCATTGAAACTACGGTATTTATAATAAAAATGTGCAAGAGTTAAACATATTATAAAAGATGGGATAATACATCCAAGAGTAGCAATTATTGCTCCCATAGGTCCTAGCACACGTGTACCAACAAAAGTTGATGAGTTGATTGAAATAGGTCCAGGAGTCATCTCTGCAATAGTAATTAAATCCGAAAATTCTTCCATAGTCATCAAACTATGTACATTAACAATCTGATCCTTAATAAGTGGAATAGCTGCATAACCTCCACCTACACTGAATAAACCAACTTGTAAAAAACTAAAAAATAACTTTATAATGAGCACTTTTCTTGTCCTCCTTCTTCTCTTTTTAAGCTAGCTAATAAATCTACAATTCCAATACCAAGGCAAATTAATATAATAAGCATCGCACTTACCTTAAAGAAGTAGGTCGCAACAAATGCTACTATCATCATTGCAATATACATTACCCTCTTTGTCTTTACTATATTTTGAGCAAGCTTAATAACAACATCAAATATAACTGCTGCTACTCCTGCCCTCATTACTTGTAGAGCAATTGCTATATACTTATTCGTCCTAAATTCTGTATAAAATAATGATATGATTGATATAATAACCATCGGTGGAATAATCGTACCTAGAATCGCTACAAGAGAACCTGTAATACCACACATACGATAACCTATAATAACAGATGCATTTACAGGAAGTGGTCCTGGAGATGATTGAGTGATTGCTGTAATATCCAGCATCTCGTCTTCTTCAATCCAATTTAATTCTTCAACAAATTTCTTTTTCATAAGAGACACTATAACAAATCCACCTCCAAATGTGCATGCACTAAGCATAAACATAGACTTGAAAAGTGTCCATAATATTTTTGATTTTGATTGCTTATCATTCATAATTTTTATCTCCCTTCTTAATAAATCCTTTATTGGAATTATTATACATCTGCATAACTAATAAGTAAAATAGGCTTTTATTATCAATCAGATATGTAATTACCTATCAGTTTAATAATAACAAAATAAAACCAGCAGTTTGACCTGCTGGCTTTAGGTATTTACTCATCCCTTGGTTTTACTTTTTAATCTATCCCCTATTTCTTTAAATAAAGATACTATAAAAGATATTACAATTACAACAAAAAGACCAATATTGATATTATTTAATGAGGTTTTGCCACTAGTAAGGTGTACATACAAAAACAATATTATGACCATACTACTCAATATTAATCTTATTTTATTTGAGTTCATTAACTTCCCCCTTATATTAAGTAACTCATTTTAAAAACTACTTTTAAGAAACGTTTATTCCTTATTTAAGTTTATTCCTTATAAAGATTAATAGTACATAGCAATTATATATTGATTTTATTTTATAAAAATATTAGATATATTTTATCCTAAATTTACGTCTATAACATCACTAGGTATGACAAACTCAGTTACTCCAGTACTCCCTGGTCCTACTTCATATTTATCAAAACATATTACCAATTCATTTTTATCATTTATATAAAATCCTTGGTCCTTCTTAATAACTTTAAAGTCATTTTCAGGGTATTCACTATCTAGCCAGTAATACTCATTAGGATTATTTTTAATTCTTTCTTTCATCTGATTCTTTATGTTCTCACTTATTATACTTACATAATCTTTATTATTAAACATACCTTCAAGAGTTATAGCCGTTTCATTATTCTTGTTAATATTATAGAATTTTCTTGTTGTATTAGATGAACCCTGTGCCTCATACTTAGTTACTACTAGTGATAACACATTTTCATTATTAGTTTTAGTTTCAACAGATGATTTAACCATTTCTCTTCCTGGGATATTATCTTTTTCTAATTCTTCTATTTCTTTCATGTATTGATTATATAAATCTTTTGCTTCCTTTTCCATTTCTTGATTTATTCTATCTTGTAGCTCTTGGTTTTTTAACCCTTCAATCTTAGGAACATCTATAGATACATCAAAACCATTTCTATCTACACTATAATTTGAAATTCTAACAACTTTTACGATATCTCCTATTACAGGTATCTCCTCTAAAGCATTTGCAAACGCAGGACTGATATTAATCACACCTACTACAGCAACTACAGAAGCTGCACTTACAAATATTTTTTTATGTGAAAATCTTTTTTTATTAATTGCTTCATTTACTCTATTATCTAGCTCATCTGGTATTTGAATATTATTATAATTTTCTCTTAGTTTATCTAGGTTTTTTTTATTATTCATAATCTTCTCCTTCTACAGTAATATTTATTTTAGCTTTCAATAGCTTTAAACTCTTATAAAGTCTAGTTTTTATAGTGTTTTCATTTTCACCTAAGACTGTCGCAATGTCAGATATCTTCATATCTTCAAAATATCTAAGTATGATAATAGATTTACTGTCTTTAGGTAGGCTATCTAAAGCCACTTGTATATCAATATCTACATCTATTTCATGCTCTACAAAGCTATTTATAGCTATCTCTTCTATTCCCTGTATATACTTCTTATTTTTTCTTATGTAATCTATGGAAGTATTTATTAATAGTTTATAAAACCATGGTTTTATAGAGTCTACGTCTTTAAGTGATTTAATTTTATCTAAACCTTTGCATATAGATTCTTGAACAATATCTAATGCATCATCTTGATTTTTTACATATGTGTAAGCAATTCTATAAAATGAATCTTTATTTTCCACAACATACATTTTAAATGCTTTTTCTTTTTTATATTTTTCTAAGCTTAGCAAATCCATTTTTCATGAAGGCCTCCTTTTCATTACATATATATAGACGCTATAAGATACCTTAAAAGTTTTATAATTTTTAACTTTTAAGTAATTTATTTAGTTCTGATGAAATCATTGATAATATGGAGTGTTATCGTTAACATTTGTAAATAATAGCATACTACACAATAGCTTAAATTCGGTCTTTACACTTTTTAACCCAACAAATTTAAATTATATTTTTATATCTGGATTTATATCAAGAATTATAATAGTGATTTCATTTATAGGCATATTTATTACAATTACATATTCATATTTAATATAAAAAAATCACTAAGGCTTTGTCTTAACAATAATTCATAGTCTTTATATATTAAGAAATAATAGGCATGGAATCTGACAAATATAGTATTGTTGATATATATATGTTTATTAATAATTGTTATATAATTCGAAGTAACGGTACTTTTAATATCATATAGATAAATATGAATTTAGGGGGTGAGATTAAGATGATAGCAATATTAAGTGTATTATTGATAGTCTTTGGAATTTTACTTGTGATTGCAAATATAAAAGAAGTATATGATAAAACATATATAGAGAAATATAATAAAATTAAAATTCAAGTAAATAGTTAAAAACAGGAGTTATAAAGATAAATTTCAATTTATAGAATAGATTTTATGAACAATTTTAATATATTACGAACTAAAGATATAGGGGCATCTGCTCCTATTTTTTATTATCTAATTTGATTCCATAGCTCTATTTTTTATAATAATATAATTCTATATGACTATCTTCTTTATCTCTCTTGGATTCGCACAATAAATGTATAACTTCAATATATTAATAATAACTATACAATAGATTGGAGGAGGTTATTATATTTAATAATGAATTATTTGTTTCAATAGTTTCAAGCATAATGCTAATTACATCTCCCACATTCCTAAAATATATCACTCAATATTTTATAAACTTAATTAAATTTTATATTTATGCACTAAGCGAAAATAACGGTCTGTATGTTGAAATTTAGTTTTTTAAAACTATCAGTTCTTTTTTGTATTATCTCTATATAGAAATTATTAAAAGATAATTTTGAATGGAGGATTTATGTGTACTCTAGATATGAAAATACAAGAAATAAAGAAGTATTTAATAGAGAAAGATATAAACCAAATAAAGAAATTCAAATTAGATTTTATCAAAAAAATAGACAAAGATAACTTGCTTCAAAAAGACAATCATTTGCTTCATAAACTTGACTATTATACAAAATTAATTAAAAAAATAAAATTCTATTTAAAATTAAACGAAGATAAAAAAGTAATAATGGATATTGATAAAGATAAAAATGAAGACATAGTATGTATACTAACATCTATAGACCTACATTCAAATGATATTGGAATTCCAGTAGAAATAATTCTGTTCACAGGAAATACAAACAAGGCCTGTATGTACTGTGTATGCTATGAAGTTAATGAATATGCCATGCTGTATATCAACAATTTCAGAGCTAGGTTTAGTAACAAAGGATATGGTAGTATACTTCTTAAAAATTTAGACGCAAAAATCATAGAATTAAATCAGTTTTTAAAGAGCTGTAACTTAAAAACTATAAAATCTATCGAAGGTCTAGTAGCAGCAGACAAAAATGTGATTAAAGAAAGCGATTTAATAAGATTCTATAGAAAGTACGGATTTATAGTAGATGAATATAATAACATGGTTAAAAATATACAATAAAAAATACCGTTCTATAAAATAAAGTGTGTAGTCTTGCCCATTATTCTATGATTGATGTTAATCATACCTGGGAAGGTACACACTTTTTATGCTAAATTATTGATATTATCCGAAAGAAGGACCATCCATTCCTTTCTGTTTACCTCTATCTTCTAGCTTAATTTTTGATAAGTCAATATTGTTATTATTTTTTGTACTTATACTCATATCACTCTCACTAAGTTTTTCTAATATTTCAAACTCATATGATGCAATACTTTCACCATCTATTATAATATTATCTGTTTCACAAAACTCAATTTTTGAAATCATATTAGTTTCTTGATTAACATAAATAGAGTTATTCTCATCATCAGTATATTTTATCTGATTATTAGCTTTTTCCTTAAATTTATAATCATTATCTAGTATTGATACTAATTCTTCTTAACATATAGTATCTATAGCTGAAGTTTCAAATACCTTAGCATTTTCTTTTATTACAGGATCAGAGATTCCTTCTTTATAACCAATCCATTTATTATTTTCATCCTTAAATACTGATGTAATTAATCTATGTTTATTATCTATTATGCCTCTAGATTCAAGCTTTCCATTCTTATCATATATATCAGTTCTTTCAATACTACTCAAATTGTTACGATAGTTTTCTATATATAAACCATCTTTATAAGTTGTTTTTACATACTCAGACTCTTTTTCTTGGTTTAATAAGTTATTATAAGCATCATTAATTTCTGCGTTATAATTGTTACTACTTTGACAACCTGTAAACCCTAAAGACAGTATACTTAATAAAACCCCTAATGTTAATCTTTTCTTCATTATTTCCTCCAAAAGTACTTTATTGCATTCATAAAAAATTACTAAATACAATATCATTATTTTTTATATAAATCTTGATACTATTGCTATTGTCTACTATTAAATCTTCTTAAATGTATTTCTGTCATTAATATAGGTCCAATTAATACTACAGACAATACTATATAGTAAAAAATTTCGGGTAAAACTAATTTAAATACCTTTGGAATAATCACTGAAAGTACTGAAATTATAAAAGCAAGCATACATGGCTTATAAATATATGTATTTGCCTCTTCCCATGTCTCTCTATCTTTCATTGCATATTCAACTTTATATCCTACATATAGTTTTGGATAATGCTTATAATCATCATGTCCATATTTACATATTACTCCCATAAAAAACATTATTGCTCCCATAAAAATAATAACCAATTCTCATCCCCTCCTATCTGATATATTTATAATATCTAATAGTATATGTAGATGCTTAGTTTCCTGATGCTGCAACTACAGGCTTTCTAGTCTGAATCCAAATCTCCCCAGGTCCAACAAACTTAGCAACAAATCCTTCTCCACTCAAAAATGAATTCGCTAAATTTCCTCCAGCCAATTCTGAAGAGTACTCCATATCATTATCCCATAGTACCAAGTGACTTGAATCAACAATGTACTTCTCACTAGGATAAAGACTCTTCTTATAAATAGACCCACAAGAATTTACAAATAAAGTACCTGCTCCAACAGTTCTAAGACCAAAGATTCCTTCTCCACTTCCAAATACACCCTTTACTTTTGCCTTTGCTTCTAAATGTATACCCTCAGTACAAGCCAAAAAATTTCCATTGCTTATTCTATATTGCTTACTTCCATCTAGATCTAACTTCATAATATCTCCAGAACCAGTAGGAGCTAAAAGTATCTCACCATCTGAAAGTGCCTTGTATTCTTGAAGAAAAGCAGACTCACCAGACATAAATCTTCCAAATACTTTACCTAAGCTACCAGCCTTCACTTGTAAATCAAAAGTAGGCGACATAGCAACCATTGATCCAGCTTCTACTCTATATAATTCTCCCTTACTTGCATTTATTTTTAATATTCTACTATCTCCTTGGCATAATAGCTCAAACTTTTCTATCTTTTCACTCATAATATTTCTCCCCTCTATTATTTGTGGTATTTTAAAATATAATAACAGTTCTAAGAGATGCTATCAACGAAATTTAAAATATGTTACTTTTATGTAATATTTTGAAAGTGTACTATATCTCTTAGCTATATAAAATCATTATTATATATAATTACCATATTATACTTGTCATAAAATAATATTTTAATTATAATTTCTAAAAAGAAAGGAGTATTACCAATGAAATCAACCTTATTCAGTAGTAATTTACTACTAAAAATATTAGAATGTATTATCTTATCAGTAATATTTATAATAGACAAACCCAATATTTATATTATAATTTCTGTACTAGCATGTTCATATATTCTTAATAAATTATCTAAGAACAAATATAAAAACACAAAGTATAGCTATGATAAAATTATTCTATATGATTTCATCGTAGAAACCTCATCTTTAATATATTTTTTCTTTATACTCAGTGAAGCAACAATAATATATAAAGCTTCATTATATATTATTTCGATAATTCTTATCTTATTTGAAAATTATATAAAAAAGATAAATTTGATGACTAAAATTATTTCACATAATATGATTGCAATACCATTTATAGTATTATTACTCATGTCCTTACCTAGATAAAACCAATATGCCGTAAATGATAAAATAAATCTTAAAGGAGCTTAGTTAAATTAATGACACAAGTACAAATAAGAATCGCAAAAGAGAATGATGCTAGAGAACTTCTAGAAATATATACTCCATACATAACAAATACATCAATAACATTTGAGTACGAAGTCCCAACATTAGATGAATTTAGAAATCGTATTATAAACATATCCAAAGATTATCCTTATTTAGTTTGTATAATAGACGAAAAAATCGTTGGCTATGCTTATACTAGTAGACAAAAAGAAAGGGCTGCTTACCAGTGGAATGTAGAATTATCCGTTTACGTTGATAAACTATATTTACGCTTTGGTATAGGCAAAGCACTTTACAATGCTCTTATTGAAATCTCTAAATCACAAAATATTTATAATCTCTATGGATGTGTCACATCTCCAAATCCAAACAGTGAAAAGTTACATGAGTATTTTGGATTTAAAAAACTTGGAGTGTTTCATAATACAGGTTATAAACATGGTAAATGGCATGATGTAATCTGGTTTGAAAAAAGTATTATTAATCATGAATCTGAACCAAAACCATTATTATTTATCACAGATGTTGATGAAGCACTTATAAATAAGATTCTAGATGAGTGCTCTTATATGATAAAAGACCATACTAAGTCTAATATTTTAAATTTATAAAATAATACACAGTTAAATTTTTATATTCATAATAATAGCACTCAGTATTTTACTAAGTGCTATTATAGAAACACACCTTTTGCTCTTACTTTATACCTTTATCAATCATTTCCTTAATCATACCGCTAAATCCAAAGCTATTATACATAAATAAAACAGTATCAGAATCACTATTTTTTATTATATCCTCATAAGTCATATCTAAGTTATCAATATATCTTGGGTCTACTATCTCAACCTCACTAAACAAATCTGCCAATAACAATGTCATAGGAGCTTCATAAGAATCTCTAAAAACTAATACTTTTTTATCAGTTAGAGACTTTGCATTTTTTATCTTTAATATATTACAATTGCTTCCTCTCATATAAGCTCCGCCATAATCCCAGCTATCTTTTTCTCTACGCGTAGCCATTATATCCTTTTCTTTGATTTTAATATCTTTATTAGTGTCACTTAAAAAGTACTTATACTTTGCTCCCTCTAAATATACAAAACTGGTCTTTTCTTTTTCCTCTATAGGGAATCCTAACTTTTTATTATAGCTTCCTATGAAATCTTTCTCTCCATTAACTAATACTTTATACTTGCTAAAATGATTTTCAATCTCTTCATCAGTTAGTCCCAAGTCCATATTTTTAACCATTATTTTAAATCCTTCATAGGCTCCTATTCCATTCCAATGATGATCCGTTTTGAAATAGAATTCTTCTAGATTTTCTTTGGAGAAACTATTTGAGAAGGCTTCATCTAAGTCTATAAATTTCATATTTTTTAAGTCTAAATTTTTCTTAAATATTGTTTTATTAATATCTATATTACATCTGTTAGTAACAAAATTTGGGTACAGATGCTTTAACATATTGGTCTTATGCGTCATTGAAACAAAGTATGTACTTTTACCCATATCATTACTGATACCAGAAAGTTCATTTATAGCATCTGAGTATACTTTCATCTCACTTTCAGGTAATAATTTAGAAAACTTTCCTAAAATCCAGTTTTTTTCTCCTAAATAGTAATTTCCAATAATTTGCTTATTTGATGCTTCATTAGACTTATCACCATCTTTAACTGTTTCATTGAATACATACTTTTCTTGTGATTTTAAATCATCATTTTTCTCAGTATTATTGATAAGAGTAAATAATATTACTGAGAGTATTATAGGCGGTATTATGTACTTGAATTTATTTTTGCTCATTGTGTATGCTCCTTTTGCTTAATATAATTACGATGTAATTATATTCCCCCAGGATTACAAAAATAAACTCACATTAGCCTATAAAATCTTTACTAGATTTATATCAACCATAACTACCTATTTAATTCCCTTTTCAATCATTTTATCTATCATCGAATCAAACCCAGAGCTATTATACATAAACATTACTATATCTGAATTACTATCCTTTATAATTTCTTCATAAGTCTTGTCTATCTTATCTATATTTCTAGGATCAACTATCTCAACTTCACTAAATAAATCCGCAAATAACCATGTGGTAGGAGCTTGATAAGAATCTCTAAATACAAGAATCTTTTTATCAACAAGTGCATCTTTATTTTTAATCTCTAAGATATTAGTCTGAGCCCCTCTAATATATGCTCCACCATAATCCCATTCATTCTTATCTCTTGATGTAGCCAATATTTCCTCTTCTTTTTTTACATTTTTATTTAATAAGTACTCATATTTAGCATCTTCTATATATGCATAACTAGGATATTCTTTTTCCTTGACTAGCATATCAAGGTTTTGGTTATAACTTCCTATGAATTCTTTTTTAGTGTAAGTAATAGTTTTGTACCTATCAAAATGATTCTTAAGACTCTCTTTAGATACACCAAGGTCCATATTACTAGCCATCATCTTAAAACCTTCATATGCACCTACTCCATTCCAGTGATGGTCAGTCTTAAAGTATAACTTCTCTAACTCTTTCTCATTAAAATTATCTAAAAAGAACTCGTCCATATCAATATATTTTGTAAGCTTTGAATCAAGACTAGACTCAAAGGAAGCTCTATTGATATCTATATTTTTAGTATTATCAACGTATTTAGGATATAAATGTTTTAAAATATTAGTTTTGTGAGGCATCATCGTATAATAAACATCTTTACCTAAATTTTTGCTTATCTTAGCTAATTCATCAATATTACTTGAGTAAGACTCTAACTGATCACTAGTCAATATTTTAGGAAACTTTCCTAAAATCCAATTATTCTCTCCTAAATAATAATTACCAACCTCTGTTTTATTAAGTGCAGCCTCAGACTTAGTACTTATACTAATCATCTCTTCTCTAAGTGGAAATTGGTCATTGTAATACTTTTCATAATCTGAGAAAAAAGTCCCTTTTTTAACGCTATCAAGTGTAGGCATTTTTTCTAGATTTCTGTTTTCTGCTACACTATAATTCTTATCTGGATTTATAATATTAATAGCAAAGAAGCCAAATATAATACCTAAAAAAGGTGCAATTACATACTTTGATCTTTTATTCATAATATTCATCCTCCTTAAAATCTAAAATATAAAAATGGATTATAACTTGAGCTACAAAGCATTACTACTACTATAAGCATATAAGCAGACAGAAGTAATCCATGAAGTGCATAGCTTATATTACTAGATAATACCTTTTTGTTTAATTTAAGTAATCTAGACTTTAATACTTTAACAATAGGAGTTGAAAGTATTAAAGCTGTAAATATTATATAATAGTAATCAATCAAGTAAACACTTACACTGGAATTAAATATTAGGTTAGATTTTAATCCAAACATGACTTGTATAAACTCAAAGGCTTGCAATATATCAGTTGATCTAAAGAATACCCAACCTAGTATTACTACTAATAATAAATAAGTGTGTCTTACAAATCTCGGTAGCCTATATAATAATTTTTCTAAAAATGCTTTTTCTAATGCTATTAATATACCAAAGTACAGACCCCATATGATGAAATTCCAACTTGCACCATGCCAAAATCCAGTTAAAAACCATACTACAAATAAGTTTCTATATAATTTAAGCTTAGATACTCTACTACCTCCAAGTGGAATATAAACATAATCTCTAAACCAACTACCTAAAGATATATGCCATCTTCTCCAAAATTCAGATACAGACTGTGATATATATGGATAATTAAAGTTCTCAAGGAAATCAAATCCAAACATCTTTCCAAGGCCTATAGCCATATCACTATAACCACCAAAGTCAAAGTATATTTGAAGTGTATAACATGTAATTCCAACCCATGCTTCAACTACTGATAGATTAGATATACTCGCTGAAAATACCCCATCTGCTACTAGTCCTAATTGATTTGATAAAATAACTTTTTTAGCAAGTCCACATACGAATCGATTTACTCCTTCTGCAAATTTTTCACTAGAATAAGTTCTTTTGTTTATCTGCTCATCAACAGTCTGATACCTTACAATAGGTCCTGCTACAAGCTGTGGAAATAAACTAATATATAAAGCTAAATCAAAAATATTTCGCTGAACTTTCCCATCTTTTTTATAAACATCAATCACATAACTCATAGTTTGGAATGTGAAAAAGGATATTCCTAAAGGAAGTGCTATAGCCTGAATATTTATATCAGTACCAAATAAGGTGTTGATATTATCTACGAAGAAATTGCTATATTTAAAAATCACCAATATAGAAATATTGAAAATTACCGCTATATTTAGCCATAATTTCTTCTCTTTTAAATTATTTGAGGATACTTTTATACCAAATATATAGTTAAAAGAAATAGATCCAATCATAAGAAATATATACGTTGGCTCCCCCCAAGCGTAAAAAAATAAGCTTGCAAGTAATAATATTATGTTTTTAAGTTTTTCATTTGAAATATAATATAGTATAAGTACTATAGGTAAAAAAGAAAATAAAAATACTAAACTGCTAAAAATCATTTTGTTTAATCAATCTCATATAAAATTGATTATCCCCCTTTCCATATGTAAGTTGCTTTTAAGTGAAGTATAGCTTAAAAAATTTTATAAATAGCATATGTCAAACTTTCGTATGATCTTTGACATAAAATCTTAATAAATTAGATATTTTTGTAATAAATTCTTAATAAAAAATGCGGATGTCATCTCTTTTTAAGATAACATCCGCATTTTTCTTTTTCAATTGAGTTTCTCCAACTGGTATATTTATCGCCCCAACTGTCATAGTTAATATATTTTTTATTTTATGCCTAACCATGTTCTTATATTTCAAAACTGACAAATTCACCGGGAATTTTTATATGCTTAGAAAATAATTCAATCTCCATATCACCATTAAAATCTCTTTCAATTGGGTCTAAGAAATCAACACCTTTTAAATAGTTATTTTTACCATACTTATCACCATCATCCATTGCTAAATACATTGCTACTCCATGTGAATTGTATTCAACCATAGATTCTAGGTGATTTTTAGATAAAAATTGTAACTGAGAACCATCTTTTGTTTCATATGATATAGTAAGTAAATCCATACCTTTTGGACATAAGCATTCTATAGATGTTAGATGTTCTTCTTTAAACTGTTCTCTTTCATCTTCTTCTATATCATTCATTATATTATCTAAATTTTTAAGTGTGTCTTCCCACAAGTTATACCTACCAACTTCATTTATGTAAAAAAAGTCTTTGTTATTGTATTCATCAACATAATCAATTCTAGTATTTAAAGGATAATCACCTAAAGTCACAGTAATAGGATGCTCTATTAATACTTCTTCAAAATCTTCATCAATTTTTAATGTAATAGTTATCTTTTCATTAGCATCAATTTGTGGAAAATCTTCTCCATCAGCTTGTTCGTAGCATGTTATAAACATATTAGTTATGTCAATATCATCCCATTCTTCTGATATGGCATCATTTTTAATAAGATGCTTCAAATCCTCAATATCTAAATCATCATAGTATTCTAAAGAGCTTCCAGAAGAAGACTTAAAGGTAACCTTCTGATTTTGTATCATCATCTCTTTAAGGAATATGGAAGTATTTATTCTACTTGCTTTTACACTATTTATTTTATCTTGTCTATTGGTAATTAAACCTTCTTCATATTCATCACCTATACAATGATTTTTACACAAAACATACATCCTATTACACTTATATCCCTTAATAAAACCTAAAAATAATATCTCTTGTCCTCTAACAGTAACTTTTTTATTTATTATTATCTCTTCTCTTTCAAAGAATAGTTTATCTCTTAGATCTTTAAATTTCATATTAACCCCTTTCTCATTTCCCCTTACTAGTATAATCTTCTGTAAATATTAGCAAGCTCTTCTTGTGAAAATTGAACATATCCTTGACTTAATAGTCTCTGTTGATTTTTAACAATACTTGAAGCAAAGCTTTCTATATCATCCTCTATCATGCCATACTCTCTTAATTTTTTTCTTTCAATAATCTTATCTAATAACTCTTCCATCTTTTCATAAACATTATCAGCATCACAATCTAATATATTACTTAAAATTTTATTTAAACTACTTATCTTACCAGTTGAGTTTTTAACCATATACTCCTTAAATACAGCTGTAAAGAATAAATAATTTGATTCTCCATGAGGTACATGGTAACATCCACTTAAAGGATAACTCATAGCATGAACAGCACCATTACTTGCATTGCTAAATGCTACCCCTGCTAAGTTACTAGCTGTAAGGAATCTATCAAGCATATTAAATCTTGCCTCTTTCCCATCTTTTGCAATTATCTTAAATCCATCTATAATCATTTCCATAGCTTGCTTACTAAATACCTCTGTATAAACATTTGCACTTGGTGCCATGTAAGATTCTATTGCATGTATAAGTGCATCTATAGCACTTGTAGCAAAAAATTTATACGGAAGATCAGTTATAAGTTCTGGAATAAGTACAGCATAATCAGGATATAATTCATCTGTTGCAATACCTAACTTAGTTCCCATCTTTGTCATCTCAGTAACACTAATATTTGATACCTCTGACCCTGCTCCACAAGTAGTTGGTATAGCTATAAGAGGTCTTATTTTTTCAAATGGTATCCTTTTAGTAAATATATCCTCAGCAGACTTACCATCTTTTAGCACAAGTATCTTTGCCATATCAATAACTGCTCCACCACCAATAGCAATAATTCTATTACAGTTACTGTTATTAAAATCTTCCAATAGCATATCCATCATTATATCTGTAGGCTCACCTGTTCCATATTTATTTTTACAAATTACAGTAGCCTCTAAATTTAATGGTTTAAAATATTTCTCATATAAACTTTTACTTACAAGAATAAAATCTTCTTTCCCAATTTTGAATTCTTTTACAAATTCACTTACATTATCAAACTTTTGTATATTTGTTCTTTCCATAAATAGTTTCATTTTTAATACTCTCCTTGGTTTTACCCTTATTTATTATATAAATAATCTTTTATAAATTAAATTGTAGCAGAATACTACAATTTATGTAAAAATAATTCATACTTTGAATATAGATAAAATATTATATTACAAAAAAGTATTAAAATAAAGTATCCTGCATATAGATTTTTATTTTTATTAGGTCTATAATTAAAATAAACAACAAATTCTCTCTAGCTTATCAATAGAATTAAAGTCTAATAATCGCAAATAATATATTTTGTTAATAAAGTTTTGAATCAAGATCATAACTTATATCTATTTGAAGAATTATTACTCAGGAGGAAAACAAATGAGGAAATCAACTATAAAAGCAACCTTTAACTCTGATATACAAACAGTTTGGGATATAGTAACTAATAATAGAGATTTTGAGTGGAGAAGTGATTTATCCAAAATTGAAGTATTTGATTATGGTAAAAGATTTATGGAATACAAAAAAGATGGATTTGCAACGTATTTTGAAATAACTCTAAAAGAGCCTTGTAAGAGATACGAGTTTAGTATGAGAAATATAAGTTTTACTGGTCATTGGGTTGGAGTCTTTAAGCCAACTGAAAATAATGGTACAGAAATAATACTTACAGAAGAAATACATGTAAAAAGCCGTATGATGGAGTTATTATCATATATTTATATGAATTTGAAAAAAATTCAATTTACTTATGTTAAAGATTTAAAGAAAAAATTAGGTGAAATAGATTAATAAAAAGATGTAGAGACTTTGTAAATTATTCTCTACATCTTTTTTAAGGAGATCTTCTTATAAAAAGTACTCTCATCAAACTAGTTTACTTTTTCATACTTAGTAAATTTATATGCTATATAATTAAATATAAAATTTATAATCAGTGCAATTATAATAACTTCTATAATACTTGGCTTATAATTATTAAGATTATCCCTAGCCCATATACCAGATATTCCCGCAACAAAGGCTGATATTCCATTTGCCATAGCAATTTTTGAGAAAGATTTTATCCTATATTTTGACTTGCAATTATCACATTGAATTTCCCCACATCTTCCATACCAATAAAACTTATATCTATTAGCTTTAGAATATCTAATATTACAATCTGGACAAGCCTTCATAATTATTCCCCCTAATTTTGTATTTCTTTATCCCATTCCTCTGCTTTTTTATCAATCTCTTTAATAAAGTCATCCTTACCATCACAATAAGCTTCATTATCATACCTAAATTCACTTGCCAAATCCTTTTTCAGATCTTCATAACGCTTTGCATCCTTAGGATGTGTGTTCATGTAATCTCTAAAGTTTAGATGCCTTTTTATATGAGGACTGTCTATTTCAAATATATGTATATGGTGAGTTCTTTTAATTTCACCTTTTAAATAAAATCTACGACCTTTAATACCATATTCACCCTTAGGCGTATATCCTATGTTCACCATTTCTTTGTCATATTTATCAACTTCTGAAATATTTTTTACACCTATTAATATATCAATTATAGGTTTTGCATAAATTCCAGATATGGAAGTACTACCTATATGATGGATTTCAACTATTTCATCTCCCATTATACTCAATACCTTCTCTGATTCTTCTTTATACTCATATTTCCATCTAGGGTTTGGTTTTACAACTTCAATTATCCTAACTTTATTTTGTTGAGTCATAATATTTACCTCCATCGCAAAATAATATATATTATTACAAATACAATATTATCTATATATCCCCTTCCTTTTTTCTAGAAAATCATTGATCATATCCTCATGTTGTTGTACGAATAGTTTCGGAATATTATCTTTTGCAAAGAATTTCAACTCAAAAGTCTCAGATTCATCAACCTCTAAATCCCCTCCCACAATATTCCCCTTGAATAGGTAACAAATAGTTTGAGCTTTGTCTCCATTTTCATATTCAGCAAAATATTTTGAATAAACTCCGATAAGGTGTTCTACTCTAACATCAATCCCTGTTTCTTCTTTTACTTCTCTAATAGCAGCCTCTTCAATAGATTCACCGATTTCAATTGCCCCACCTGGTAGTCCCCATATTTCATCGTATCTATTTCTCTTTTGTAATAAAATATCTCCATTTTCATTAGTGATACACATGCCTGCAAAATTCAAAATTATTATTTCATGCCCAACCTTACTCCTAATCCATTTTATATAGTCACTCATTACTTCCTCCAAATTTGTTATTTCCAAAATCATTTGAACTAAATCATTTTAGTCCTATGAAATCTATAAAGAAAATCAATATGATGAACCTTAAAACCTTCCAAGCAATAATTAGCATATCCTGTAACAAAGACTACATACTCTTATTGCAATGCTCTACTCATAATTACATTATCATCTATCCTTTTTTCTAATATAAAACCTAGCTTTTCAGCAAGTTTAATAGAAGCAATATTCCCACAGTCTATAGAAACCTCCAACTCTTTAATAGATGTATTTTTAGACAAATATCCAATAGTAGACATCATAACTTCACTCATAATTCCTTGTTTCCAATAAGACTTCTTCAAATTATACCCAATTTGTGCCTTCTCCTTGTCAAACTCAAAATGGTGTAGTGCTACAGTACCGATTACTTCGCCAGTATTTTTATTAACAAGCCCCCATCTAATAAACCACTTATTCTCAAATCCCTTATGTACCATACTAATATTCTCATCAGCCTTATCAATTGATGCTATGATATTTTTAGGATCATACTTCATTACCTCTTTATCCCCATACATATCAAAGATATCTTTAACATCCTCAAATCTTATTTTTCTAAGCATGTATTTATCTAAATCTATCTCTTTAAATTCATTAAACAAACTATTCATACCTAATCCCCTCCCTACTTTTGTAGTACTTTTTCATATAGCTTAAACCAATCTAATCCATGATTTGAAAGTCCTAAATCTACAGTATCCACATAACTAAATCCACACTTTTCATATAATTTAATTGCTGGAATATTCTTCTCATAAACATCAAGACGAATAGATTTCATATTATTTTCAACCCCATATTGTATTATAAAATCTATCATCATCTTTCCTAGTCCTTTTTTCAAATAAGCTGGATGAACTACAAATGTATAAACAACTAGAATTCTTGAGTAATCATCATCAGTTTTCCAATTTACTTTATCATATGCAGATTCAGGCTTATGACTTAATATAAAAGAGCCAACTATTTTACCCTTCTCCTTAGCAGCATACAGACCTTTACTTTTTATACCTTCTGTTGCGTCTTCTCTAATTGGATATATTCCTTTTAACCACCCTGGATAATTAGTTCCCTTTTGTAAATAATCATTTAAGTCATCATAAAGCATTGCCAGTTCATCAATATCCTCTTTTATTCCTTGTTCTATGATTATACTCATAACATACTCTCCTTTTTTATAAATAGGACCCCTTATAATACAATCTCTAGGTTAATATATTGTATAGCCTTATACTTTCATTGTACCTCAACTCAATTAAAAATAATAAGTTAGTAATTTAATTTTCACTATTCTTAAAAATATTTTTTATAAATAATATAGCATAGTTACTTGGATATTAAATTGTAATCTTAAATCCTATTTGATATTATTTAGTATATAATATTATATTTAGGTGAATATTCTGCTTACTCCTTAGTTTAACAAAATCTAAATATAAGGTAGGAGGATTATATTGAGAAATGAAAAAGAGATGTTTGACTTAATACTAAACTATGCTAATAGCGATGATAGAGTATTAGCAGTTGGATTAAATGGGTCAAGAACTAATAAAAATGTGCCTAAAGATGAGTTTCAAGATTACGATGTGGTTTTTGTTGTTGATAATGTATTTTCTTTTATAGATGATCCAACATGGATTGATTACTTTGGAGATAGGATTATTATGCAAAAACCGGAATCTATGGAGTTATTTCCACCTAGTTTAGGGGGTATGTTTAGTTACCTTATGCTATTTGAAGATAAAAATAGAATCGACCTTATTCTTTGCCCTAAAGAACAAAAGGATAATTGGCATCGTGGTGATAAGCTTTCTAAAATCCTATTAGATAAAGGTAATTATCTGTCTAAAATAGCTGATTCTACAGATGAGGATTATCACATATCTAAACCAAATAAACAAAAGTTTTTAGATTGTTGTAATGAGTTTTGGTGGGTATCAACTTATGTAGTAAAAGGTCTTTGCCGTGATGAAATATTTTATGCAACAGACCATCTTTATAATAATTTAAGCTCTGAACTACTTCGTATGGTTTCATGGAAAGTAGGAATAGACTATGGTTTTGATTTCAGCATAGGAAAGAATTATAAATACATAAAAAATTATATTGATGAAAATACTTACAACAAACTTCTTTCTCTACTTGATATGTCTAGTAAAGAAAAAATATGGACTTCCTTAGAAGCTACTCAGTGCATGTTTGATAAATTTGCAAAAGAAGTGTCTTCATACTTAGATTATTCTTATGAAGACCAAGGATTTGAAAAGGTGCTTTTATATACCAAAGAATATAAAGATAAGTATATATAAAAAAGATGGAGGAACGAATCGTTCCTCCATCTTTTTTATATATTACAGTATCCTACTATTTCATAATCTGCTGGTATTTTATAGTCCTTATCAATCTTTCCAATATTCCATTTTAAATCAAACATTGTTGTATCAATAATTACACCAAAATATAGCATAGATATACCTACGTCAATTTTGCCTTCATATGTACTTGCAAACTCGTCTTTTCTAACCACAAGTACTACCTTACCCCCATCAACTATAAATCTCCATGGCTGTCTATTCAAAGTAGAAGGCGCCATTGTTGCAAAACTAAATGCATCTAATAAGCCTCTCTCCTCTAAAACTTCTAGACTTGTACTATTTCCCCATTCATCTAAATATACTATTTTGTCTACACTCAATCTTTCTGAACTATTTTTAGACGATTTAGAAGTTCCAACATCTCCATATCCTAAAGCTAAAATAGCCGTAATATCCTTATTAGATACAATACCTAATCTTTCTTTTATAAGACAGCTATTTTCAAAGGTAACCCAACATGAATCTATTCCTAAATCTCTAGCTTTTAAAGTTAGGTGTTCTCCTACATATCCAGAATTTTCTATATAACCTTCTTTAGCTTCTGATAAGATAATTATGTAATAAGGTGCTTCTATCATATGTCCATTGTAACCTGCTATTTTATTAAGCTTTGAGTATGCATCATCTTTGCTAAATACCTTTATATAAATACTTATATTTGGCAAAAGCCTTTTTGAATTGCTTATGTATTCTATTATTGAATCAAAGTCAGATTTTTTTACTTCTTTGTTTTTAAATTCCCTTACTGATCTTTTATTAGATATAAGCTCTTTATAATTCATCATATTACCCCTCCATAAAATATATTTAGAATAAATTTATATATATTTTATACCCATCATCAGTTAAGGCAAACATTTTCACCACTTAAAAGAAGCATATCCTAAAATTTAGAATATGCTTCTCTACCAAATTTAATAATCTCCCCTATCTAATTCTTCTTTGCATTTGTCAAATCAATTTCAACAGCTTGGTCTTCTAATAACTCAAACTCATTACTTTTTGACATTTTTATTTTCTTTACTCTATTCATTTCTTCTTTATATTTATCTTTGAAAGTAATTCTACAAATTTGTTTTCTAGTATTTCTATCTATAGTATTAGTAACTAGTGGAGCTTTGTTAATATCAAAATCAAAAGTTTCTCCATTCTTATCACAAATCATTACATCCAATACTAACGAATCCCTTACGAATCCTTCTTTGTATCCAGTAATTACAATTTCATTATCTTTAAATTCAATATCTTCAATAATCCATTTACCATCTTCACTAACTTCAAACTCCATAGGTAACTTATCTATATCCTTAGCTTCTAAATCATAAGTAGATGATTCTTCGCTATACTGAACTGGTACATATTTTAGAGAAGTTATATCTTTATTCCCTCTTATAAATTCATATGATGTTGTCATAGTTCCAGATGCAGGCATAGATAATCCTTTATCTATAACCTCTAAATATTCTCCATCTTGGTCAAATAGTGCAAATCCATAATCAATTGATGGTTGCCAATCATCATCCATATCCATAATTTCTTCATTTACTACAAGCTGACTTGCAAGTGGAGATATTATAACCTTGTCTATACTTAGCTTATGATTTAACGTAGTATCTTTATCATTATGTTTATATATTCTTTTTACTGCAAAATCTTTATCTACTTCATACTTCTTAGTTGTTTTAACAGCTTCAGTTTTATCTATCTTAGTAGATATCTCCCAATTTCCCTTTTGTTCAAATATTTCATTAGTGTATACTGTTATATCAAACTTATTCTTTACTTCCTCATGACTTATATTTAACCTACGAACACATTTTAGCTCTTTATCTGATACGTACTTTGCTTCTCCTTCTATTCCAGTAGTTTCCCATATTTCTTTACCATCAACCTTGATATTTAAAAAAGGCCTGGCAAAGAAAGGTTCTTCATAGTGCTCATTTATTTCTTTTATATTTTTATCACTTTTTAGTGTGTAGAAGATATTTATATAATTGTCATCTGCTGATATACTATCTATTGTAAATTCTATATTCTTATCAGTTGTACTTAGTCCTACATTTGTACCAAGTTCTATTAGCTCATCTTTAGTTGATATATAACTAGAATCTTTATTAATATTAAAGTAGTCTATTATATGTCCAACAGCAAAAGCTGTAGTTAATGTTAAAGCTGATATAGCAGCTACTAATATTGATACCTTTAAAGGTCTATGCCTAGCAGTACTTGGTTTATCTAAGTCCTCTAATAATTTACTAATATTATCATCTATTTCTTTAGGTATTTCCCATACTTCATTTTTGCCTATATCTTTAAGTTTTCTATCAAAATTATCCATAATCTATACCTCCTCTTCATTTAGTAACACTCTAAGTTTAGACTTTGCTCTACTTAACCTAGATTTGATTGTTCCTTCTGGCAACTGAAGTATATTGCTTATTTCTTTTATGCTCATGTCTTCATAATAATATAAAACAATCACCGAGCTATACTCTTTGTTTAACTTCTCAACTACTTCTTTTAGACCACTTTCAGAGTTATCTATATGTACTAAATTTAAATCTTCTGTGTCTTCTATTAAATCAAATTTTCTACTTTTCTTTATAAGATCATAACATTCATTTGCTAAGATTCTCATTATCCATGATTTGAAACTATTAGCATCTTTTATTTTACCTTTATTTTTATATGCTTTTAATATAGCTTCACTCATGGCATCTTCTGTTTCCACATCATTTTTCAATATACTTTTTGCAAATTTGTACATAGATAATTTATTTATTTCTATCAAATTTACAAACTCTTCTTTTGTCATTTCTTTTTTTCCTATGCTTATAATTTTGTTACTTATACTAGCGCTAATACTAAACACTCTTTTATCACTCCTCTCATATATAAGACTGTATGGATTAGAGAAAGGTTCCCGTTAATTAAATTTATTTTATATATTTATTTATTTTTATAATAAATTATATTATACAAAAATAACACCCACTAAACTATGTGGATGTTATCTTTGATACTACATTAATTAAATTTTCTATAATTCTTTAACAAGAAACTAATCAAATTTATTATTTGTCACTATACACTATTTATTTAATTCAATTATTATCTCATCAAATACAATCTCTTTTCTCTCTCCTTCACCTGTTCTATCAGATGTAATATCAATTTCATTTCCATCTTCATCAAACATTACTCCTCCAGAATTATCTTTTGTGTTCATTGATAGAGTCGCTTTAGGTGTGATTATAAGTTTAGTTGCACCATCTTTTAACTTTTCAAAAGTCTTACTCCATGTCATAACTCCCTTTGTATTTCCACTTCCTCCATTATCCTCACCTTGGTATACATTACCTAAGTCATCTCTTATATCAACACTTATATCTGTTCTATCCCACTTATTCATTACTTCCTCTGAGTCTTTTTGCGTATATACTATATTCATTGACATAGGATTAATATTAATCTCTTCAATTATAGCTTCTATACCTTCTTTTTCAACACTTTGATTAACAACTTGCGTATTTCCCTTTACTGCATCTAAACTAATATTAAATTTCCATTTACCCTTTTCTTCTTTATACTCTTCAGGACTAGACCCAAAAGATGCTAATCTATCAATGTTTATCTTAAAATCAATTGAGTCTTTCTTATCTTTTACAAAATCAGATATAGTTCTAACACTCTGACCAATATAAGTATTTTCATCAACCTTTTCACATATAGAATTTCCAGTCATACCAGAAGTAAAGTTACCTTTAATTGAAACATCATCTGAAACATTCGGTTTATCACCCAAATCTCTATCACTCTCTATTGTATATGTGTATATAATAGTACTTCCATCAAATATTGCATCATTAATTGTAATACTTATACCATTACTTACCTTAGTAACATCAATATCATTAGAATTTTTCTTATAATCCTTATAAACTCCAGTCTCAAAAATATCTAGTACTGCAAATATATCCCTAACAATAGGAATATCCTTTGCATATGAAGGAAATGCCATCCCCAAGACGCTAGTAGTTATAATACCTGCGCTAGCTACAGCAATACCTTTTTTCTTCCAATTATTCTTTCTTTTAATAGAATTCTTCAACGTCTTTTTAACCTTTGCTCTTTCAATATCATTTACACTCATCTCTTCAAACTCACTTTCATCTATTTCAATATCATTTAATAATTCATAAATATCTTTCATATTAAATTACCTCCAGATTTATGTTGATTAACTTTGACCTAAGTTTTTTCTTACCTCTTGATAGCTTATTATCTACACTAGCTCTAGTAACTCCAAGCTTTGACGCAATACAATCAGATTTCATTCCAAGGAAATACTTCATAACAAACATATTCCTAGATATAGGCTCCAATGTATTGACAAGTTCAAGTAATTCTTCTCTTCCCTCTAAAGCCAAGACTTCATATTCCACAGAGTTATTATGTATTAATCTCTCATTTTCCAAATTAATTTCAGACTTTTTTATCTCTTTTCTGTAATAATCAATAGCTTTAAATTTAGCTATTGCACATATCCACTTTCTAAAATCACTAGTTTCTCCTGTAAACTTTTGTGAATTATTCCATACAGCTAAGAACACATCGTTAATACATTCATCTATTATACCTTCATTATTAAGAGGTGAAAGTACCTTGTATGTCACTCCTTTTACCAAAGGTAAATAAGTATCAACTACATACTCTAAAGCATCTTCTTTACCACTTTTTAATCTTTTTATATAATTTTTTTCATTACATTCCATACAAACCTCCTGTTTAGCGCTAAATCATTATCGTAAAAACTTTTTACACTATATATAACGAAGATAAAAATATTTTCTATCACTTTTTTTAATTTTTTATTAACTTTTTAATTCTACAATAAAAAATCTTATAAGTACATGTCACAATAATATAACAAAAAGAGCTACCTAATAATTATTAGATAGCTCTTTTTATCATTTTATAAATTACAATACTCTCATTGTGTATTCTAAATTTCTTTAATTTTATGTACCACAGTAAGTTTTATAACCACAACTTGAGCGCTTAGGTAGCTTTGTATATTCTTCTTGATCTTTAGAGTGTTCATATGGTCTTGAAATCACCTCAAGAAGTTTTCTTAAAACATTGAAATCACCTCTATCAGCAGCTTCTATAGCTTCTTCTACTCTATGATTTCTTGGAATCACTGCTGGATTAGATTTTTGCATCATCTGGTGTACTTCCTCTTTTGACTGTGGCTGTCTTGTAAGTCTTTCTTGCCATATATTATTCCAGTTGTCAAATTCAGGACTAGCAAACATTCCCTTATCTTTATTTTTATCAAATGTCAATGAAATAAAAGTATTGGTATAATCTTCACTATACTTTTCCATCATGCTAAGTAAATCTTCAATAATAGCTTTATCTTGCGCTTCTTCATTAAATATACCAAGCTTTGATTTCATTATAGATATCCAATTTGTATAGTGTAACTCAGAGAAATCAGAAATAGCTTCCTGAGCAATTTTTATAGCTTTGTCTTGATTTTCATCTATTAGAGGCAGTAAAGCCTCTGCAAATCTACATAAGTTCCACATAGCCATACTAGGTTGATTCTTATATGCATAGCGACCATTTCTATCAATAGAACTAAACACCGTGTCAGGATTATAATTATCCATAAATGCACATGGACCATAGTCAATTGTTTCTCCACTAATAGTCATGTTATCAGTGTTCATAACACCATGTATAAATCCAACAGATTGCCACTTAGCTACAAGACTCGCGTGCTTTTTTATTACTTCCTTTAGTAAATTAATATACTTATTTTCATTATCGTCTATATTAGTAAAGTGTCTTTTTATTGTATAGTCAGCTAGTTCTTTGACTTGTTTTGTATCGCCAAATCTAGCTGCATATTCAAAAGTACCAAATCTAATGTGACTAGCTGCCACACGAGTTAATATTGCACCTTCTTTTTTAGTTTCTCTGTATACAACTTCTCCAGTTTTAACTACCGCTAAACTACGAGTAGTAGGTATACCAAAGCCATACATTGCTTCACTTATTATGTATTCTCTTAACATTGGTCCAAGTACAGCTCTTCCATCTCCACCACGAGAATATGGTGTTCTACCAGAACCCTTAAGCTGAATATCATACCTTTCACCTGATGGTGTTATCTGCTCACCTATTAATACTGCTCTTCCATCTCCTAGCATTGTAAAGTTCCCAAATTGATGGCCTGCATAAGCCTGAGCAATAAAAGCTCCTTCTTCTATATTCTCATTACCTGCAAGTACTGACACACCTTCTTTAGTTTTAAGAGCATCACTATCTAATCCTATAGATTTTGCTAAAGGATAGTTGAGAATAACTAATTTTGGTGAAGTAACTGGGTTTAAATTAATTTTTGTAAAAAATGATTTAGGTAAAGTAAGATAGCTATTATCTAAATTCCAGCCCATTTCTATAATTTCTTTTTTATTAGTCATTTTGTCTCCTATTTATTCTATATTTATAATTTGTTATTTATCTTATATAAAATTAATATACCCTTATTGGTGATTAAAATAACTTTATTTCTTATATGAAATTAGATACTTTTGTAAGCACTATATTTACCCATATAAAAAATACTCATATCAATGTAGATATGAGTATTTTTTATATGACTCTATTTTTTTTAATCTCTTTTATTTTTTCATTAATATATGTTTGTACTTCTTCTCTTGGTATTCCTAAAGCAACTGAAAATTCATCATGAATTAAACCTGTAGCTATCTTCATGAATTTCTCATCTATTTGACCAAGTTTTTTGCCACTATTAATTGCATTATCTTTTTTATCATAAATACTTGATATTATAGATAATAAATCTATACACTCGTGACTTTCTAAAAACTTCTTATAGTAATTTTCTAATAGCTTTCCGTTTTTCTCGCTACATTCTACTTCTTTTATGAAAGGGATACGCTCAATTAGTTGTTGAGCTTCTTCATAGGTAATAACCCCTCTCATAAACACTCTTGTATCTATTGGTGCAAATATACTTCCATTTTCATAGATTTGCTTAAGTGTATAATAAATTTTATCTTTATTAATACCTGAGATATTGATAGAACCTACATCAATTACTTCGCATACTCCATTATTACCATAAATAATAAACTCTCCAATTTTGTACATACTTTTATAGCTCCCATCTTCCTTATATTTTACTTTATATCCGAAAATAGAATCCAACCCATTTAACTCCACTTGTATTTCTAAAGCTATACCTATAAAAAAAAGACCCCTTAATGGATCTTTCCGGAAACAATGTATATATTATAATATAGTTATGTTTTCTGCTTGAGGACCTCTAGCACCTTTAACTATATCAAAGCTTACTTTTTGACCTTCTTCTAATGACTTGAATCCATCAGTTTGTATAGCTGAGAAATGAGCGAAAACATCATCTCCACCTTCTACTGATATAAATCCAAAACCTTTTTCATTATTAAACCATTTTACTGTTCCATTATTCATAATTACTTCTCCTATTGAACCTTTATCAAGATATTCTTGAATTCATTTTGTATTTCTACAATATTTATTATAACACGAATAGAGTATAATAGCTAGTAACATTATATATCCTTTATTTATCAAGTTTTAACTTAAAATAAAGTTGTATTTTTCCAGCAGTTTCGTACTTATATTTTATTCTTTAAACCCTTTTTCTTTCATAACCTTAGAATTAAAATACCTAAAATACTTAAGTTTAAAGAGAGTATCAAATGTTTTTTTCAAGATTATATTCTCCACCCTAAAGCGGAGATATGCTGTTTATTTTTCCTATAATTATCCTTCTAACTTATAAGGCTTTATGATTTTAAACTTAATAAATCCTTTGGCTATGTTAGCTAACTTCGTGATTATCTATATCTAAAATAAGTTTTAATATAGATATTAACTGCATTTCAACTAATTTATAAAAAGGATACCTAATATTATGCCTAAAGTAGATATAAAATCTATGATAAAAGATTTAAAAAAGAGTTAATTTCAGTAGCACAAGAAGTATTAAGTAGTTTATTTAATTCTTCTGAAATTAGAGACAATGTGCAGAAGAAGTTGGTGTAGGTGTTGAAACATCTTTTATATGCGTCATAGGATACTAGATGTAATTAATCTGCCATTAAAAAATGATAAAGTTGAAGGTATAGTTGAAGTTGATGAATGTTTCATTAAAGAGTCTTTTAAAGGTGGTCACTCCAAAATCACTACATTTGTGATGCCTTGGAAGCCTAGAAAAAGAGGTAAAGATAAACACGATAAGAAGAAAAGAGGAATTTCAAAAGAACAGGTTTGTATAGAAACAGCAATTGACCGAATCAAATATATGCTAGTAAATGTAGCGACTAAAGATACATATGTAACTAGAACTACTATTTTGAAATTGGAAAATAATCGAATATTATGTATAATGTAATCAAAGTTCACAATTGTTATACATTGTAAATTAGACAGAGGTTTGTAGGGGGAGGCATTTATGAAAAAAATACCTAAAATAATATGGGGAGTTATTTATTCTATAGGAACTTGTATTACACTACTTCTAAGTATTATATCATTATCACGCTCAGATACCATAATCAATCCTGATGCAATGATTTTTTTTCAACTATATGAACAAGCGTTTATATTACTTGCATTTGGAGCTATTCCAATGGTAATTGCATGTTATATGGTATGTAAGGTTTATGAAATGAAAAATAGTCACAATTATAAAAGAAATAGTATGATTATATTTATTCCAGGAATAATTTGTGTGAGTTGTTCAATTTTTATGCTTGGTTTATTATTTATAGGAATGATTAACTCATTTATATTACATTAGAAACGTCAAAAATGAGTTCGCTAAATCCCAATTTATCGGGTGGATTTGATAGACAGTATTAATATATTACGAACAATTTATAGTAAATTAGATAAATAGCCACATCTTAGAATTCAATATATTGGAAATACTAAGGTGTGGTTATTCTTATGCTATATTTATCATGAAGAGGGCTAATATAGCCAAGCCTTTTTAAAAGGATACTAATCTATTTATTAATATCCTAACTCTTCTAATGTTCTTGCTAAGACTCTAAATCTTTCACCTAATAATTCACCTTGTCTATTTAACTCATCTGAAAAAGTGAATATATCTTTATCTAAATCCTCGTTATCCTTACACACAGTAATATTCATTGCATCACCTTGCATAGCTACACGATTTATTATTGGATTTTCTTCGTTATAAAGCTTAGGCATTCTGTATGCTTCTCTAAAATGTAAACTTGCCTCACACATTAATATAACAAGATCTATTGCTCTATTTATTGGCATATCTTCAAAGTTACCTTCTTCTTTTAATATTCTAGCTAACAACTCAAGTTTGTTGGTATCTTCATCTTTTCTAAATCCTAATTCTAGTTCTTTTACATCTGAGTTATAAGCTCTTTGCCCATCTACTCTTTCGTAATTATCACATATTATAACTGGTTTAAATTCTTTATTTTTCATAATTATATCTCCTCTACATTTTTATTTTTAAATCTATCTTTACACATATCTCTTAATATTTTTAAATCCTCACTGTAGTCTATTTTGCTTTCATCTTTATCATACTCAAGTATTTCGACTACTTTTATCTCAAAGTTTTCTTCTTTATTTTCTTTCCAATCTTTTTGAAGCTTTTTGTTTCTGTGTGAGTTTGCATTTAATTTAAATCTATCTCCGTTTATTGTTGCTTTTATATTTTTATCGCATCCAAGGTAAACTGTATTCGTATTTATAGATTTAAACATATAAACTCCCATATCAGGCTTCATTTGTTTGTATTCTAATAATAATTTTTTCTTTCTTAATGGATCCATTTTTTACCTCCTATTTGTTAATTCACTCATGCAAATCATATATATCATAGATTTCAAAGTGTTTTTGACTGACAGCACAGTTTATTATATAAATATTTTTTCATTTTGTCTACTATTTTATAAACTTATTCATTTTTTGTTTGTTTATTTTTAGATTCAGTTTTATTTTATCTCGTTTTAGTTTATAATATAAATATAATTTACTTTATAGAATAGAAAGGATTTATTTAAATGAATAAAGAGTTTGAAAAATACAAAAATGGTTATACCTTTGAAGATAATATCTATAGTTGTATATTTTGTGATATGTCTTTTGAAGAAGGTATAATTTATCCTTATAAAGAACGATTTGAAGATGCTAAGCATGCTATTACTCGCCATATAAAAGAAAATCATTGTGGATCTCTTAATGCACTTTTAAACTATGATAAAAAAGATATCGGATTATCGGAAATACAAACTGAAATAGTAAGGTATTTTTCTAATGGATTATCAGATAAGGATATTGCTGCTAGAATGAATTTGTCAGCTTCAACGGTTAGGAATCATAGATTTAAATTAAGAGAAAAAGAACAACAAGCTATTAAATTTTTAGCTATTATGGATTTACTAAATAATCAAAAAGAGCAAGTTCTACCTCCTCCTGGTGTTACCGAGCTTGATGAAAGATATGAGATTACTCAAGATGAGAAAGAAAAGGTACTTAAAGCTTACTTTACTGAAGAAGGTAAGTTGACTGAGCTTCCTAAGAAGGAAAAGAAAAAAATTATTATTTTACAAGAAGTATGTAAACAATTTAATTCTTCACAGAATTATACTGAAAAAAGTGTTAATAATATAATTCAAACTATTTTTGATGATTATGTTACTGTTCGTAGATACTTAATTGAGTATAATATGATGAAAAGAACTGAAGATGGAAGTATATACTGGATTAATTCGTAATAAATATTTTCCTGTATCAAAAATGCTCATATCAATTCTGATATGAGTATTTTATATTTCTTACTATGGTTATATACTAATTCTTGGAGTTAACTACAAGTCAACGCTTTTTAGATACACTTTCATAAGTTTTTATTAAAATATTGTGTGAAAATACTTTATTGAGGTATTTGACTTGATATATATGAGGTCACATCGTTAGGAGAAATGTTTAAAATAGTTGCAAACTCTTCATTTAATAATCTTTCTGCTTCTTTCATAATATCATTGTCTGCTTGAGGTGATTTTTTACCTATAGTTTTTGTATATTCTTTATTGAAATATATACTTCTTATTATTTTAATTAATTCCTCACATTGTCCACTTTTAAGCATTGTTTTAAATTGCTGACTTCTTATTTTTTCATTATCTATCCATGAGGTTTCCATATTAGGTATATCATTTATTAGTGAAGCAACATCTTCTTTAGATATTATGTTTCTCATTAGAATTTTATTATTATCTACAGGCGTTTTTATTATTGTACTATCAGAATAAATAGGGCTTAGCACATAGTATTCTCTTTGAACATCATTTATTAATTTCTCCTTAGTTATATCTAAAACTTTGCATACTCCTGTCATTCCATACATTATATAATCGTCAACATTAAACATTAAAGCCTCACCATCCTTAATAAAGTAAAAAAGTAGTTTTGACAACTGGACTTATGTTATCAAAACTACTCGTTGTATTATTATTTTACCATATTCTAAAATTTTCATGTAAGTAAAACTTTTGTTATTATCTATCTTCTGGTTTACATATCTTTATCCTATTTAATATCTTCTATTGACTTTCTAATTAATCCTGCAAGATTTATATCATAATCATTTTTTTATTTTGTGATATAATTACAAATTATTCTCCAGCATATACAAATAACTTATAAGACATATGTTAAGCCATATACTGTTTTATAAATTAGTATATATTATCTAATATACTGTTTTATAAATTAGTATATATTATCTAATATACTGTACTGAGTTTTCTTTTCGTTTTGGAGCATTGGTAGTTTTGACATCCTTATATCCAAATACTGCTGCATGATATGGTGTATATCCTTGTGGGATATTTAATTTTCTTTTGTATTCTTCTCCTTTTTCACTATCAAATAATACACCGATAAACTCTGCCCAGCAAGAACCTATCTCTAATGATTCTGCTGCAATCAGCATATTTTCCGTTGCTGCTGAACAATCTATTAAAGAAAGAGATTCCTTACTTTCTCCTGAAACTAAAATAACTGTTGGTGCTTCGTAAAAACAATTGAATTTATCGTTATTACCCATTTTTCTCATAAATTCATCCAAAGAGTTCTTTGCCACACTTTTAGCTTCTATATTTAACTCTTCTATTAATTCTTTATTTTGTATAACTGTAAAATTCCAACTTTGCTTATTATGACCACTTGGTGCGTATATACCAGCCTCTATTATAGCCTGTAATTCTTCTTCTTTTATTTGTTCAGATTTAAACTTTCTTGTAGACCTTCTATCTTTTATTACCTGTAATGTACTTCTCATACTAATATCTCCTTTTTATATCACCTTACTTATTCGTACGTGAACGAACTAATTTCTCTAAAAAAATGCCCTAGAGCACTTTTTCAATATTCATCAAAGCTTTTTTTATATTTTTTTCAAAGATTAATTTTTCATCTTCATCAAATTTCTCTAACATTAAATTTAAAATTTCATTTTCTATAGTTTTAAGCTTATTTTTTATGCGTACCCCATCTGGGTTTAAGCTTACATATACACTTCTTTTATCTTCAGCGGAGACGCATTTATTTATTAAACCTAAATGTTCATATTTATTTATAATATCAGATAAAGAAGATTTTGATATTTGCCATATACTAGATATTTCACTAAAAATCAAAGGACTTCCATCCTTAGGAAGTATATAAAATAACAAAACATGATTTTGCAATATAGGCAGTCTTTCTTCTTTTATTCTCTTTGAAAGAAATTTATTAGAAATAGTGCTAATTTTATTTATATCAGTAAATATACAACCATTTTCCATTTCTTCTTCCTCCGTTCGTTCGAGTACGAATTAATTATAAGTCCTATAAATTCCATTGTCAAGATTTTTTATTATGATAATTATAGCTAAATTAATAAATATTTGTTTGTTTTTATAGTGGAATATATTCTGATATAATAATTTTAGAGTTTATACAATATCAATATGTATATTTGATAATACTAATAAAAATATAATTAAGGAGTTAAACAATTTAAAAATGATAATTAATGAATTAAATAAAAAAGATATAGAAATTATTTTAAATAATCATAATGTATTTTTTAATGCTCAAAGAACACTAAATATAAACTTTAGAATTGAAAGTCTAAAAAAACTAAAAAATGCTATTAAAAACTTTGAGTATGAAATAACAGAGGCATTATATAAAGATTTAGGTAAAAGCGAATTTGAAAGTTATGCAACAGAAATTGGATTCGTACTTTCAAGTATAGAACATACAATAAAAAACATAAAAAAATGGTCAAAACCTAAACGTGTAAGTACCCCTATACATCTATTCCCAACAAAAAGCGAAGTTATTAAGCAACCATATGGAGTAGTTCTTATAATGGGTCCGTACAACTACCCGTTCCAATTATTAATGGAACCTCTTATAGGTGCTATTGCAGCTGGAAATTGTGTAGTATTAAAACCTTCAGAAGTTTCGCCTAATGTATCAAGTATAGTAAAAAAGCTTATTGATAAAACCTTTGATAGTAACTATATAAGTTGTCTAGAAGGCTCAATAGAAACTAATACTTCTTTAATTAATTCTAAATTTGATTATATATTTTTTACAGGTAGTGTATTAGTAGGTAAAATAGTAATGGAGGCAGCAGCAAAAAATTTAGTTCCTGTTACATTGGAACTTGGAGGTAAGAGTCCTGTAATAGTTGATAAAACTGCCAATATAAATGTAGCTGCTAGCCGTATAATGTGGGGGAAAACTATGAATGCAGGTCAAACTTGTATTGCTCCAGACTATGTTCTTGTAGATAAAAATATAAAAGATAAACTTATTATCGAAATGAAAAATAGTTTAAAAGAATTTTATGGAGTCAATATACAAGAAAGCAACGATTTTGGTCGTATAATAAATGATAGGCATTTTAATAGACTAAAGTCTGTTATAGAAAAAGATAAAGATAAAATAATATTTGGCGGAAATTATGATGAAAATAGTAAGTATATAGAACCAACACTTTTAGATATAGACTCTTTTGATGCAGCATCTATGCAAGAAGAACTGTTTGGACCAATACTTCCAATTATTGATTATGAAAATATTGATGATGCAATCGAGTATATAAATAAAAATGAAAAACCATTAGCACTTTATTTATTTGCAGAAGATAAAAATATAGAAGTAGAGGTTTTAAATAGAACTCAATCTGGTGGTGTATCTATCAATGATACAATAAGCCATATAATAAACCCTAAACTTCCATTTGGTGGAATTGGAAATTCTGGAATGGGGGCATATCATGGTAAATACAGTTTTGATACATTCTCTCATGAAAGAAGTATAATAAAAAAATCTAGTAAAATAAATATAACTATTGCTTACCCTCCATTTAATCAGAAGAAGTTAAAGTACGTTAAGAAATTTCTAAAATAATATATAACTTTAATTAGGTATAAATTACTTTTAAGAGCCTGAGGTTTATCCCCAGGCTTTTTACAATGATGCTAGAGTCCTATAATTTCAAAGTGCTATTGTTTTCGTAGCTATCTTTTCTCCAAAAGAAGTGTCATGTTCTACAAATAAAATCGTAGGATTCTCACTCAATATAATCTCTTCTATTTGCATACGTGAAATAACATCTATAAAGTTAAGTGGCTCATCCCAAATATAAAGATTTGCTTTGTCACACAAGCTTCTTGCAATAAGCAACTTCTTTTTTTGACCTTCACTCCAGTCTTCTATATTTTTTCCAAACTGAATACTATCAAATCCAAGCTTGAATAATGTACTTTTTAAGTGCTGTTCATTTACGTTTTCATATATAATAAAATCACCTATACTTCCTTTTAAAAAAGAAGTCTCTTGAGAAATATAAGATATATTATCTGTTTTTTTGATATAACCCTCATGAGGTATGTCTTCACCAATTAATAGCTTTATTATACTAGACTTTCCGCATCCATTTTTACCACGCAACCAAACTCTTTCCCCTTGCTTAATATTAAAACTTAAATCATCAAAAATATCTTCTTCTCCATAGTTTATTTTGAGATTTTGTACTTCTAATACTTCATCTAATTTATTATTTGATATTGATAAATCTAGCTTTTCAGATACATCTAAGTTCTTAAGTAGCTTAGATTTAGCTTCAATAGCTTTATTTTGCCTAGCTTCAATACATTTTGCACGCTTCATCATTTTTGCTGCTTTATGCCCAATGAATCCTCTATCACATGGCCCATTTCCTTTCTTAGTAGCTTCTAATTTATAAGACCAATTTGATTTTTGCTTAGCAGTTTGCCTAAGTCTATAAATATCATTTTGTAGCTTTTCATTTTCTAGTATTTCAAATTCATCTTGTCTATCTTTGTTAAATTGCCAAGTTGAAAAATTACCCTTTTGAATTTCTATATTGGCTTTATTAATTGAAAGTACATGGTCAATTACATCATCTAAAAATGCTCTATCATGAGATACAACTATAAATCCTTTTTTACTAGCTAAATACTTTGCTACACTTTCCCTTCCTTCAGTATCTAGATGGTTTGTTGGTTCATCAATCAATAAGAAATAATTTTTTCTCAAAAACAAACCTACTAAAAGTAATTTAGTTTGCTCTCCGCAGCTTAAAGTTTCAAAATTTTTGGTTAGTATATTAGGATCCATCCCCATATTACGTACTTCTTTTTCTATTATTCCATTAATTGTATATCCATCATTATCTATAAATTCATCTAAAATTTCTCCATACATATCCATTTTATCAGGCATCTTAAGGTACTCTTCCATTTGCTTTTCCCAAATTGTAAAAGGTGCTATAGACTGACGTATAACTTCTAATGCCACCTGATTTTTATCATCCACTTTTATAGGAAAATACTCAAATTTCACTGTACTTGTAATCTTACCACTGTATTCATATTCTCCCATAAGAAGTTTTAAAAAAGTTGTTTTTCCTCTACCATTACGACCTATCAGTCCTAATTTCCATTGTGTATCTATACAAAATGACACATCTTTAAATATATCTTCACCGTGTGTATCATATTGAAAACTTAATTTATTTATATTAACCTGTGATATAATAATCCTCTCCTATCATGAGAAAATTTTTCGCATAAAAAAACTTCCTTAAATTTAAGTAATAATAACTACTTTAAAATTAAGAAAGATATTGTTTAATAAGTATTCAAGCAACACAAATAAAGCTATATTAAGCCATTTTGTATACATTGTGATTACTATAACATCTAATCCTATCCTTAATTTAAAGTAGTTTTATGTTCTATTAATAAAGCATATAAAAATGCTTTTTTAGAACTTTTTAACTATCTTTAACTTTTGAATAAGATTAATTGTTCATTTTACCTAATCACCTCCGTATTTATGCTATTAATAGTAACACTTATCTATTTATATTACAATAAAAAGTAAGTAAAAGTGTTAATAAACTGTATTTCTAAAATATTATATTTTAGAATAAATCCTTTTTTGATTATTTATTTCTAACAAATAACCATTAATTTATATACGAATTTTCAACCTCACTAGTGATATCCTTTATATCTAACAGTCCATTTTTATAAATAATTTTCATCTTCATATTTTCTAGTTTATCTTTATAGTCTTTTTTAGGAATCTTGACCTCAAAAACGTCTTCTTTTATAGTACTCTTATCTTCATAAGTAATATCTTCTATACTATGTTTACACTTATAAGATTTTTCTTTACCATCTATATTAAGTATCATATCAACAGATTCTATCTCTTCATATATTTCATCATTCATATCTGTATCATATTTATTCTGTCTTATTCCTAAAATAAGATGTTCTCCATTCTCTATACTTTCTCCATAAGAAATAGATGGTGGGTATGGAATAAAATCATACTTATCTATTTGAGCTATATCTCCACTTTCTGAAATATCTCCTTTTAACACTACTTTATATTCATATTCACTACTAATTTTATAATCAAACTGAGTAGTATACGTTAAATTATTTTCTTCAGTTAATAATTCTTCTTCCCAAGTATCATCTTTAATATCCTTATACATAAAATAAACATTAGAATCTTTACTTACCTTGCTCATCTCTACTCTTACATCCAATATATATCTGTCTTTCTCTATCTTATTTACATTGAATTTAACATACTTAGTAAGATAAGATTTTCCTAACTCTTCATGAATCGCATCCTTCACTTGAGTACTAACATCATTTATTAGAGATGATGCCTGCATATTAATTTCTTCACTAATATTTTCAAATTCCTTAACCCTCTTCTGTATATTAATAATTACTACTGACTGAAATGTCAATATAATTCCAGCTAATATTGCTCCTATTTTTGTATATTTATTCAAACAATATTCCCCCTTAAATTTATATAGTTACTTACTTTATTTTTTGCAGTAATCCCCTCTATCAATTGAATAAATCAAATGCTCCATTTCCTTATTATCATACATTTTAATAAAGCTTCCTTCTATTTTCATATTTAATCTCTTCGCAACTTTCAAAGAGCCAACATTATTAGGTCTTATCTCTGCTATAACTTTCTTAACGTCCAATTTATTAAATACATAGTCAATACAAGCTTTTACACCTTCACTTGCATATCCATACCCCCACGAGTTTTTATTTAATATGTAAGCAACTCCTATATATTCCTTGCCTTCTATGTTTTCAATTAACGGTCCCATAACTCCTACCACTTTATTATCCTCTTTATTTAAAGCTAAGAAGTAACTATATCCCTCGTTATCGTATCTCTTTAAATTTTGATTTATCCAATTTTGTACCTCTTCATCTGAAAAAGACTTTTCCCACGCGTACATTACATTAATATCTTGTAATATATCTGCAATTTCCTTATAATCATCATTAGTTATTTTTCGTAAAATTAACCTATTAGTTTCAATCATTATATCTTTCATATTCACTCATCCTTTCTTAAGAAATAATCATAATTCTTAATCTTGTTAACCATTATTTTACAAGTTATTTATAATTAAATCTAGATTTTGTGCATAAAAATATTTATATTGTTTACATCTAAATAAATTAGGCCACTACATAATATTTAATTACGTAGTGGCCTGAGCTTATAAATAATTGCTTTATAATATTTATCAAATATATAAACTCTGTCCTGTAGATAAATAGTTTATCTTATCTCCGAGTTTTTCATACAACATATTGAATTGTTTTTCTCCTGTACAATGGCAAGTGTAAAACTTAGCATCAAACTTAGAAAGCCCTTCAGCAAAATTATCAATGAAATCAATACTCTCACCCTTTTTAGAAACAGGATTATACAAATGAAAACCACTAATTACATAGTCTATATCACTACCTATTGAATCTTCAGCCTTATTCACTATATTTATTATTCCATTATGAGCACACCCTGCTATTAATATATTTTTTCCATCGTCCTCAATAATAAGATTTTGCTCATGGTTAAATTCATCTTGAATATATATCCTCTCGTCTTTCATTAGAAGAGATTTATTAGAAGAAGATATAAATTCCTTATCTCTAATATTCGAAACCAAACTTATTCCGTTATCTATCTCAAACTTATCATCTGTTAAAACTATTCTATTATTATTTTCTAAGTCACAATCAAGTCCTATATAATACTTAATAAATCCTAATACCGATATATAATAATCCTTAAATCCATCTTTGTGAACATAAACCTTTGCTTTACTATTTATTTTTAAAAAATCTCTTAGTCCACCACCATGATCTTTATGACCATGTGAAATAACTACAATATCAACATCTTCTATATTGATATTTAACTTATTAGCATTATGTATAAACGTATCATCTGGACCTAAATCAAATAATATATTATGCTCTTTTGTTTTTATATGTAAACATAAACCATGTTTGCTTTTATAATCTTTTGATACTGTAGTATTTTCTACTAAAGTTGTTATTACCAATTTGCTCTCCCCTTAATCTTATAATTATTAATTCATTATAAGTATACCCTATATCTTAAATTCTCCATACCCTAACTTATCTAAAGCCTTATTATATACAGCCGGAAAAGTCTTTAAATTACTTAAAGTATTATAAACTGCATCCTTACCAAAACAATCATGTATAATTCCAAAAATTTCATTTCCAAAGCTATAATATCTAAAATGTTTTAACTTTGGTATATCATCATTACTTTGTCCTTCAATATAAGGATTCATCCAGTACTCCATACAATCCTTATTTAAGTCGTCTATAGATTTAATCTTTTCACGTCTAATATCATTAATAATTTCTTTAAAATGTATCATGGTATTATTAAAATCATCATTAAGATATTTCCAAGTATAACTATCTAGTCCAATATTTTTAGGACCATCATATATACTCTTTGATATAATACCCTCAGCGTTATTACAGTACTTTACTGCCAATCCTTCTCCAGAAAAGTATAAATAAAATAACTCTTCAAGAGAAATAGAATTTAAATCAATTTTATCATGGATAATATTAACGCCTATATGATGAACCTCATGTGATATAGTTGAGCAAAACTCACTAATAGATTTGTCTTTTGCCAACTGTAAAAAATCAAAATGAGTACCATCTTTATGTGCATATCCAAAACTTTGACCTATTCCTATCGTAAAAATAAAATTAATCTGTGGAAGTATTATATTACCTGGTAAACCTTTTAAAGCAATCTTTATTTGTTCTTCAAAGAGTTCATTAGTCAATAGCTTTTTAAATTCCTCAAATTTACCAATATAAAAGTCTAAATTATTTATCAAATCTTTGTAATACCTATGATGAATTTTTAAATCATTATTTTTAATATCATCTTCATCTAAATTAGGTATATCTAAAAAGTAATCTACAAAATCATCTTCTGTGACTCTACTTCCATATCTCTCTAATTCAAATATGTAATCATCATGCTTTAGTAATTTTCTAATATCCTCCTTATTAGCTTCTCCTATATTTAGTTTATTACAAAGGCTAAGCATATCCCCTATAGTAGAATACCTTATTGAAAAGCGCATACATTCTCCCTCCTTTGATTGTTTTTATCTTTATATAATAGTTTATTACATTTGAAATAAATATCCTTTGTTACTTGGTTATTTTATTAAAATATATAAATAAACTTAATCTGTTTATTACTATAATAATTACCCTATAATTTATATTATACGCAGTATACTCGTTAGTCTTTAGTTACACTGATGTTGAAATAGCTCATAATATTTGATATTATTAGACTACAATTTAAATCTTAGAATATTAAATTTATTTTTTAATTAAATATATGTTTTTAAAATATATAGCATAAATAAGGGAGGGTTATTATGACTAAAATAATAACAAAAGAAGTATTAGAATGGGTTAAAACCATAGCAGTATCTGTAGTAATTGCTTTTGGGATAACTTTAGTAGTTCAACCTACAATTGTTGATGGACAATCAATGTATCCTACTTTAGAAAACAAAGATTATTTATTTGTTAATAAATTGGCTTACAATAAAGATATTCCTGAAAGAGGCGACGTATTAGTCTTTAAATCAGATTTAGTAAATGAAAAAAATAATTCGAAGAAAAACCTTGTTAAAAGAGTAATAGCACTTCCAGGTGAACAGATAGTAATAAAAAGTAATGAAGTGTACATAAACAATCAAAAACTAAATGAAAGTTATTTACAAGGTGCAACTACAGATGGTGATATTGATTTAGTAGTACCTAAGAATGAAGTATTCACTATGGGAGATAATAGAGGAGGAAGTAAAGATAGTAGAGATTCAAGTATAGGTACTATTTCCATAGATAATATAGTTGGTAAAGTAGCATTCAGAGCATTTCCTTTCAATAAAATAGGTACAATTGACTAAGTATGAAAATAGAAAGCTATCTAAGAAAAGTAATTAGCTGATATTGTAATACACGACATAAATATTTTAAGTTTATTCTTAATAGGAGGAAGTAAAAATTGATTAACGAAACCGAACAAAAAGTTTATAATATTCTTGATTCATTGAATATTGAATATAAAAGGTACGAGCACCAGCCAGTATATACAATAGAGGATGCAAGCAAGCTAAATATTAATATTCCAGGAACACTTTGCAAAAATCTATTTCTTAGAAATAACAAAGGAAATACTCACTATCTTGTAATAATAGAGGATTCAAAACGAGTAAATCTAAAATCACTATCTGAACAAATTAATAGTAGTAGTTTATCATTTGCATCAGAAGAAAGACTAGATAAATACCTAGGTCTTAAACCTGGTTCTGTAAGTCCTTTTGGCTTAATAAATGATATTAATAAAGAAGTTATAGTACTAATTGATAAAGATGTGGCTGCTTCAGATATAGTAAGTTTTCATCCAAATGTAAATACGTGTACTATAGGATTATCTTACAGTGACTTTGAAAAGTTTGTTAATTGGCACGAAAATAAGTTATACACTATATATGTGAATTAATATTAATAAATATAAAATAAAATAAAACTTCTAGTGTAGCACTAGAAAACTATTAGATTCCAGATCAATAATTATATCTGGATAAATAGCTAAAAAGGATTATGATTTTATGTTCATAGTCCTTTTTAGCTATTAATTCTTGTTAATTAAATTTCCATACTTCTTTTTTATATTATGCATTGACTTCAGTACTATCCTCTCTCATAACTTCCTTTGGTATGGCAAACATACAAGTCAATGCAAATGATGAAACTAAAGCAAATAATGAAATTGCTGCATATAAGAATAATTGCTTATAGTCATATATATACATTAACAAAGATGGTACACCACCAAGTCCATACGAATTAGACTGAACATTAAATATTGATAATAAACCACCACTTATACTTGAAACTAAAAGCATTATATACATTGGCTTTAGGTTATATCTCATAACCACTCCAAATAAAGCAGGTTCACTTACTCCTAATAACTGTGATATAGTTGCACTTACTCCTGTCACCTTAACAGATTTCTTCTTAGCCTTCATAGTAATTGCAAGACAAGTTCCAGCATTAGCAAATGCATACATAGCACATAAAGTTATAACTGGATTAAATCCTGTAGAAGCAAGTAATGAAGTTTCTATCATTAAATATGTATGATGAAGTCCTGTAAGTACTGCCAACGGATAAGTAAATCCTATAATAAATCCACCTATACCAAATGGAAGATGAACAAGGTTTTCTATAACAGAAACTAAACCAACCTCAACTATATGAAGTATCGGACCAAGAACTAATAAAGAAACAACCATCATTATTAATAAAACAAAGAATGGAGTAAACATTAAATCAAGTACATCAGGCATAATCTTTCTAAGCTTCTTCTCCAAGTTTGCACCCAGGCATCCTGTTATAAGAGCTGTTAATACACTTCCCTGATACCCAACAATAGGTATAAAACCAAATGCCATAATAGGATCTACTCCGCTACTTGGATTAGCAACATCATATGCATTTGGTAGTGCAGGAGATACAAGCATTAACCCCAGTACAAACCCAATTATAGGCATACCACCAAATACCTTAAACGCAGACCAACATATCAAAGCAGGTAAAAAAGCAAATGCTGTATCAGTTAGTACTGAGACTAAAGTCATAAAGTATGGAGGTATATTTGCAGCTGATAATCCAAATAATGATAATACCATATCATTGAATATCACACCTTTTAATCCTAAAAATAAACCAGTGGCACCTATTACAGGTATAATTGGTACAAATACGTCAGCTAATACTCTCATAGCTCTCTTTAACTTATTAGTCTCTTTTTGCACTACTTCCTTTTGCTCATCTTTAGTAGAAACTGATACACCAAGCTTTTCTAGCTCGGCATATACCTTGTTTACTATACCAGTTCCAAGAATTATTTGATACTGACCAGAAGTGAAAAATACGCCTTTTACATTTTCTACTTCTTCAGCTTTTTCTTTAACTATAATATCTTTATCTTTAACAATAAATCGAAGTCTTGTTGCACAGTGGGCTAGCGAGATAACATTTTCCTTACCCCCGATACAAGCTAATATATCTTGTGCAATTTTTTTATATTTATTTTCCATAATTCAGCCCCCTATTTTAAATTTATGTCTTCAGGATTACAGTAGATTTTATAAAACTGTAATCCTAATTTTTTAATGTCTTGTCTTTTAATAACTAATATCTATATCTTATACTTTTTTATTTACCTATTAGTAAAGCTTCAAATGGTCTTAGGTTGACAAAATCATTTATAGTATTACCATCATAGTTATTTAAGAGCAATTCATAATTTTCTTCTTTAAGCTCTACACTCTGTACCTTAGTTGAGAAGTTGAATAAACATAATACCTTTTGCTTTTCGTAAAATCTTTCATAAGCTACTATAGTATCACTATTAACCTCTATTGGTTTTATATCACCATATATTAAACAATCAGAGTATTTTCCATTTTGGCGAGTATCTATAAGCTTTTTATAAAATTCTAATATAGAACCTTCTTTATTCTCCTGAGACTTAACATTTATTTCCTTGTAGTTTTCAATAGTTTTTAACCACGGCTTACCTGTAGTAAATCCTGCATTATCGCTTTCATCCCAGTGCATAGGAGTACGTCCATTGTCTCTACTTCTTAAATTAACAAATTCCATTGCCTCTTTTTCAGTAAATCCTTCTTCCATAGAACGATAATATTGATCTATACTTGATAAATCATTAAACTCTTCTATTGAACTTCTCTTAAAGTTTGTCATACCAATTTCTTGACCTTGATATATAAAAGGTGTTCCTCTAAGGAAGAAGTATAATCCACCAAGCATTGTAGTTGAATAATAATTTACATCCTCTTCTTTTAAATACTTACTAATAGATCTTGGTTGGTCGTGATTTTCTAAGAAGTTTGCTCCCCAACCTACTTTTTGTATCGCTAACTGACTGTTAAACATTAGATCTCTAAATTCTTTAACATCCCAATTTGTTCTCTTAAACCACTCGTTTCCTGACTCAACATCAAGATCTGCATATTTAAAGTCAAATATCATAGAGAAATATCCATTTTTTCCTATGAAGTCTTCTAGTTGATCATAAGGAACACCAGGAGCTTCTCCAACAGTTATGCAATCGTACTTATCAAAAGTCTTTTCTTTTAACTCAAGTAAAAATTTATCTATACCATCTTGGTTTCTAGTAGTCTTAGTAACCTTAGCTAATTCATCTACACCATCAGGATCAATACTTTGATACCTCTGGTCTTTTTTTATAAAAGTAATAGCATCAACTCTAAATCCTGATATACCTTTGTCTAGCCAATAGTTTACCATATCGTAAATATCATTTCTAACTTTTTCATTTTCCCAGTTTAAGTCAGGTTGCTTTTTGCCAAATACATGTAGGTAATATTCATCTTTATTCTCAAGCTTTTCCCAAGCAGAGCCACCAAAGATTGATCTCCAGTTTGTAGGTGGTTGATTTTCTTTTCCTTCTTTAAATATATAATAATCTTTATACTGACTATCCTCACTATTTATTGCATCTACAAACCAAGGATGTTCATCTGAAGTATGATTTATTACTAGATCTAAGATTATTTTTATATCTCTTTTTTTACCTTCTTCTATTAATGCTTCTAGATCTTTTATAGTTCCAAACTCAGGATTTAAGCTAAAGTAATCAGATATATCATATCCATTATCATCCATTGGAGATTTGTATATTGGACATATCCAAAGCATTGTAATCCCTAGATTTTTCAAATAATCTAGCTTAGCTGTAATTCCTTTTATATCACCAACACCATCACCATTAGAATCATAAAAACTCTTAGGGTATATTTGGTATATAACTTCTTTTTGCCACCACTTTTTAATCATATTAACCCCCATAATTTTTCAAATAAATTCATTTTTAAAGTTAGTTTCTAAAAATATAAACTTAACTTTTATGCCCTATAATCAAACATTACTAAATTAACTTAATTCGTAACAGTTCTTTATATATACCATCATCATCTGCACATTCGCAAACCGATTTAGCTTTTTCTTTAAGTGCATCTATAGAGTTTCCCATAGCTACACCATAATTAACAGCATCTAATAAATCTAAATCATTCATACTATCACCAAAAGCTATGGTATTTTTAGTACTAATGTTTAAGTATTCACATATTTTTCTTGCAGCAAATCCTTTATTGTATCCTCTTAAAACAACTTCAGCATTGTAAACACTTTTATCTGGTGCTTCATGAGCAATTACCTGAAAATCATTTCCTACAAACTCTCTTATAAAATCAACTTGTGAAGAATCTTCAGATACAAAACATATCTTGCTTATCAAATCTGAATCTATATCCAAATCATTTATATTACTTTCATATGTTATTTTCTCTCTATTACTAATTAATTTTTTCATCTCAGAGTTTTGTTTTTTCTTAAGTAAATTAACATTATTTAAAAGATACTTAGTCATCTCTTCAGTCATAAATACACTATCCCTACCCTCTAAACTATAGTAGATATTATTTTCATTAAGAAATCTAACTACACCTTTTAAAAGTTTTGCAGGTATGTAGTTCTCAAGTATAATCTCATCATTATACTCAATATGGCACCCTCCACCAGCAATAATACCATCAAATCCTAAAGATAATACATCGTCTTGTATTGTATTTTTAGTCCTACCAGTACTAATAAATACTAGATGCTTATTCTCCTTTAGCTTCTGTATAGATTCAATAGTTGAGTCTAGCACTCCATAAACAGGATCACTTAGTGTTCCATCTATATCGAAAAATATAATTTTTTTGTCCATTCAACCTCCTGTTTTATTTTAAATATGTTATAGGCATATATTATCAGCATAGGAAAATGGTTACAATAGATGTACATAATTTAGAAATTATGTGTAGAAATAGCACAGATTTTCACGAAATGAAAATATGTTCATGTAAAATAAAAAGATTCACTTGTGCTATAATTATAAAATAAAGTACAATTACTTTTATAACATCAAAATATATTAAATTTATGGGGGAAAATATATTATGAACTACCAAGGGGAGAAACAAGAAAAAGAAAAGGAAGCTTCTAGTATTGCACTAGAAAAATTATTAGAGTCAAGATCAATAATTATATCTGGAGAGATAAATCAAGCACTAGCTGAAAAGGTAACTACACAGCTTTTAGTACTTCAAGAAATGAATGATCAACCTATAAAATTATTTATAAATAGTCAAGGTGGTCATGTTGAAGCGGGAGATACTATCCATGATATGATTAAGTTTGTAAAGCCACGCGTTATTGTAATTGGAACAGGTTGGGTTGCGAGCGCAGGTATTACAATCTACCTTGCTGCTGACAAAGAAGATAGATACTCATTACCTAACACTAGATATATGATACATCAACCTCTAGGTGGATGTAGCGGTCAAGCTACAGATATAGGTATTGAAGCAAAAGAAATAGTAAGGGTTCGTAAAAGAATTAATTGCATAATTAGCAATGCTACTGGTCAACCATTAGAAAAAGTTGAAAATGATACAGATAGAAATTATTGGTTAAATGCTGGTGAAGCTGTTGATTATGGTATTGTAAATAAGGTTATATCTCACTATGATGAACTACCTAAGTTATAGTTTACTATTAAACTAATACTATAAAAGATATATCAAGGACTTACTATGTTGTAGTAAGTCCTTTTTTATAAAATTAATATGTTAGATATGGTTTTATAACATAAAAAGTATGAGTTACTCTCATACTTTGCTTAAATATATTTGATACTTTAAAAATAGAATTTCAATTAAAATAAAATATGGTGTTGTTGTTTCATATTTAAATACAGAATCAATATTAAGAGATGTTGTATTAATATATAGACTCTCATCACTTAATAATGCAAGTTCATTGTTTTTTAATCTTGTTATAGAAATCATGGGTACATTTTTTAACTTTAGCTTCCTCGACATATTAATAACATTTGATGACTCTCCTGAAAGAGAAATAACTATTATCAAATCATTTTCACCTACAATATTTACCAAGCTGTTAGCAATATCCGAACCACTTATAACATAAAAACATTTTTTAGTAGAGAGAAATATCCTTTTAAGCTCCTCAGCTACAGTCTTTTGAGCATTTCCACTCCCATATATAAATACCCTTTTTGCATTATCTATTAAATTAAATATACTATCACAATCTTTATTTTTCATATCTTCAATCAAAGTATGATAACACTCACACACAGTCTCTAAAGAACTTATAGGTGAGTTTTCTTTTTCATCATACTCCCACTTTATTCTAGATCTAAGTTCACTAAATCCATTAAGAGAAAGTTTCTGTGAAAACCTAAATAGTGTGGCATTAGACACATTACAAAAGCTAGCAAACTCATCTATTGTATAGTTAAAGCATACATCTTTGTTATCCCTAATAAATGACCATATGTATAAATCATTTGAGTTAAGCTTTTGGTAATACTTATTTACAAGTTCTTCAAGTCTCATATCGTACTTCCCCTCACATAATCCATATACTTAATAAATAATATCTCTATTAAAATAAAAAATAAGGTTGTTGTCTCATAGTTTAAATTATTAGCTCCCTGCATAAATGTAGTACCAACGTATAAGTTTTCATCACAAATCCGTGCTAGTGAATTATTTTTTAGTCTTGTTAATGAAATAGTAGGCACATTACTACACTTGAGATGTTTAGCAATTTCTAAAGCACTTTCAGTTTCACCAGACAATGATATAATAAACATTAAATCTTTATCCGTAAAAGTATCTGATATTAACATTAACTCCCCTATATCGAATAATTCATAAAAACACTTACCTACTGTAAGAAATACCCTCTTTAATTCATTGGCTTCAGCCTTTTGAGCATTTCCTGTTCCAAATATGAAAATCCGTTCAGCCTTTTGTATTTTTTCACATACAGAATAAAAGTCTTTTTTCTTAAATTTATCTATTAATTTATGATAGTTTTCGCATATGTAATCTAAACTTTTACTATCTTGAGATTCTATGCTCTGATGATACATTTTTATATAAAGCTTTAAGTCTGCAAAACTACTAAGAGATATCTTACGAGAAAATCTTAGTATTGTAGCTCTTGATACACTACATTCTTTTGCTAACTCTTCACACGATAATTCGCAGCACTTTTCAATGTTATTTTTTATATATTTCCATATGAATAAATCATTTTCTGTTAGTAGCTCAAAATGAGTATTAATTAATTTTTCTAACTCCATTTATGCATTCCTTTCGTAGTCTTATAAATTAAGTTAGATTATATCATAGATACACTCGGTTTGAAATATATAGCATATATCTAGTATAACTATCAATTGATAAAAAAATCTACGTTATAACAGGTTATTAGATTGACCTTGTATAACGTAGATAACTAATTTTATTGGATTTTATATATACATTTATATAATCACTACATTTTGTTACATATCATCTTTTACAAAATCTATACCACCTAAAAGTATATGAGCTGCGCCTAACCCTATAAGGAATGTTCCTACTAAACTTGTATAGTCATTTCTTCTACACATGTGTGACTTGCTTTGGTTTGAATCAACAAGTAATCCTGTTGTTGTAACAAGTGTTCCTAAAGCTATTGGTATTAGTCCTTTTCTCATTTATGATGCCTCCTAAAATGATTTTTTAATCATATATATTTTCATCTTAAAGGCTTGTTATTATGAATAGTAATAAATATAAAATTAGTAATTATAAGCCAATAATTATAGTTACTATGATAAACTTATGCCTAAAGATAATATTGACACTAGTATACTCCAAATATATTTTTATAATCTCATATTATGATATTATATAATTATAAATTAAAAAGTAAAGTAACATAATGGAGCTTGCTAGTTACATAATAGATAGAATTGGTAATTTTTTTAAATTATTATAGGGGGGTCATATGAATATAACTCAAGAAAATGCTATAAAAAAATTAATAAAATATGTATCAACAGATAACAGCATCTTAGGCCTAATTTTATGTGGTTCCTTAGCAAAGGGAACTGAAACAGACCAATCTGATATTGATGTTTTTGTTGTCGTTACAGATAAAAGATTTAATAATGAAAAATTACATAAAAATTACTTCTGGGGAACAGATTTTGATTCTGAAGAATTTAATATCGAGATTGATGGTAAAATTATCCCTAAAGATTTTTTATCTAAGGTCTGGAAATATGGTAATGAAAGTATAAAAAGCACATTATATTACTCAAAGTTAATTTATTCTATAGATAGTGATATTGAGGATTTACTCCAGTATAAATCACATACCTCAGAAAAAGAAAAGAGTGAGAATATCCGTAAGTTTTATTCATTGATGAAGAGCTGTAGATATAGTGCAGATGATGACTTAGATAATACACTACTGATTAACAAATGTATATATGATACTATTTTCTATGCTTGTCGTTTAGTTTTAGCATATAATGATGTACTCTTTCCTTGCATAAAAAACTTATACAAAGAATTAAATACATGTAGTAAACTTCCAAATAATTTTATCAAACTAATGAATGAGGTGCTCAACTCCTATTCTTTGGATAAAATGGTTGAGTTCTATGATTCTGTAGACGATTATTTTAAAGATTATCGCTTTGATAATAAATTAAGAAAAGGGTATGTACTAGAAAACGAATTATTTTGGTATTTTGATACATTCCCATATTCAGAAATATAATTAACCTATTAAAATACATAAAAAATACCAGCATAATTTGCTGGTATTTTTTTATAAATCTATCTCTTTTAATTTATCAATCTTTCTTAAGTTTGTCATCTCTATATTAACAGGAGTTATAGATATATATCCATTATTAACTGCTACTATATCACTGTCTTCATCCTGATCTAGCTCTTTTACATCTCCACCTATCCAAATATATTTTTTTCCATAAGGGCTTAATCTCTCATCAACTACATTATCATACTTTCTATCACCTAGTTTAGTTATCTTAAATCCTTTTACTTCACCCTTTGGTATATTTACATTTAATATACAATCCTCTAATAGTTCTAACTTGTTCTTTATACTATTTATTAGACTTACAACATATCTAGCTGATTCTCTATATACTTCTTTTCCTATATTAAACTGATCATATGATATAGCTATTGAAGGTTTATTTTGAATAAGACCTTCTATTGCAGCTGAAGCTGTTCCAGAATAAACTACATCTGTCCCTAGGTTTGGGCCATTGTTTATTCCACTTAATACTAAATCAATATCTATATCTTTAAATAGCGCTTCTATTCCAACCTTTACACAATCTGCTGGAGTACCAGATATTGAGTAGGCTTTTATCTTATCATCTATGTATTCATCATTAATCATTATTGGGCTGTGTATAGTTATAGCATGTCCAGTTGCACTTCTTTGACTCTCCGGTGCAACTACGTATACATTTGCTATAGTTGATATTTCTTTTGCTAATTCAATTATACCGTCTGCCCTTATTCCATCATCATTTGTAATAAGTATATTCATAATAATCTCCTCATCTTTTTATAAATTATTTTTGATAGTTTATTTCCAGTAAGTATTTTTTAATATTTTTCTCATCAACCTATTTATACATAGTACTATAAATTTTTATATAATACTATGTATAAATAAACAAAACCTGCAGGAATAATCCTATACAGGTTTTTTAAATACTTTTTATTAAATTAACCTTCTACTTAACAATTATTCTTTTAGTAAAAATCCAGCATAATTCTTAGCAACCTCTATTAATCTATAAACATCAAGGTATGACTGATAAGTCTTTTCATTTATACGAATAAAATTTAATAGTTCTTCCCACACATCTTGAGCTTCTTGTTTTTTACCACAGCAAAGATATGATAATCCTTCAGATATCTTCACACTGTATTCTCTATGGTAAGCCAGCACTTCCCAAAATTCATTTTGAATACCTTCTGAATCTATAATATTTCTTTTTATTTCTGGTAAAAACTCTTTGCAAATCTCTCCCACAACTCTATAATTAAAATCCATTTTTGAATTAATTCTATCTCCTATTGAGTTAAAGTAGTCACAACTTGATAAATTAGATAATTTTTCTAAATATCTATATACACTCTCCCAATTAGGTCCATATGCTGCCTGGAAGTAATCTTTTTTTAATTCATTATAATCTATAGTTTTATTCCATAACATTTTTCCCATTACATAGTTAGGGAAGTTATGAGGAAAACCTGCCCTTAATTCTTGACAACTAATATAGCCATTTAGACCTAAATTATTTAGATACTGAATATCTCTATAAATCACTTTACTTATTGCAATATAGCCCATATCTCCATAATGCGCTCTTCCTAAAGGATAGTCATATACAAAACTATCTCCATTAAATGAGTTTTTCCATTCAAATAAATAACTTAAGTTCTCTTCTAGAGAGTTAGGCAATACTACTTGATTACGTATATACTTAGGTGTTTTTAATATATCATTTTTGTAGTCCACATCAGCATAACTCTTTTCAAATGTACGTGTAATAGGCGCAAACATCATTACATATCTATCCGGATTATTTATTTTCTCATGTAATGGTGCAAACAATAATTCATGATACAGTAAGAAACATATTTTAGTGTTTAAGTTTTCTCTCTGTAATTTTTCATCTAATAAATTTAATAACTGTACATATTGATCAGCAGGAATCTCCTTTTGACACTCAGAGCATTCACAAATATTATTTCTTGCATCCGATAACCAAACATGTAGATAATCAACACTTTTATGCTCTTTTGCATAGTCAACAATAACATCAGTCATTTTTTCCATTACTTTTTGATTAGAAAAACATAAACTAGTTAAAATAGGTGCTTGATTGAACAAGTCTCTTTTACCACTAAGCTCAGCTGCATATTCTCTACTCTCTTCTGTTAGTTCTACCCCGGTCTCCCATCCATATTTCGAAGAATATCCTAATGTTTCACTTGTCCATCCATGCCCAACTCTATGATGAAGTAAATTCCTTTTTTCTATTTCCTTATCAATTTTATCACTCATTTTCTGAGCTATTTCAGTACTAAAAGGTTCTTTTTTCATATATGGGTTAAATTCATGCTCGTACCATCTTTTTAAAAATGAATATGGATTTTCAAATTGTATAAAGAAACTATTAAATCCTACCTTAGGTAGCCAATCAATAAAGTCAAAGATATTCTCAACAGAGTTTGATCCTTCTATACAGACTCCACGATGTCTAAATGAAGGATTTTCTAATAATTCAACTGATACTTTATCTAAATTTACACTAGGTATCCATTCATGTTTCTTTCCAGGTCTTAAAAACTTACATCCAATTTCATCTAAAAATCTATATACTGCAAGCAATAACGCCCTTGAATTATTTCCTGAAATACTACCTTTACCATCTTTTATTTTTATATCTATTACTTCATCTAGTACGTTCTCATCTACTTCTTCATTCAATTTATCATTTATAATCAACAGTATAGATGCTTCTTCTTCTTTTTCTGTGACTAAAATTTCACTTGCACTATCGATCCTCTTCAGATAATCCTTTAATTCTTCTATTGCAAATTTAGATACTTGATCTTTTTTATTTAGATATAATTTTACATTCATACTCATACTCTCCTCTGTTTTATTTAAATAATAATGACCTTATCTTAAACAACTCTAGAAAACGTTTTGCAGATGTTTCCAAATCATTTCCTTAGTTTAACTTAAATCTATTTATTAGCTTATTAGATTCTTTTATTTGTATATTTGTAACCCCATCTTTAAATCACCATACAAATTCTAAATTTTCATTTATAATTAATTAAATTTAATATTTTGTAATAATATATTATTTTACTATATAATCATATCATATTAACATATTTAAAGGTAAGTATTTTTTATTAATTATAATTAATTTATTCGCATTATTCAACAAACGCCTTTGTATTATCAACAAATCATATATTATATTTATTATTAATTATAATTAATCATTTCTCAAAACAACAAAATAAGAATACATCTAAATAGCCTTCACTAATTAAATGTATCCTTTTATATATTTAAGTTATTATTTTTTATATTAAGCTATGTTATCTTCTGACATACCATTTTCTTGAAGTAACATATTCTTTTCATATACCTTGAAGAATGGGTAGTAAGTTGCCACACTCATAACCACTAGTAAGAATACAAATATAACATTCTTAAAGTCCATAGATGAGAAGTATGCTTGAGCAAAGAATGGTATAAATGATGGATCAACCATATATCCAGGAGTTATAAATCCAAGTACTTGTGCAAAATATCCAAGTAACACAGTAATTATTGGTGTTACTATAAATGGTATTGCTAGTATTGGGTTAAACACTATTGGAGTACCAAATATAATTGGTTCATTTATTCCGCACATTGCTGGAACTATACCTAATCTACCTAAAGTTTTTAAGTGAGAAGACTTACTTCTCATCATTAATAATATAAGACCTAAAGTATTTCCTGCTCCACCTAGTATTGCAAATCTAAACATCTGTAAGTTCATATATACATTTGGGTCTTGACCTGCTGCTACTAAATCTGCATTTATACCTGTATTAGCAATACCTAATGAGAATACTATAGGGAATATTATACTTGTTCCATTTACACCTAGTATCCATAATATATTACTGAGAGTTATTATTAAAATGTAACCCCATACGTTATCAACTACTGATAGTGCTGGTGTTAATATCTTCATTATTGCTTGTGGAAGATTTACTCCCATATTACTTACTATAAGTATATTTATTCCATAAATCACTATTATATTAAGTAATAATGGTACTAATGAATTAACAAAAGCAGTTACTGCAGGTGGTACACTATCTGGGAACTTAAATTGCCATCCTTTATTCTCTACAAATCTAGTTATCTCTACTGTAGATAAAGCTATTATTATTGCTACGAATAAACCATCAGCTCCTAAAAATGATGTAGGCATTGCTCCTTCACTTACAGGCGCTGATACCATTAAAAATACTGCTGTAGATATTAATCCACATATTGGAGCTTTCATCTTATACTCACCAGCTAGGAAGTAAGATATAGTAAATGCTGACATCATACCAACTATCCCCATCGTCATATCAAATGGTGTAGTTAACATTGAATAGTTATTAACTGCAAATTCTTTCCAATTTAACAAGAATTTTACGAAGATATTAGCTGTAGCTGGATCTACCAGGTCTACATTTATTGGAGGATTAGCTAATATTAAAAATATTGAACCTATAACTATTAGCGGTAAAGTCATCATCATACCTTCTGACACTGCTTTTAAGTGTCTCTGATTTCCAACCTTTGCCCCTATTGGTGATAAAGTTCTATCAAGTTTTTCTAATAATGGACTTTGATTCATTTTACTTCTCCTAATATGTAATTTATTCTTGCCATGGGTTGAACTTAAATGCAGATTCTACAGCATTCTCTGGTTTATAAACATTTAATATTTCTTCATAACGTTCTTTGTAGTTGTTGTCTACTTCCATTTGAGGTATTACTTTACTTGCTTCGTTTAAGAAGTGGAATGAATCACGTCCCATTGCCGCTCCTCTTACTGTATGCTTATCAAGCGCTACATCTGGAATTTCTGGAACTTGCCCCATTGCAAATCCTTTTATAACTATGTTCTTTAATAGATCACTTGAACGATCTTTTTCTGACTCACATAAGTATCTTATTGCATGTATAAAGAATATTGGACGATCTCCATCTGCATAAGAAAATTCTTTTCTCATTTGGTTTAAATGATTGATAAGTATTGGAGCATTTGGATTACCCATTCCTATATCTTCAACTGTTATAGTTATTAATCTTCTCCATAATTTTTCTTCCATTTGAGGTGATGTTATATACATTTCATAAGCAAATTGACAAGCTTCTTCAACTAAACCTCTTCTTATTGATTTTTGAAGTGATGATATTACTTCATCTCCATTTAATCCATTACGAGTTTTTATTCTTGCCCATGGGTCTTGTACAAATTTATTTTCCATTGTAACTCTCCTTTTCATTATTTACCTTTATATTTTTTTCATATATAATACCTAAAAGAGGTGATATATATGGACTTTGACTATCTAAGCAACAAATACAAATTAAATCAAATAGAAAAATCTATCTTAAAGTATTTATATGATAATATTGATGACTTAAAAAAAATCGGAATTCGTAAAGTAGCTAAGGATAACTATACATCCACTACTACTGTATATAAATTATCTAAAAAACTAAACTTCGAAGGTTACTCAGATATGATCTATAATATTTGTTATTATTCTCAAGAAACTGATAAGGAATCAGATATTGATATCTACACAAATGCTTATAAACAAATTGATAATAACCTAGAGGATTTTAGTTCAATATTGAATAAATCTAAACATAAATTAATTATGCTACTTAGTGTTGGTATTTCTCAAACTATTGCCAACTACATGAATGAACGCTTTGCAGTCAATGGATTTAGAAGTATATCAAACACCCACATGCAGCTTCTTTCAGCTGAACACAAAGATGAGGTGTTATTAGTTGTTATTTCAAATTCTGGAGAAACAGAAAGCATTGTTGATATTGTCAAACAAGCAAGATCAAGCAATATTGAAATCATTAGTTTCGTTGGAAAAGCTAATTCTAAAATAGCTAAACTATCAACTTTACCTGTTATTATTCAAGGTCAAAATGATTTTTCACAACTTAAAAATCCTCCTAATACCTTTTACTCAGAGCTATTATTAATTTTTGAATGCTTTATCAATAATTTTAAAATCTAAATTTTTTATTTATATGTATATTAGTATAATAATTTTTAAAATTTTTTCAAATGTTTATATAGTTATAAAAACATGTTTTTACAATAAAAAACATTTTTCTTCTATATCCAACAAACATTTTTTATATTGTTATGTGTAAAGGTTTGTTGTATTATATAATAAATATAAATTTTCAAAATATTATTAATTAAAACCTAGGGGGTCTATTTATGATAAAAATAATGTTAGCTTGTTCAGCTGGTATGTCTACAAGCTTATTAGTTACTAAGATGGAAGCTGCTGCAAAGGAAAATAATATAGATGCAGAAATATGGGCAATTGCAGAGTCTAAGATCTCTGAGGAAATATCAAAATGTGATGTATTACTATTAGGACCTCAAGTAAGATATGTATTAGGTAAAGCACAAGAAATAGCTGCTCCTCATAACGTACCTGTTGAAGTAATAAACATGATGCACTACGGTACATGTAACGGAAAAGCAGTCCTTGATCGTGCAATAGAACTTGCTAAGTAATTTATGGAGGAACTAAAAATGGATGAAAAAGTATTTGAGTTATCTTTTGAAATAATTGGCTATGCTGGAAATGCAAAAGGAATAGCTTTTGAAGCTATAGAAAAAGCTAAATCTGGTGATATAGATGGTGCTAGAGAAATGTTAAAAGAGTCTAAAGATGAGTCTAATAAGGCACATAGATGTCAGACTGAGCTTATTCAGCAAGAAGCTAGTGGAAACAAGGTTGAGATGAGTGTTGTTTTAGTACATGCTCAAGACCACTTAATGAATACTATGAACTATCAGATGTTAGCTGAAAGTATAATAGATTTACATGAGAAGATAGTAAAATTAGAAAACAAATAAATTTAGGTTACTGTAAAAGGCTATATTCTAAATATAAAATGGACCCTATACAAGTAAACACGTTTTTCTCGTGTCTACTGTATAGGGTCCATTTTACACTCTTTTTGACTCTTTTATTGAATACACCTTAACACTCTCTATTGTACTTGTAATCATTATTAATCTAAAATCTAATTTTTCGATTTGGTTTTCTATGTTTACGATGTGATCTTTTCATTACATTTGCAATATAATCTAATTGATCTAAAAAGATATTTGCTTCTTCTATAGTATTATAAAGTCCAAGACTTGCCCTTACCATTCCATGATAAGATTCTCCAGAAACTATATCTTTATATCCATCACAATCACTCACCCCTAACAATCTATATACATAAGGATGAGAGCAGAACTTTCCACATCTCAAAGAAATTCCTTTTTCTGTTGCCATGTTTACAGCAACACTTTCATAGTTCATATCATTTACATTAAAAGTAATTACCCCTAGTCTGTCATCTGTATAATTTGTATCACCATATAGCATTACATTATTAATATTTTTCATAGAGTTTATCATATAATCTTTTATATATTTTTCGTGATTTTTTATATTATCAAATCCGATATTCTGTAAATCATCTAGTGCTTTTGCCATAGCAATTACACCAAAAAAGTTTTGAGTTCCTCCTTCATATCTTTCTGGTATTGGTGACCAAATTACACTCTCATCAAATACTCCAGCTACACACCCACCACCAGACAAGAATGGATCTGAATCTTTTAGATATTCTTTTAGACCCACTATTGCTCCACTACCAAATGGTGCATAAGCTTTGTGTGCTGAAAATGTAAAGAAATCTATCATTTCTTCTTTACAATTACCGTTAATATTGACTTTTTCATGGGCTACCAACTGTGCTCCATCAACTACTATTAGAGCATTGTATTTATGAGCAATTTTAGCTATTTCATGTATCGGATTAAGATAGCCTGTTACATTTGATGCTCCAGTCACGGTTACAACTTTTATTTTTCCATTAGCCTTTATTAGTTCATCTTCAATATTATCTATGTTTATTCTACCTAACTCATCAACATCTACATGTACTACTTTTCCTACTCTTCTAAAAGGTAAATCATTGGCATGATGCTCCATTCTAGTTGTTAAAATCATATCTTCCTTATCTTTTATAAGTACATTTGCTAATATATTAAGTCCTTCTGTATCTGATTTTGTATATATTACAGTATAACTATTAGAACCTTTTAGTCCGAAAAATTTAAGTATTGTTTCTCTCGCTCTCTCAAACATTGTAGTACAGTATTCCCCTTTAGCTCCTACACCTCTAGCTATCGGTCCATAGTTTTTTATATTATCTTGAATTAATTTTGTAACACTTTTTAGAGGTGGCGTTGTAGCACCATTGTCAAAGTTGATTGATGTTACACTTTCTCCATTAGCTAATTTAATTTTGTCTTCTATCCCGTCGTACAAATGCCTATAATCCATACTATCCCCTCCTATTATTTATAGTATGGTTATACTTTAACAAGTTGCTAATATATTACTAATATTTATCTTTTATAAAGGATCTGTTAGATAATATTTTGATATACAACTATACAAAGAGATAGCGTTTTAAACTAACTATTTTTTTCATTTTACCCTTCCCCTCTTTAGATCATAATAGTGTAGATAATAGTACAATATTATTCATATCTATCTTACTAAATGAAATCAATACTTCTGCTTATATACCAACGTCCATAAAAGTTCTAACACAAAATTGTCTAGCACAAACTTTATAAAATCTCTATATACTTGACCCTTACATACACTAAAGATCCATAATTATAAGTAGAAAACCAACTATCTAAGCAATAATTTACAGTAATCACTGTCCCTTTTAGTATCGCAGTTTTCAACACTGTTATATTTTAGCCCCAAATAAGAGCAAATACCTTTAAGTAATTATAAATTTTAATCTAAACATTTTTAATTTAGTATAATAAAGCCAATAGTTCAGAAACTGGATTTCTACTACTATTGGCTAAAATTTCTTTTTCCATACTTAGAATTAAATTTTTAGTAACATTATCAAGTTGATTATCTATATTGTTCATTACGTAGCCTCTCGTTTCTAGTATAGTTCTGTTATACTAAAAAACCCTTGATATTCCAAGGGTTTTTTAGTATTTATTGATAGGTATTTTTTCGATAACTGGCTAGTATATCTAAAATCATTCATCAAAATGTAATATCTTAATCCTACTTTGTTATCTATTACAAAATACAAACAATACGTTTTCAAAAGTATCAAGCTTTAGCACATTTTGAACTTCTAATATTAATCTATCTATACTTTTTGAAGCCGTAGACTAAATACACTTTATCTATTGATTCTAAGTTCAGTATTACTTAGCTCCCTAATTATAGCTTGCAAACTTTTAGTAGCATCAAATGGTACATATATAGTAGCACTTCCAATAATTATTTTAACGTCTCTCTTAATAGTAGATTCTTTGTTAGGAAATTTATTTCTCTTATTTAATTCTACAGCCTGAAATATTGTCATATAGTCCTCCTTGAATTTTTAATATATTTAAATATTATCAAGGAGGTACTTCATATCATAGGCAGAAATTATTTTACGATTACATTATTTTTATCCTTAATTCATTAATAAGCTAATATTAGCACTATTTTATTTATTATTAAACATAAACAACACTTGTGCTAGATAATTGTCATTAATATCTTCATAGACTAAATATATGCTATATACAGATGCATCAAGAGTTGTTGTATCTACAGATATTACTCCATTTTCATCTACGCAATCATCTAGGTTTAAAGCAGTATCCTCAAGTGTTGTATTGTTTCTTAATATCACACTTTTTGGATATAACTTTTCACCTTTTCTGTTGAAAGCATTATAACTTATTGTTACTTTATTATCTTTTTTAGCAACTGACCCTTCTACTATATTTTGATACATAGCTCTTAAATCTGTTAATTTCTTAAGATCTTTAAGTGGAGATAAATCATTGATAGAATTATATTCTATATTTAATGATTCTAAGTTCTTAGCATGCTCTAGACCTTCTAAGCTTTCAGCAAGCTTAACAGTTAGTTTAGTAAGCTTTAGCATATCATAAACTGTTACAGTATCGCTTGGTAAGTTAAGTTCTTTCTTTATACTTGATTTCAGATGACTATCTTTTATGTTAACTATCTCACTTAAATCTTCACTCTCTAGATTTGCGATAACTATGTTTAACTCTTCAATCATAGCATCAACTTCTACTTGAGTCTTAGCTTCATTATTTAATAATTCTTCTGCTTTAGCTATTGCTTTATTTAACTCTTCTATCGAATCTTCTGTATAGCCGTTTACATTAATTTCTTTAGCTTCTTCTAACTTAGACTCTAAATCTTTTGCCACAACTCTATCTGTATTTGCGAAATGAAGTTTAGTATCTCCCCATGTAGCATGGTCTGAACCATTCCCATTTCCACCATCAGTTACTACAAGCTTTAATTCTTTAGCATCATTAATGTCAACTTCAATATACTTTTGAGTATCTCTAGAGTTCATTAATCCACTATCAAATTTCTTTTCTCCATCTACGTAAACTTCAAACTCTACTGAACCTACGCGATCATGCATAGCTCTATCAATACCTATATAAGAAGTAAAGTAAGCATAGTCTTTATCAGTTAAATCATAAATTATAGTTGCAGGTGCATGCGCTCCTATACCTCTAGCATAAGTAACTGCTTTTCCATCTTCTCCAGTAAGTTGTAACGCATTATCACTCACTGATTTGTCTTTCCTAATAGCACCCCATCCTGTGTTAGCACTCTTCCAATCATACTCAGTTAGGTACTTATAATCTTCCATATCTACAATAGCAACTGTTCTTGTCTTAACTACTTCATTACCGTCACTATCAACTACTTTATAAGTTAGAGGATATTTTCCTGGTTTGTTAAAGTTAACCTCTCCAGTTACTTCAACACTAGAAGTTAAGTCACCATCTTTAGTGTCCATTGCGCTAAATCCTCCAGTTAAGTCTATTTCTTCCCCTACTTTTGTAGACTCAGATTTAGGTATATTTAAAATTGGGAATGTTTCTCTTATTAGTTTTTCAGCTTTATCAAAATCTTCTTTAAATAGTTCATAAGCAGGATAATCTTTTACTTCCACTTTAAAAGCATTTAACTTATCTAAAGTATTATATGTATCTGACACAACTTCTTTAGAACTGTCAGTGAATAGTTCATTTGATATCTTATCTGCTATAGTATCTTCCTTATATATCCCTAATTCACTCATTGAAGCCAAATTACCGCTAGCCTCTGTAAATACAAACTTAACTCTCTTTACATCTTTTCTGTTTATTTTGAATTCTATAACATCGTTTGTGTTTCCGCTATAACTTCCATTTCCTGTAAGTACGAAGTTATCTCCATCTGCTTCGTTAGAAATGTACACTTCAAACTTTTTAGCAAATCCTTTATTCCCTGCATCCCTTCTAGCCGCATAAGTCATAGTTCCAACGTCTTGCGCTTCCCCTAGGTTAAATATAACTTCATTCTTAAATGAGCCACTGTTTGCTTTATTAGTTTCCCAATGAGTTTTTATGTTTCCATCTATTGCTTTATCTATAGTACTAGAACCATAGTGCCCTGCATTGTTAGATACTGATTGAATTGATAATTTGAATTCTTTGTTATAAGCATCTAGATTATTGAATTGCCCGAATTTAGATTTCTTAACTTCAAACTCTTCAATTACAGTTACAAACACTTTCTTTTCAACAGCATTTCCATCACTATCAGTAACTCTATAAACTACTTCAAACTTACCTAACTTATTTTCTTCGAAGTTAGATGATGCTACTTCTAATTTAGAAGTTAAATCTCCATCTTCCACGTCACTTGCAGTTACACCATCTAAAGGATTGAATTCAGTTCCTATCTTAATTGATTTATCTCTAGCATCAATCTCTGGTTTAGAATCTACTGTAGTTAACTTAGGATTAGCTATAACTGCATGGTCCCAGAATGTATTATTACCACCATCAGTAACTTCTATAACTAACTCTTTTACACCTTTTATATCTGCAGTTATATGAACTAAGTCATCATCATGTTTTATAGTTCTTGTAGATACTAATTCTTTTCCGTCACCAATTATTTTAAATCCAACACTACTAACATTATTTTCTGATTTTGTACCATCTACACCTACTAATGCTTCGAAAGTATCATATCCTAAATCAGCCACATTGTAAACAATTTTACCTTTTGCGTTTAAAGCGAATCCTTTATCAAAAGTTCTTTGTTGACCATTTATTTTACCTTTTATATTCTTGTTCTTTCTCGCACTACCAGTTGCACTTTCCCATTCTATATCAGATAAGAATTCATAACCACTCACAACTTTAACTTCCATGGATTTAGAAACAGTTATATTATGCTTTTCATCTGTAACCTCATATTTAACTATGTACGTACCTATTTTATTATTGTCTACAGTATTTTCAACTATTTTGATTTCGCTAGAGTCCATTGGTGTTCCGTTTCCATCTATAGCTTTAACATACTGCATAGGATTGAATGTTTCTCCAATCTTTACAGTTAAATTATTCATAGATAAATCTAGTATTGGAGAACCTACCTTAGGATTAGTCACTTCATCACTCTTTATACTTTCGTTAGCTCTATAATCATAAGCAATTACTTCATACTTATAATTATTATTAGTATCAACTTTATCTTTGTATTGTGCTCCTCTTGTGAATCCTACAAACTCACCATCTCTATATATTTCGTAAGCAATAGTTCCGTTATTGTTGTCATTAGTAGATAGACTTAATGTGAATCCGTCTTCATTCTTAGCTATTTTATCAATGTTAGCTTTAGTTTGTTCATTAAATGTTTGAACACCATCTTCTATCATCTTGTAACTCTCTATTGTTGTGTATCTTATTTTCTTATCTAAAGGTTTAAACTGTGAAGTAAATTCCTTAGTTTCCTCCGTTACTGGAACATTATAATATTCAAAGTGCGGAGATAAATTATACCCTGATGCCTCTGATAAAGCATTTAGCATAGCCATATACTTACCTTTAGAATTGTACTTTTTAGGATTTTCCCTTACGAGTCTATTTGCTTTACTATATACGTCATTTCCAAAATAATTTGTTACTTGAGTAACAACAAGCATTCTTTCAAATAAACCTAACGTATATTCAAATTTAGGGTCACCAGGGAATCCCCCAAATCCTTTAGTTCCTTCGAATGTAAAGAACTTATCAATATTACCTTGATTCCATGAGAAGTCTCTTCCTAATCTACCTAGATTAGCTTTATGAGCTTCTATTGAATATAGGTTGTTAGTTACCTCTAACCATCTCATATCGCTGTTTTCTATTTGGTGTCCGAATTCATGCCCAAATCCCCAGTCTGCGAAGTTTCCTTCAAACATACTTTTTGCTGTAGATGCTGGGTAATGTATGTATGAATTAGAAGCATACATTCCTTTTGCATTAGTCCCTTTGTAATGATATAACCCATTTGTAGGTCGGTGCACTGGATTAGGGTCGTTCTTATCATATCCCGCTAATTTATCAAAAGCACCTATAACTTGGTCGAATCCCTTAACTGCATCTAATGGAGTTTTATTACCGTCTACGTACGCTGCTTTAGCCCCGTCATGTCTTCCAGATATTAAGAATCTTTCTCCCATAACCTCAGTCATGTTTGCACCTTTGTGATTTTTAACTTGTTCTATAAATTCATTTATATTTGTTTTACCGTGGATATAAATAGGGTAAGGCTGTAATTTATCTCCACTTATTCTAACCTTTGGAGCATAAGCTTGTTGTTCTGGTAATGCTCTATTTGTAAATTGAATTGCAAAAGCTTTTGTTCCTTCAGGAGCAGTCATTACATTTCTACCTAACTTTAAACTTCTGCCATGGTTACCTGCTCCATCAACTTCACCAACTTGTGCCATAACTAGTTGAGGAAGTGGTCCTTTAGTATCTGCATCTACATAAACCTCAAATGTTTCTCCAGGCATTACGTAGTAACCAGTTAAATCTATATTACCTCCTGCAAATATCTGTCTTTTTTCATCTCTTTGTTTATTCTCATCACCTCTTTGAGATAATGTTACAGTTTTATTTTCGTCTACAGCCCCGCCATTGAATATATCTTTTGCTAGATTTATTACAGGCATGTAATCTTCCTTTAATGGATGCTTTAGAACTTCTTTCTCTAGAGTTTCTATTGCTTTTAGATTGTTATATTTTTCAGACAACTTAGTATATAAATTATCTTCAAATATTTTATTTATTTCTGTAGTAATGGTATCTTCTTTATAGAACCCTATTTCTGCAATAGATGCTCTATATTCACGTGCTTCTACAAATCTAAACTTCAGTTTCTTAAATTTAGTCTTTGGGAAACTCACTTCTACGTATTCATTAGTAACTCCTGTAGAACCACCTTTAGATATTAGTTTATAGTCTGAAGAGTTTTCATCTAAAGAACCATATATTTCGTACTTTAATGGGAATCCTTTTTGTGATGCATCTTTTCTAGCACGTATCATAAGCTTTTCTATTTCTTCTATATTATTAAACACAATTTCTACTTCATTCTTAAATGTGTCACTATTACCTTTTCCAGTTTCCCAATGAGTATCTATGTTTTCATCTATTGCTTTCTCTATATTACTAGAGCCATAATGACCGCCGTTACTCTTTATACTTTTTATTGAATCTCTGCTTATTTTAAAAGTCTTATTATATTCCTTAAAAAATTTAGACTTAGCTATGTCGGAAATTTGTAAGTCCCCAGCTCCCGCCACATGTTGCTCATTGTTACCTACTAAACCTTTGGCAAGTTCTATATCCTTTAGGAAAGATTCAGCAAATGGATGCTCTTTTACTTGAGCTTCTAATCTTTCCAGTACAACAATGTCTTTATATTCCTCAGACAATTCATATTTAGAGGAATCTGTGAATACATTTTCCATCTCATCTCTTACCGTGTCTTGTGAATATAATCCTATTTCTGTAGCAGTAGACCACCCTTCGTGACTGTCAGTAAATACAAATTTTAATCTTCTAACTTCAGTTGGTGCAAACTGTATTTCTAAATTATCAGTAGTTAGGCTTGCCTTACCACTAGATATCTTTTCAAATGTATCACCCTCAGATGTTTTAGATGCGTATATGTCGAAACCTTTTGCAAATCCTCTGCTACGGTTAGTTCTATACATTACTCTATCTAGAGTTGTTAACTCATCTAAAGTTAATACAACTTCGTTTTTATGTGAGTTAGAATTTGTGCTATTTGAATGCCAAATACTATTTGGATTCTCGTCAATTGCATGTGCTATAACTTCGCTAGACCAGTGACCACCGTTTGTTGTTATGTTTGTTATTTTGTTTCTCGGTACTTTGAATTGTTCATCATAAGCAGATAATAATTCATTCCCATGATTTAAGAACTTAGTTACCACAGCATCTTTGTAAACCACGTCTTTCCCGTCTAGAAGGGCTTTAGCATTTTCTATGTCATCCTTTATATCATTAAATAAAGGATGTCCCGTTGCTTCTTGTTCGAAGTCTTCTAATTTCTCTAATGAATTAAATTCTTCACTAACTTCATTCTTCTTGTCATTAGTGAATATCTTATCCATTTTATCTATAATTGCATCTTCTCTATATAACCACATTTCAGATGCACTAGCCCATCCACCATCTGCAGATTTGAATATAAATTTAACTCTTTTCGCTTCCACTGGATTAAATTTGAACTGTATCATATCTTTAGTTGTTTTAACTCCAGCTGCCTCTCCTGCTAGAGTGAAGTCGTCGCCCTCTGAAGTTGTTGACACATGGATTTCTACACTACTTGGGAATCCTTTCCAACCGTTATCTTGTCTTACTGCATATGCTAAACGGTCTATTGTTTCTACATTCTCTAGTTCAATAACTATTTCATTATTAAAACTAGAACTATTTACTTTGTTTGTTTCCCAGTGAGTTTTTAAATTATCATCCACTGCTTTGACTATTGTACTAGAACCATAATTACCTGCATTGTTCTTTATTCCCTTTACAGGTGCTTTATACGTTTCATTATACTTAGCAAAGTTTGCGTTATTCTTTAAGTCGAATCTAGATACCAGTAATTGGTTAGATACTTCTTTCTCAATTGCTATTGCTTTGTTCTTTGCTATTTCGTCTGCAAATACATTTATTGCAGGCGACATGTTTGTCATAACTATCGACACTGCAAGTGCCGAGGCTATTTTCTTTTTACTCATTTTCTACCTCCTGATTAATTTCCCCTCAGAAGTACATTAATATTAATTTAGCTTATACTTTATAGTGCACCTAAAAAATATATTATTTATACTTAATAAAAAAAGCTACTCAAAAAGAGTAGCTTTATATACCTAATAAATTCAATATTTTGCATTATAAGTATAAGCAAATAACTGATTAACTAAGCTTAAAACAAAAAGTATAATGTACCCTTTGGCAACTGGCTGACATAGTTATAAACCTTAGTCCCTGTAGCTTTGCGTCCTTAGATTTCTCTAAGTTTGCCTATAAAATTTTTATATCCTTATATTAACATAATTTTCCATTTTGCGTCAATTATTACATTTTCAGAATTTTATACCTTCTTCTAATTTTATAAGTAAATAAATTAATAGCTCTAAAAACAAAGTGCTGAAATATTATTTAAACTAAGTATCTCATCACCTCTCTTAATTGTTTACTAATATAATAAAAAACTACTCCTATCTAAGTATTTACTAGATTTTCTTCACTAAAAACCAAAACGTAATAAAGATAATGCTAATAGAGCACCAAGTGGAAAAGATCTACGTCTAAAGCGTCTGAATCTTCTACGACCTCCAAATTGTCGCTCACCGTCATATACATGTAGATTTCCACATTCATCTTCTACTACATCCTCAGCAACCAAAATAATAACTCTATCCATATCTACATCTTCAATAATACCATCAAACATACATCCATCTTTCATTTTGAAAATAGAATGATAATACCTTAAGCTTTTACATTTATCATACATCTCCTGTAAGTCTCTATAATTATTATCTCTTTCAAAATCCATTTTTAATCCTCCCCTTTCTAGTATCATACTATTCACGAATAAATGAAATCGTACCTTCTAGTGGGTAAACGTCCTAAATTTTATTTTCAGATAAATGCAGCTTCCTACTTACATTTTTGCGGTAATATATTACTCCCATTATATTGGCTAAAACCATCCTATTGGAATAGACCACCATATACCTCTTTCCCCTAAAGATGTTGATGCAAGTATATAAGCTAAAACTACTATAGTTCCTAATGATATCACCGTCAAAACTATACATATCTTTAATAAGCCTAGACCTCTAAATAAACCATAAAACATAAATAAAAATCCTATCCATAGATAAAATATTGATACTACTGATAAATACTCAACTCCTAGTGATATTACTTTTGTTTCATTTTTACTTATAAATAGATGCATTATATATCTTGAGAATATTAATATAATAGTTGATATAATTATACAAAAAATTATTATAATTTTTACTGAATCTTTACCCCCTTCTTGTATCCTATCAATTTTGTTTACACCCTTATTTTGAGCTACGAATGTTGAGAATGCATTACCAAAGTCTTGCACTGGTATATATGCCTTAATATAGCTGTAGCTAAGTTATAAATAAAAACAAATATTAGACCTATTAAAATAATTTATATTTATACGTTAATTGTATCATTATCCATATACATCAGCATCGATATTATAATTCAAACTAATTTTATATTATTGCCATATATTGTTTCAACAATTATATTCAAACCATACTTTCGTTCCTGTATAAGTAAAAAGAGACTACCCAAAGGTAACCTCCTTATTAATTGCAAACTGCACTAAATTTATCTTCTTATATTAATCTCCTAATAATCACTATATTCATACAAAATCCCAATAGATTCTATCCCTACTTTTTTAACACCTATGACATCATGCTTTCTATCACCAATCATAATAATATCTGAATAAGATTATATCTTATTTTCTTCTAAAACATGTATAATAACTTCATTCTTTTTAAACCTTGTACCATCTAGGTCTCTACCTACTATAAAGTCAAAATCATCACTAATGTCAAAATGCTCAAGTATTTTTTCAGCAAATATATTCCAATTATTTCTCAAGAAAACTAACTACCTTATCAAGTAACTTTGCTTGTATCTCTGGATAAGTTAATTCCTCAGGCATGTTATCAAATAAATTAACTTTAACCATATCAAAATCCTCTCTCTCATACTTATTGTTCAAATACATAAAGCTTCTTTAATCAACTGTACAATTATACAACAAAAAATCTAGACATTATAAGTCATATCTAGATTTTTTATTATATATTAAAGATTTATTTATCTTCTTTTCTTTCAGTTACTAATTTATTATCAAATACACTATTTCTTTTCTCAGATATAAATTGGTCATTAAATAAATTACTATTATTTCCTAATTTATCTCCATCAATTTTTATTCCCATACTTAGAATTAAATTTTTAGTAACATTATCAAGTTGATTATCTTTATGGTTAATTACATAACCTACCGTTTCTAGTATACTAAAAAAACCTTGATATTCCGAGGGTTTAATAGTATTTTTTGATAACTGGCTTAAATTTTGAAGTCGTTCTGACCTCATATCCTTTCAATAACCAACTTAATTCTTATTTATCTACTTTTAATGCTTATTCCTTTGTGATAGGCCACTTAAAGTTATTATGATCAATTCTATGATAGTATAGCTAAAATCCTTCATCAAAATGTAATATCTTAATCCTATTGTGATGTCTATTACAAAATACAAACAATGTTTTTTCAAAAGGATCAAGCTTTATACCATTTTGAACTTCTAATATTAATTCTAAGTTCAGCATTTCTTAGCTCCTTAATTATAGCTTCCAAACTTTTAGTATCATCTAATGGTACATATACAGTAGCACTTCCAGTAATTATTTTCACATCTCTCTTAATACCAGATTCTTTGTTATGAAATTTATTTTACTTATTTAATTCTATAGCCTGAGATGTTGTCATGTAATCCTTCTTGAATTTTTAATATATTTAAATATTATCAAGAAAATACTTCATATCATAGGCAGAAATTCTTTTACGATTACATTATTTTATCCTTAATTCATAAATAAGCTAATATTGTCACTATTTTACTTTATATTTTATTTATTATTAAACATAAACAATACTTGTGCTAAGTAATTATCATTAGTATCTTCATATACTAAATATACACTATAGACAGATGCATCAAGTTTTGTTGTATCAAAAGATATTACTCCATTTTCATCTATACAATCATCTAAGTTTAAAGCAGTATCCTCAAGTGTTTTGTTGTTTCTTAATATCACACTTTTTGGCGATAGCTTCTCACCTTTTCTATTTAAAACATCATAGTTTATTGTTATTTTATTATCTTCTTTAGCAATTGATCCTACTGCTATATTTTGATACATAGCTCTTAAATCTGTTAATTTTTTAAGATCTTTAAGTGGTGATAAATCATTTACTCCATTATATTCTATATTTAATGATTCTAAGTTCTTAGCATACTGTAGCCCTTCTAAGCTTTCAGCATGTTGAACATTTAATTTAGTAAGCTTTTGCATATCACCAACTGTTATAGTATCACTTGATAAGTTAAGTTCTTTCTTTATACTTGATTTCAGATATCTATCATTTATATTTACTATTTCACTTAAATCTACACTTTCTTCTAGATTTTCAATAGCTGTGTTTAACTCTTCAATCATAGTATTAACTTCTACTTGAGAGCTTATTTTATCTTCTAACATAACATTAGCTTTAATTAAAGCTTCTTCAAATACTTTAAATGATTCTTCAGTATATGATTCTTTGTTATATTCATTAGATTTTGATACTAGTTCTTCTAGTTCTTGGTAGTTTACTTCTTTATTATTTGCAAAATGAAGTTTAGTATCTCCCCATGTAGCATGGTCTGATCCTTGTCCATTACCACCATCTGTAACTACAAGCTTTAATTCTTTAGCATCGTTAATATCAACTTCAACATACTTTTGAGCATCTCTTGAGTTCATTAATCCACTATCAAACTTCTTCTCTCCATCTACATAAACTTCAAAGCTTACAGAACCAACACTTCCAAATTTTTGTCTATCTACACCTACATATGAAGTAAAGTATGCGTAATCCTTATCAGTTAAGTCGTATATTATAGTAGATGTTGAATGAGCTCCTATACCTCTTTCATAAGCTACTTCTTGACCATTTTCATTTGTCAGTCTTAAAGTTTTTCCACTTATAGATTTATCTTTTACTGGTGCAGTGTAACTATTTTGAGTAGACTTCCAATCATAATCTGTTAAAGATTTGTTGTCGTCCATATTTGCTACTGCTACACTTCTAGTTTTAGCTACTTCATTTCCATCACTATCAGTAACTTTATAAGTTATTGGATATTTACCTGGTTTATTGAAGTTTACTTTACCAATTACCTCAACACTAGAAGTTATATCTCCATCTTCCGCATCTACTGCACTATACTCTTCATTTAAATCTATTTCTTGTCCAACTTTAGTTGATACTGACTTTGGTATAGTTAATTTTGGTTTAGAATTTGTAGAATAGACTTTAGTATCTGCCCAAGATGCAAAGTCTCCAAGACCTCCATCTCCTGCATCATTAGCTACTAACTTAAATTCTTTTACTCCAGTTACATCTAAACTTACAAACTCTGACTTAGAATCTTTTCTTATAGTATCTGAAGTATATACTTCTTTTCCATCTGCAAATATCTTAAATATTATACTAGTTCTATTATCATTATAGTTTTTATCTGTACCTACATATGTTGTAAAGTGAGTGTAATCTCCATTAAGATTATAAACTATCTCTGCATTTGTTGCAGCACCTATACCTTTATCAAACTCTTTAACAGTACCATCTACATTAAGTTTTATTTTGTTACTTGAAGCTACTGCCGTATCTTTAGTAACACTTCTCCATCCAGATGATGCTGATTCCCAATTCATATCAGATACATAGCTATCTTTACTATAAACTATAACGTTCCTTTCTTTTGTTATAGTATTTGAATCACTATCAGTTACAGTATAAGTTAAAGTATACTTTCCAGCTTTACTTATAGTAAATCCATCAGAGTTAACTTGAACTTTTGAAATTATATTTCCATCTTCTTGGTCATTTGCAACCACACTACTCATTAAATCAAATTCACTATTTAATTTAACTAAAGTAGTTTCTTCAACATTTAAAGTAGGGAATTTTGCTATTATTATTTCTTTAGCTTTATTTAAGTCAGCTTCAAATAAACTAAATGCTGGATGATTTTTTACTTCTTCTCTTAAAGCTTCCACTTTCTCTAAAGTATTGTATCTTTCAGTTACTTCAGTCTTGTTAGCATCTGTAAATAAATCATTGTTTATTTTATCAGATAAAGCATCTGCTTTATAAAACGCTATTTCACTTAAACTTGCCCATCCTTGGTTAGCTTCTACAAACTTAAACTTAATTCTTCTTGCATTAACCTTATTCATATTAAATTCTACAACATCAGTAGTCCTATCTCTATAAGTACCTTCTCCTACTAAATAGAAATCATTGCCCTCAGCTTCATCTGATGCATATATTTCAAATTCATGTGCAAATCCTTTACCTCCTGCATCACGTCTTGAAGCATAAGCCATCTTACTTATTCCTTTAACTTCACCTAAATCAAATATAACTTCATTATTAAATGAACTACTATTGGGTTTATTTGTTTCCCAGTGAGTGTTCATCTTTCCATCTATAGTATTAGCTATTACACTGCTTCCATAGTTTCCTGCATTGTTACTTACAGATTCTACTGGTAATTTAAACTCCTTATTGTATTGTTCTAAGTTTTCAAAATTACCAAATTTAGATTTTTTAACTGTATAATCTTCTGATACTGTAACAAATATCTTCTTAGTAGTTACATTGTTATTAGAATCAGTTACTTTATATACAACTTCAAATCTTCCTATTTTATTTTCTTTAAAATTATTTGATTCAACTTCAATTATAGATGTTAAGTTTCCATCTTCAGGATCTGTTGCTGTAATATTTTCCATAATATCAAGTTTATTACCAAGTTTTAAAGATTTATTACTAGCATTAATTGTTGGTTTAGCATTGTTTGTTGTTAACTTAGGATTAGCTATAACACTATGGTCTGATGAATTTCCATTTCCACCATCATTAACTTCTATTACTAATTCATTTACTCCATTAACTGGAACATTTATATGTACCATATTATCTTCATGCTTTATAACATTTGTAGTAGCTAAAGTTTTTCCATCTCCTACTATCTTAAATGTTATACTTGATTTATTTTGAGAGACCATTGACATATCAACTCCAAGTAAAGCTTCAAAGTTATCATAACCTTTACCTGATAAATCGTATGTTATTTTACCATTTGCATGTATTCCAAATCCTTTATCAAATGTTTTTATCTCACCATTTACTCTACCTTTTATGTTAGAGTTTCTTCTTGGAGTACCATATTGAGTAGTCACAGATTTCCATTCACTATCAGATAAATAATCAAATGAGCTTACTACTTCAACTTCTATAGTTTTGAAAACATCAATATTATTATCTTTTAAAGTATAATTAACTTCGTAAGTTCCTTTTTTACTTGTATCTACATTACTTGATACATTTATTTTAGAACTTATATCTTGTCCTTTATAGTTTGATCCATATACAAGGTCATTAGCGTTAAAGTCTCTATTTAAAGCAACTAAAATTTTGTCTTGCTGAACACTTATTGAAGGAGAAAAAGTATTTACAATTATGCCTTTTGCTGTTGATAAATCTTTTGCATATGCAATTACTTCATAAGTAGTATTTTTATCTAAATCTACATCTTTTACAACAAAACTATTTCCTACGGTAAATCCTAAAACTTTACCATCTTTTTTGATTTCATATCCTAATAAATCATTTTTATTTTCATTATCTATGTCAAATCTTAAAGTAGAAGTTTTCTCTTCTTCATTTAACTTAGATTTTACTGAAACATTAATATCTTTATTAAATCCATTTCCTTTATAATTCATAGCAGTGGTATGTAAATACCATGGTTTCACTTCTAAATCTGGTAGTTTAGATAATTCAGCTTTACATTCTTCTGATAAAGTAAACTTATATTTTTCATAATATTTAGTTAAGTTTACTCCCATTATTTCTGATGAATACTTAGCTAATACATCTTTCTTTTCTTGATAATTTGCTACTTTAGGTCTTCTTTCTCTATACATACTCTCAAGCTCTGCCCAGTAAGTATCTTTCATTATTTGTAATTGCCAATACATACCTAATTTATCGAAGTATCCGAAATCTTCAAACCCTTTTAGGCTTTCTTCTGGAGATAAGTTTGTAAAAATAGAAGAATAATCAACAGAATCTCCTTTACCTATTTTTATTGAAGCTTGGTTTGCCCACATATTATTAGTAACTTCTCCCCAAGTTCTTGCAGGTATATCCATTTGATGCCCCGCTTCATGCATAGTCCCCCATATCATACTCTTTATACTATTCGTATCTGTTCTTAAAAATACATCCATTACATGTCTTTGAATTCCAATATGATCTCCTGCTGCATAAGCTGCTCCGAAAGGTTGCATTAGCCTCACCGCAGTTCTAACATTAGTAGAATCATTCGTTGGATCACTTAAATCATCTTTTAACCCTGCAAATTCAAATCCTTGTTGAAATTGTTTATTCCAAACATCAGTACTTGTATTAACATCTACACCTTCATTTATATAAACTTTGTATGCAGCTTTTGCAGTACCTGTAAACATAAGTCTTTCTGAATTGGATTCGAATATATCAACCATTGTATCTGGATTTTCATTTAGTCTTGCATTATATTCTTTTAATTCTTCTAAGAATTTCTCTACATTATCACCTGAATTAAATAGTGGGAATTTTTCTCCACCTTCAATTCTAACTATAGGTGCTTTTCCTTGTTGATCTGGTGTATATTTATTTACTAAATATACAGCCCCACCTGGATTACTTTTTTGTGCCCATCCACCATCCTGAATTTTAGGAACTGTTATTGTATTTAATCCTTGTTTTAATCTATAATTTCTTCTCCAATTTCCATAGTTCCCCTCTTGTTGAGTAAATACTATTTCTGGTGTAGGTGCTCCATCTTCAACTTCAACATAAATATTAAAAACTTCTCCTGGCTTTGCAACTATACCTGTTGATTGGAAGTCATTACCAAAACTTGACATTAACAATTGATTTTTTGCTTTTGTGTGTGTATCTCCATTTTGTTTTAACACAAAAGTACTTTCAGTATAGTCAACATTTCCATCTAAAATTTGTTTTGCTAACTCTATAATTTTTGTATATTTATCTTTTAATGGGTGATTACTAATTTCTAATTCTAATTTTTCAATAGCATCTAAACTATTATATTCAGGCTTTAATGCACTCATAGTACCATCAGTGAATATACTTTCAACCTTTTTTGATACTACATCTTCCTTATAGAACATAAATTCTGATGCCGTAGCATTATTAGCTTTTGATTTATTATAAATAAATTTTAATCTTTTAAATTCAGTTGGGTTAAACTTAAATTCAAGTAAATCACTTGTTCTATTAGGAGTTCCCGTTGTTACTAATTGGAATGTATCCCCTTCTGATGTTTTAGACGCATAAATTTCAAAGTCATCTGCAAACCCTACAGTATTTGCATGTGATCTATATATTACTCTATCTAATACTATAGATTCTTTAAACTTAAAAACAACTTCATTTTTAAATTCATTACTATTTGCTCTTCCTGTTTCCCAGAATGTATCTAAGTTATTATCAATCATTCTTTCTTTTACATAGCTACCCCTATTTCCACCATTAGTACTTATATTTTGTATATTTTCATTACTCATCTTAAACATATTTTCATAGTTTTCTTTATTTTTTGTGTAAAAAACATCAAATTTACGTATTCTAGCATCAGTAGCTTCAACTTCTTGATTGCTATTTACTAATATTTTAGCGTTTTCTATTTTTTCTTTAAACTCTTCATATAAAGGATGGATTTTGGATTCTTCTTTTAACTTATTTATTGCTTCAATTGTATTAAACTCTTCAGATACTTGACTTAATGTTTCATCTGTAAATAATCTATCTATCTTATCTTGTACAACATCTTTTTTATAAAACATAAACTCTGATGCAGAAGCCCAATCTTGATTAGCCTTTGTAAATTTAAATTTAATTCTTTTAAATTCAGTTGGATTAAATTTAATTTCAACTATATCTCCTGTTGATCCTTTATATCCTCCTCTAGTTACTAAATTAAAATCATCGCCATCATCTGTAAGTGATGTATATACTTCAAACTCTTGAGCAAATCCCTTACCCTTAGTTCCATCTTGTCTTGCTCCGTATACTATTCTGTTTAAGCTTGTAACTTCTTCTAGTGTAAATATTACTTCATTTTTAAATTCTGAGTTATTACTTTTTCCCGTCTCCCAATGGGTACTCAGATTTCCATCTATAGCCTTATATATTACTGATGAACCATAGTTTCCTCCATTATTAGTTATTGATGTTATCTTTGAATTGTCTAATTTAAAAGATTTATCATATTCTTCTAAATAACTGCTGTTAAGTAAATTAAATTTACTTACCTTAGCCTCACTTGGTTGGATTTCTTGATTATTTTGATTTGATATACTTTGAACTACTTTGTTATTTTCTAGTTCATGTGCTAAAACACTTACAGTGCTTGCTGAAAAGTTTGAAATTATTGCTGCCATAGTTACGGCTGCTATTTTTCTTTTGTGCATTTTTTCTCCTCCTGAATAATTAATACCCTCAGAAGTACATTAAGTTAGCTTATTTTATATGGTAATAAAGAAATTATAATAAAAAAAGTTACTCAAAAAGAGTAACTTGATATATACCTAATAATGTAATATTTTGCATATAAATATAAGCGATAATATTACTAACTAAGCTTAAAACAAAAAGTATAATGTACCCTTTGGCAACTGGCTGACATAGTTATAAACCTTAGTCCCTGTAGCTTTGCGTCCTTAGATTTCTCTAAGTTTGCCTATAAAATTTTTATAGCCTTATATTAACATAATTTTCCATTTTATGTCAATTATTTCATTTTCAGAATTTTATACCTTTTTCTAATTTTATAAATAAATAAATAAATTAATAGCTATAAAAAAAATGCTGAAATACTATTTAAACTAAGTATCTCATAACCTCTCTTAGTTGTTTACTAATATAATACATCTCCTGTAAGTCTCTATAATTATTATCTCTTTCAAAATCCAATCCTACCCTTTCTAGTATCATATCTTATAAAGACCATCCTATTAGAATAGACCACCATATACCTCTTTCCCCTAAAGATGTTGATGAAAGTATATAAGCTAAAACTACTCTAGTTCCTAATGATATCACCGTCAAAAATATAGATATCTTTAATAAGCCTAGACCTATTAAAATAATTATCAAATACTCTTTTGAATCTTTAATAAGCTCACTTGGCATATTAAATAAATCTAGTATCAAATCTATCCCATAAAAGATATAATCATTATAATTATAGTATCTACATTTATACGTTAATTGTATCATTATCCATGTACATCAGCATGGATATTATAATTCAAACTAATTTTAGACTATTGCCATAAATAATTTCAGCAATTATATTCAAATCATACTTTCGCTCCTGTATAAGTAAAAAGAGGCTACCCAAAGGTAACCTCCTGATTAATTGTAAACTACACTAGATCAATACCACTTAATGAATACTATAAACTATCAAATATTAGCTGAGAGTATCATAGATTTAAACGAAAAAATTATAAAATTATAAAACAAATAATTTAATGCTATAATATTATTAGAAAAGGTGCCTCCAAAGTGATTATTGTAAATCATTAATGAGACACCTTTTTAATTGGCAATATATTAAACTTACATACATACCTATAATAATTTTTCCTCTAAGATAAATCTTGAAGGTGAAAATTCGTACAAACTAATGCTTTCAATATAGCCACTAAAAGAAGAAAAGTTTTGTGCAACAATTGGAAGTGATTTTTGTATTACCTCTGGATTATCCACTAACAATGTAGTATGTGCTACCCAATTATAATTATTTTGATGATTGTAATTAAAATTTTCCTGTAAATCTAATAGCTCATGTGTAACTGTTGGAGCAATAAAAAGTACTTCCATTCCAAATAGACCCATACTGTCAAAAGACATCTTTATCTTTTTTGTATTACTGCAAATTTCTTTTACCTTATCTATTAATTCAGATTCCTTATCAAGATCAAATGAGCCTAAGGTAATATGTTTTGGGAAATTAGGAGTTTGAGTTCCTACAAAGCCGGCATCATAAAGAGCTTTTTGTATCTTATTAAATTTAGCCTCTGTTTCTTCATCATATTGTGCCATGACATACAAAAGTTTACCTTCCATAATGCACCTCCTATTAATAGTATATGATATAGAATATATAATAATATTACCCAAATGACCATAAGATTAAATATTATTTTTGCTCCATTATATTATTTCCCCTTCTTCTGTATCAATATTTACTTACTTATTATCTAGTTAAATACTAGATAATACAGTATTCCCCCCACAACAAAATATCTATCATTAAATTCATTTTCATAATTTATTCATACTTTTTATATACTATAATTTTATAAATTTATGGAGGTATATTCAAAATAAATAAAAACAATAATCAAAACTTAAAACGTTTCTTACCACTGTCTCTATGCTGTATAATTCCTGTACTATTACTTTTTACTGTTCCTACTATAGGCTTATATTCACCTAAGAGCGCTATACTAGTATCATCTATAGCTCCTTTTATATGTCCCTTAGTTATGGGCGGTGTATTATTTTTCTTATTTAAAGGAAATAAATCATGCTGTTCTCAAAATACAAAAAATAACTAATATGTTTGACTATATTAAATATTATTATGACTAAACCAGGCTTAGGTTATTCTGCTTGAATATATAAATATGGACTATCTTATAATAGATAGTCCTTGTTATTTTAGTTGTTCAAATCAATAGTAAACTCCTCTCCTACTTGCTTGTATTTACTTGAACTAGGAAATGCTTCTTCTTTAAGTGATGCCGCATATATTTTAAGCTTTAACTCTTTTGCTTTATATTTTCCACCATAATTATCCATGCTAAGTATTGGTTCATTCATGCTACAATTTCCCATAGAAAAACTCACTTCATTACCTAATTCATCATGACCTTTTACATATACATCATAGCCTTCACCTTCTATATTAGCTTTCATGTATATCTTCTGACCTAAATCATTGCTAGTATACTTTTTAAGCTCAAGTTTTTCTCCATTTTCAAATGTAAAATTTTCATTAAGTGTTACCTCATAAGTCTTTAAAGCTAATTCACTTCCATCAGCTCTAAATTTAAATATCCATGGTCCTTTTATAACTTCATCATTATCACAATAAGCCTCATCAAAGGTAATTTTTATATCTACATTGCCTTTAAGTTCCTTCTCTTCCAAACCAAATAAGGTCATACTCATAACTTGCTCACTAGTGTAGTCATCAACCTTTTCTATTCCTCCTCCACCAAATGCACTAAGTTCTTTACCATTAATAGAGATATTTTTTAATGATATTGATGCAACTTCACTTTCATCATTTTTAGCACGTTTAGTCGTTGTAGAAAAGACTATCTCATCATTATTTAAAATAACTTCATTTAACATAACCTCTAAACCATTTTTACTTACAGCTTTGTTTATTATATTTTTATACTCATCAAGGTCTGTACTTATACCCAAAGCTCTAGATATATCATAAGCCATTTCTTGTAACTTTTCCTTTGCATATACACCAACATCAGTTCCCATAACCCCTATACTTATTACTACTACTGATGCTGACACTATTATCTTTTTATTATATTTATGTTTATTTATATTCTTCCTAAATCTCTTTTTAATCTTTATTTTCTCAAAATTCGTAAAGTCTTGTTCCTTATATTCATCTAAATCTACATTAGTTTCATTTAACAGATTATATATATTTTTACTCATACAAATCTCCTTTATTTTTGAAATAATTTTCGTAGCCTATCCTTCCCTCTACTTACCCTATTGTAAATAACTTCTCTCTTCATATTCATCTCTTTACTTACAACATCTACTTCTTTGTCTTCTATATAAAGCTTTAAAAATATTTCTTTATCCTCAGGTTTAAGATTATTTAATAGATTATCTATCTCATTATCAAGCTCATTCTTTGTTATATCTATAAAAATACTTTTCTCACTTCTTATTTCCATTTCATCTATACTTTCTTCATTTATGTATCTCAAGTACTTTCTTCTATAATCAATAGCCTTATATTTGGATATTCCTCCTACCCAGTTCTTAAAGCTATTCTTACTTTCATCAAAGCTTTCGATATTATTCCAAATCCCAATTAATATATCATTGATGCACTCTTCTTGGTAATTTTGTAGATTATATAAGTGCTTTTTTACAATGGAATTTATTATCCATCCATATTTGTCTATTACATACTCCAAGGCTTTTTCATTTCCCTTCCTAAGCTGTATAATAAAATTCTCTTCATTAATTTTCATAACATATTCCCCTCGTAAGCTTGCTTAATTTTTTCACCCTTCATATTAATACTTCGTATATATACTTAGTAATCTATCATAAATTTTTAATATTTTTATAATATTTTTCAAATAAAAAGAGAACCATCTAGGTTCTCAAAAATTCAATCATAAATTTTTCAATCTCTTTCCAAGCAGATCTACTTTCAGGGGTTAAATTATACATGAAAGGATAGACATGAAACATACCATATTGATCAATCAATTTGGCATCTACACCTGCATCAATTGCCTTTTTATAGATGGTTATGCTATCACTTTCTAGTACTTCATATGACCCAACTAAAATAAGCATTGGTGGAAATTTATCATAATTACCATATACAGGTGAAAGATATGGATTGCGCAAATCCGTATCCCCTGCATATGTCAAAGGAACAGCAGGCTTACTTTTCTTATCTCCTTCTTCAATTCCAAAAGAGCTATCAAGATACAAATTATATTGATGTGAATCTCCTTTTTCTGTTAAATCCGCCCATGGTGATATGCATATAATTCCTGCTGGCATTTCCATACCATTATCACGTAGCTTCAGTGAAAGAGCTAATGCCAAATTCCCACCTGCACTATCCCCTTCAATAATAATATTCTCTGGCTTATATCCTAAGTCCAAAAGATAGTTCCATCCCTCTAGAGCATCTTCTAATGCAGCAGGAAAAGTATATTCTGGTGCAACACGATAATCAAGTGATGCAACATATGCTCCATTAGATTTTTTAGATAAAACTACTGCTTTATATCGATATATATCTCTTAGTTTCTTTAGATAAGATCCTCCATGCAGTTGATATATTACCTTTTCTTGATCTTTATCAGTTTTTAATAATTCAATAACTGAAGCAGAAAGCTTATGTTTTTCAAGCTCATATCCATCAGGTGCTTTCCATGTTGATTTTTCTTCGTTTAAAAATTTTTCTGAGTAGGCTGGTAGCTTTGTAACCATCCCAATCCCCTCACTTACTATTGTACCTACTAGAGAGATATTTTCATAAGGCTTTGAAATAAATAAAGTAGCAATTGCCATACAAATAGCACCAATCCAACACAGCCTAATTTTCCACTTACCTAATTTATTTTTACTTCTTAAGTAACATAATAAAGCTACTGTAACTGCTAAAATAAAAAATCCATACCATCTTGCTTTAATCATAAGCATCAAAAGCAATGTAATTCCAAATATAAAGGTTATCGATATACAAAATCCAATGTTTTTATATATATTCTCTTTTTGTTGTTTATCCATCTTAACCTCCTTTAAATATGGCCATACATTATTAAACATATCTTTGAAATTATTATATATTACTTTTATCCAAATTGCTTAACAAAATATACTTTCTTTATATTTTTAAACTGATAACTCATAAATATCAGATAATTCTAATTCTGTATTTTGTTTATTAATATCATAACTATTAAAATCAGCATACTTAAGACATGTATTAGGTAGATACACTGTAAATATGCTACCTTCATCAATCTTACTCTCTACTTCTATAAATCCATCATGCAAATCAATTATAGATTTAACTATGCTAAGACCTATGCCACTTCCTTCATTCTCACGAGTAAATGATTTATCAACTTGAACAAATCTTTCAAATATAATATCTTTATCTTCTTTGCTAATACCTATCCCTTCATCTTTAATAGATATTTCAATCCATTCCTTCTTTACTAAAACATCCACATATATAGTTTGATTTTCTTTCGAAAATTTGATTGCATTTGATAGTAAATTAAGCATTACTCTCTCAATCATAGAAGGATCACATTTTACAATATGCTCCTCTTCATTAGTATCAAATTGTATATAAATAGATTTTAATAAAGCATGATTAGCAACAGATAAAGTAACATCCTCTACAATAGAGACTATATCGTAGTTTCCAATATTGGGCTTAAGTATTCCAATTTCTATTCTTGATATATCCATAATATTATTTATTAATCTGGTCATTCTCTTGCAATTTATATGTAGAGTTTTATTATACTTTTTATACATTAATCTAAAATCGCATTCATCATATTCACTACTTCTATCTAATAACTGTACCGTTGAGTAAAATATATTCAAAGGAGTCTTTAATTCATGTGATAAATTAGATATATAGTCATCTTTTGCCTTATCATATATTTTGAATTTTTCTAGTTCTAATTCCATATTGATTTCATCTGAAATATCCATATAAGAAATTGCTATCTCACTCTTACCGCTGTGATTCTTCATTACTTGGGCTGAACAATCAATAGTATTGTTATCTACTGAACTCTTTATTATCCCCCTCCAAGTACCACTTTCCTTTAGCGAATTCTTAATCTCTTCAACTGGTGCTAAAGCTTCTGTCGTTTCTTTTATAATAGAATCTATTTTACTTATATCCGAGTCTTCTGAATCTAAATAGAACTCTTTTATCTTTTTATTAGCATATATTATCTCTCCATCTTGGTTACATATATACATAAAACTATGCTTATTATTTTCCACTAAATTATAAAATGTCTCTAGATTATCATTTAATATTTTTGTTTTACATATGTAGATATATAGCTCAATAAATACTCCCGATATTACTATTAAAAAACTAACATATGTTATTGAAACAGAAATTATTTTAACATAAAAGGACATTATACTTGTCCCATAAATAACATACATAGCCTTGCTTGCAAGCATTAGTATACTAGATCCTAATACTACATATAAATATTCTTTTTCTTTTATCCCCATTTTAAATAATTTAAAAGAACATACTAAATATATTATGATTAATAGTATATTGTATGATATAAATAGAACACTTGAATTATCGACCCTTGATAAATTAATTTTTTGCTCGATATGTCCACATACTATAGTATATACCACTACAAATAATACTGATTTATTTTTGTTATTTATAATTAAATCGCTCAAACTATTTTTAGGAGAAATTGCAAGTATAAGTAAAAATACTCTAAGTACAGAAGTTGATACTGTTATATAATTTGAAAGAGTGAATTCTTTATAATAAAAACTAAGATAGTCTAATTGTCCCATCAATATATCTATAGCTAATACTAAATAAATTAATGAAATAATAAATGCGCTATCTTTTTTCACTCTGTAATATGAAATTAAGCAACTTCCAAAAGCCAGTACTGCAAGTACTGAATTGAATAATCTAATAAATACTAAAGTAAGTTCAAAATCTGAATCATTTATATTCTTTTTAAAAAAAATATTAATAGCTAAAGTTGCTGATATAACCAAGACTATTGAAATTATATATACCATTGCCTTTTTTTCAATTTCTCTTAGATCTTTATCTTTTATCATTTGAGGAGTCATAATATCACCTTTCTATTTCATTTATTACAAATAATAACATATAAATAAGTTATTATTTGTCGTATTTTGTAGTCTGGTGATTTTTTTAAAATATTTTTGTAACTAAAAAGCACAGAAATCAGATTTTCCTCTGAATCCTGTGCTTTATTAAACTATTATCTATATCATTCCCATAAGTTTAGGTATAAATAAACTTATCTGTGGTATAAATGTAACTAACATAAGTACTACTAATATACCTATATAGAAAGGAAGTAAGTACTTAATAACATCTTCTATCCTAGTCTTACCTACCTTACATCCTATAAACAACGTATTCCCAACTGGTGGAGTAATATTACCTATGCATAAGTTAAATATTAACATTATACCAAATTGTACTGAATCCATACCAAAGTTCTTAGCTATTGGTAAGAATATAGGTGTAAATATAAGTATTGCTGGAGTTAAATCCATAAATGTACCTACTATTAATAATATTAAGTTCATTATTAATAATATAACTACTGGGCTTGAAGATATTCCAAGTAATAATTCAGTTATTGCATTTGGAATGTTAGTAAATGCCATAACCCATGACATTATAGATGATACTCCTATTAAGAATATTATTATACCTGTCATCTGAACTGTTTCTATTAATATCTTAGGTATATCTTTTACCTTAATTGACTTGTAGAAGAAAAATGATAATACAAATGAGTAAACTACTGCTACTGCCGCTCCCTCTGTAGCTGTAAATATACCACCTACTATACCACCTATTATTACAAATATTAATGCTAAACTAGGTAATGCATCAACAAATATCTTCATTGCTTCTTTGTATGTAATCTTATATTTAGTAGAATACTTATATTTTTTTGCCATTATAAATGCTACTACCATAACCGATAATCCCCATAGTATACCTGGTATATATCCTGCCATAAATAATGCTGCAACTGATGTCCCTCCACTTACTAATGAATATATTATTAGTGAGTTACTTGGAGGAATTAAAAGACCTGTAGGCGCAGAAGCTATATTTACTGCTGCACTGTAGTTTTTATCATATCCTTCTGCTTCTTGAAGTGGTGCCATAGTTCCACCAATTGCTGCCGCTGCTGCAACTGATGATCCACTTACTGCACCAAATAGCATGTTTCCAACTACATTTGTATGTGCTAGAGATCCTGGTAACCTACCACTTAATACTTTTGCGAAATTTACTAATTTTAATGCTATACCACCATTGTTCATTATTATCCCTGCTAATACGAAAAATGGTATTGCAAGTAGTGAGAAACTACTTATTCCTGTAAATATTCTTTGTGCTCCTGTAAGAACAGCAACATCCCATGAAAGTGTAGTTAATATACCAAATATAGAAGCGACTCCTATAGTTATAGAAATAGGTATCCCTAATAAAAGTAATATTGGAAATACAATTGCGATAGCCGTACCTGCTTGAAATGCTAATTCCATAATCTTCTCTCCCTCGGATTAATTATTATTTGCTAACGTCTTTAAATCAGATATACTTTTCTTAATATCTGCTAAGTTTAGTATATTGTATATTATAGTAATCACTCCTGATAATGGTAGCGCTAAGTATATATATCCCATAGGTATTCCTAATGCTGGTGATATTTGCCCCATAGCTAGATTACTTATTTGAATCCCACCTAATACTAAAACAAGTGCAGAGAATATCATTACAACTAACTCTGCTAATATATCAAGTGCAATCTTTCTTTTAGGATCTTTTGCTTGGAATTTTTCTTTAAAAAATACCATTGTCATATGATCTCTTTTTCCAAAGACATAGGCACTTCCAAGTAAAGCCATCCAAACAAATGAAAAGATTAATAAATCTTCTGATACTGTACTAGGATTATTAAGTACATATCTAGTTATTATCTGCCAAGTACCTAAAAGTACCATAAATGCTAGCAGTGTCATACACACAAGCTCTAATGTTTTATCTAAAATCTTTCTTAACTTATCCATTTACGTTCCTCCTACTAGTATTTACTTTGTACTTTCTTTAGGTGCTTTATTTTGAATCTTATCGTATAGTATTTTTATTTCTTTATCTTGAGTCATCTCTTCATGTAGAGGTAAGACTTTTTCCTTAAATGGCTCAATTTCTGGATAGTAGAACTTTACACCCATTTCTTCTGATTGCTTTACTGCCTCATTTACTTTATCTTCCCATGCATCAACTTCAAACTTGTTTATTTCATCTGCCGCATCTAATATTATTTTTCTATGCTCTTCACTTAAGCTTTCTAATAATTTAGAGTTCATTATCAAAATATCTGGTATCATAGCATGTTGGTTGTAAGAATAATGCTTAGCAACTTCACCGTGTTTGTTATTTGTAAGAGCTAACTCGTTATTTTCTGCTCCATCTATAACCTTTTGTTGAAGAGCTGTATATACCTCCCCAAAACTCATAGGAGTAGCTGAACCACCTAATAGTTCCATCATTCTTATATTAGTTTGACTTTGTTGTACTCTTATCTTCTTACCTTTTAAATCTTCAGGCTTTAGTATAGGCTTGTCTGTTGTGTACATGTTTCTTGAACCTGCGTCAAACCATGTAAGACCTACAAATCCTGATTCTCTAGTAGAATCATATATTCCATCCATAATATCTACATCATTCATTACACTATGATAATGTTCTGTACTATCAAATAAGTATGGAAGGTTGAAAACGCTGTAAGCCTTGTTAAAACTTTCAAGTAAGCTTATACTTCCTACTGCTATATCTATAGCTCCAGTTTGAGTAAGCTCAACAGCTTCACGTTGTCCCCCTAATAACTCATTAGGATACACTTGTATATCTATTTTGTTTTCTGTTTTTTCTTCGACTATTTTTTCAAATTCCTTTAAAGCTAAGTGGATAGGATGTTCCTCACCTTGGTTATGCGCAACCCTCATAACTCTTACATCGTCATTGCTAGTAGAACTACATCCAACAGTTGATAAACCAGTCACTAATGCAAGCGATATCGCAAGCATCTTGATCCTTTTTTTCATGATAAATTCCCCCTAGGACTATTATTCAAAGTATTTTTTTGCATTATTATAACATACATCTTCTACTATCTTTCCTAACATTTCTATATCGTATGGATACTCTCCATTCGTTACTAAGTCACCTAAATAATTGCAAAGTATTCTTCTAAAGTACTCATGTCTAGTAAATGATAAGAAACTTCTTGAGTCTGTAAGCATACCTACAAACTTACTTATTAAACCTAATTGAGATAATGCTACAAGTTGTCTTTGCATACCATCCTTTTGATCATTAAACCACCATCCAGATCCGAATTGTATCTTACCTGCAATCTGACTTCCTTGGAAATTACCAATCATAGTACCTAATACTTCATTGTCTTTTGGATTTAAGCAGTATAAAATAGTCTTTGGTAACTTGTCCTCAATGTCTAATGAATCTAATATTCTTGATAAAGAGTAAGCGATTTCCCCATCATCAATACTATCAAATCCAGCATCGGCTCCAACTAAACCAAACATTCTAGAATTATTATTTCTAAGTGCACCTATATGAAGTTGCATAACCATCTTTCTCTCACTGTACATTTTTCCTAAAGCTATTAATGTATAAGTCATATACTTGTACATTTCTAACTTAGTTACTTCTTCTCCCGCTAAAACTTTAACAAATATGTCTGAAACTTCTGTCAATGTAGCTGGTTCAAAATAAACTCTTTCTAAACTATGGTCTGTAATATTACAGCCATTACTTACAAAGAAATCTAATCTTTTTTCTAATACTTCTAACAACCCTTCATAAGTATTAATCTCAGTATCTTCAGTTTTTCCTAATAGACTTATATACCCACAGAAATCTTTGTTTTGTATCTTTAATGCTCTATCAGGTCTAAATGAAGGTCTTACTTCACACACAAAATTTTCATCTTCATTGACTAATCTGTGATATCTTAAATCATCAATTGGATCATCTGTAGTTCCTATATATACTACATTTGATATTTTTATAAGCTCTCTAGCAGTTAATTTATCCTTAACTATAGCATCATTACATCTTTCCCATATGTCTTTAGCTGTCTTTTCACTTAAAGCTTCCTCTACCTTAAAGTATCTTTTTAATTCTAGATGAGACCAATGATATATTGGATTTCCAATTAAATAAGGCATCATCTTTGCAAATTCATAAAATTTTTCAAAATCACTAGCATCGCCAGTTATGTATTTTTCATCTATTCCAAAGCTTCTCATAGCTCTCCACTTGTAATGATCGTGGTATAGCCACATTTGAGTTATATTTTCATAACTTTTATCTTCAGCTATCTCAACTGCTGGTAAATGACAGTGATAATCGAATATTGGCATATTTGATGCATGATTGTGATATAGCTCTTTAGCTACATCTGTATTTAATAGAAAATCGTTATCCATAAATTTCTTCATATTATCCTCCAGATTTTATATAATCACATTAGAATTTTTTTCTAATGTGATTATATTTTATATTATAAATTATAATATATCTTGCAAATTTATACAATTTTATGTATTATTTGTTTTTGTTTATAGCTTCTATTAAACCATTTATATAAACAGCGCCTAAAGCTCTATCATATAATCCGTATCCTGGTCTACCAGTTTCTCCCCATATCATTCTTCCGTGGTCTGGTCTGTATGGCCCTTTGAAGTCATAGTCACAGTATGCTTTTACTATTTCATAGAAATCAAGTGATCCGCACTCTGATAGGTGAGCTACTTCGTTGAAACTACTGTCTCCAGTTATTAATACGTTTCTTAAGTGTGCAAAGTTTATTCTATTTTTTTCTTTACCAAAGTAATTAACTAATTCTACTATGTCATTAGTCTTAGTACATCCTAAAGACCCTGTACATAAAGTTATACCGTTGTATTCACTATCATAAAGATTTATGAATCTTTCTAAACTTTTAAAGCTAGTTATTATTCTTGGAAGTCCAAATATTGACCATGGTGGATCATCCGGATGTATAGCCATTTTAACATTGCTTTCTTCAGCAACAGGAATTATTGCTTTTATGAAGTATTCTAAATTTTCCCATAGTCTTTCTTCATCTATATCTTTATATTGATCAAGTAATCCTTTTAATCCGCCTTCTCCATAAGAAGTATCCCATCCTGGAAGTTCTAATTCACCTAAAGCTGGGTCCATTTTCTTAACAGTTTCTTCATCGTATATTAAACATGTTGAACCATCTTCTAGTTCATAGTTAAGGTCTGAACGAGTCCAGTCAAATACTGGCATGAAGTTATAACAAACTGTATCAACTCCTGCTTTTCCAAGGTTTCTTAATGTTTCTTGGTAGTTTGCTATGTACTTATCTCTTGTTGGAAGACCTAATTTTATATCTTCATGTACTGGTACACTTTCTATTACTGAAAGTCTTAACCCGTGATCTTCAACAGATTTTTTTAATTCTAATATTTTATCTAAAGGCCAGGCCTCTCCTACTGGTATATCATATATTGCAGTAACTATACCTTTCATTCCTGGTATTTGCTTTATGTATTCGATCTTTACAGGATCGTCTTGTCCATACCATCTAAATGTCATTTCCATGTCAACATTCCCCCAATTATCTTTTAATATTTTGTAATCCTTTTTCCAATAAGCTCATTACACTGTCCTTATCGACAATATTTATATCGCCTCTTATTGAGTGCTTTAATGCACTTGCACATACTCCAAATTCAACTACATCTTGTGGTTTCATGCCTTCAATAATTCCATGAAGTATACCAGCAGTATAAGCATCTCCACCGCCAACTCTATCTAAGATATCAAAGTTGTGAGTGTTTGATATATGTAAGTTTTCTCTATCAAATAAATATCCAGTTAAAGAGTTATTATTTATAGACTTAACTTCTCTTCTTGTGCAAGAAGCATATTTTAAGTTAGGATATTTTTCAAATAACCTCTTATATAAATCAAGTAAATTATCATCAAATTCTAAGTCTTTAGATTCATAATTTAATATGTTTGTCATATCTAAATTTCCTAAAAATGCTATATCAACATACGGAAGTATCTCTTCCAAAAATCCTTTAGCATCACCTAAGCTCCAAAGCTTAGCTCTATAATTAGAATCCAAGGATATTAGTATACCAGTTTGTTTGGCGTACTTTGCTATAGCTATTGTTAAATCATATAAGTCTTTGCTTAGTGCTGGAGTAATACCAGATAAGTGAACCATAGAAACACCTTCAAGCATTTTCTCTATATCAAACTCATCTTTACTTGCCATAGATATTGCTGAGTATTTTCTGTCATAGATGACCTCTGTACTTCTAAGCCCATGTCCTATTTCTAAAAAGTATATTCCAAGTCTTCCGTCACCTAGTACAATATCTTTAGTATCAACATTATAAGCTTTTAAATCTCTAATCACCTTATCCCCTAAAGAGCTATCTGGTAATTTAGTTACATATTTCGTATCGTGACCAAATGTAGCTAAGCTTGCTACTACATTTGCCTCACCACCACCATAAGTTGCATCAAAAGAATTTGATTGAATTATCTTTTGATTATTTGAAGGTGTAAGTCTTAGCATTATTTCACCAAATCCTAATACCTTTTTATTTGCTTCTAACATCTTTTATTTTCTCCACAAATTCTTTTGCTAAGTTTTCTATATCTTCTAAACTTCCTGCGTTAAATAATGAGCTACCTACACCTACGCAAGATACTCCCATTTCGAACCACTTGTCTACATTGTCTATACTAACTCCACCAGTTGGCATTATTTCAACATGAGGTATTGGTGCTTTTACAGCTTTTACATATTTTGCACCAAATACGTCTCCTGGGAATAATTTAACCATCTTATTACCTTTTTCAAGTGCGTGCATTATTTCAGTAACAGTCATACATCCTGGTAAGTAAAGTGTATTTAATTCTCTACAAACTGTGTTTACTTCTTCACTATATCCTGGACTTACTACATATTTGGCACCAGCTAAGATTGCATCTTTAGCCATTTTGCCATTTAGTACACTTCCAACACCTAATATTAATTCTTTGTCATCTCTTAATTCATTTATTAAATCAACAACGTTTGGTATTGAGTATGTAAGCTCTACTGCTCTTATTCCACCCTTTACACAAGCGTTTATATATCCTTTTGCTTCATTATGATCTTTTGCTCTTATTACAGCAACAATACCTTCATTTTTTATTATATCTAACATATTTTTCCCCCTATACACCTGAGTATGCTGAGAATGCTCCATCTACTGGTACTACTACACCATTTACAAAGCTAGATGCATCTTCACATACTAAGAATAATAAAGTACCTAATAATTCATTAGCTTCCCCAAATCTTCCCATTGGAGTGCTGTTTAATATTTTTTCAGATCTTTCTGTTGGAGTTCCATCTTCATTAAATAATAACTTCTCATTTTGAGCTGTTACGAAGAATCCTGGTGCTATAGCGTTTACTCTTACACCAACTTTTGACATATGTACCGCTAACCATTGAGTGAAGTTACTTACTGCTGCCTTAGCTCCTGAATATGCAGGTATCTTAGTAAGCGGAGTGTAAGCATTCATTGAAGATATATTTATTATTGAACATCCTTTTCTATTTAACATGTCTTTACTAAACTCTTGTGATGGAAGTAATGTTCCTAAGAAGTTTAAGTTAAATACAAATTCAACACCCTTTGGATCTAAATCATAGAATGATGTTAATTCATCGTTATCTAAGTCTTCTTCTAATAAATATTCCTTAGTTGTAGTTCCTTTTGGATGGTTTCCACCAGCTCCATTTATTAATATATCACATGGTCCTAATTCATTAAGTATTATCTCATGTGCTCTTTTTAAACTTTCTTTTTCTAAAACGTTAGTCTCTATTCCTATGGCACATCCACCATTATCATTTATACTTTTAGCTTTTGCTTCGCAAGCTTCTTTTCCTAATGCAAGTATAGCTACCTTAGCTCCACATTCAGCTAATGCATCTGCCATAGCTCCACAAAGTACTCCTGTTCCACCTGTTACTACACAAACCTTATCTTTTAAATCAATATTAAATGGTAATTTCATATTTATGTACCTTCCTCTCATCTTCTATACTTGTATACTAGCATATTTATTTTTGTTAGGCAATACCTTTTCCTATTTTTTTATATTTTTTTACAATTTATCCTATTTTTCTACATTAAAAAAAGAAAGTTTATTAAAACTTTCTCACTAATAGCCTATATCCTATTTAATATTTTTTGTTTTATCCTCTAATGTCTTAATTCTTTTTTCTAATTCAAATATCTTATTCTCATAGTTTTTCTTTGTATTATTAGCCTTAGACATTTTATAAATAAATATAAAAAATACTATTATTACTATAAAATCAAATATCATATCGTATGAAATTCCTATCATTGGTCTCATTTCTATATTCCCCCATTATTTTACAATTATTATATCATTTATTGATATTCCCTTCAACTAAACCATAGTGAGTACCTATAAATAAAAAACATCTGTATAATACAGATGTTTATTTTATTTTATATATAATTTTAATTCTTCATTTTCATTTATTATATCATCCCATTTTTTAGCTGGTTCAGTTATATGCTTATTTATATATGCCTCTATTTTATCAATCTCTTTGTTTTTGATGATGCTTAACATTTCTTCATGCTGATCAATTATTTGCTTTTTATTACTCTTCATCTCAGATAAAAGTCTCATCCTATTATAGTGAGTACTTATATTCATAATACTATCCCATATGTTTATCTTATTGCACCCTAGAAATATTAACTTATGAAACTTCTTATCTAAATTATGTATCTCAATTTCCTTACCTTCTTTATCTGCTAGAAGCTTTTGAGCAAATAAGTTTTTCTCAAGCTCCATAAATAATTCCTCAGGAAAATCATTACAAGCTTCTCTTAGCACTTCTTTTTCTAATGTAGTTCTCATAAATATAGCTTCATTTATTAAACTATAGTCTATTAGAGATACATAAGTTCCAGACTGAGGCTTAACTTCTATAAGATGTTCATTTTTCAACCTCATTAGGACTTCTCTTATTGGAGTTCTTGATATATTTAGCTTTTCTGATAAATCCGATTCACTTAATAAATCCCCTGGTTTTAACTCTAAAGACATTATATTATCTTTTAGTACTCTATAGGCGTAAGACTTTCCTGTTTCCTTATGTTTTTTTTCAAAAAGTATCATTCTATTTCTCCTCCGTTATATAATCAACACAAGTAATTTACGTAATTGTATCTACTAGTATATTAGTATTCACCATAAATTAACATGATATAAATTTTTTATCTAATTAATCATATAGTTACTATTATATACAACATATGTGAAATTTTAAATATTTATTCTTCATAAATTTTAATATAACCTATTTGTATGTTTTATACTATATATAATTTTATTATGATTAAATATGTAATCTAATTTCTATATACAGTTTATTATAAAAACAAAAATAAAAAATGATTATTAGTATTAAGAACATCTTAATATTAATAATCACTTTTAATTATTATTTAGATAAAATTATAAATCGTATTACATACATACTCTATTAATTTTACTTTGTTTTCTTTTTTGAAGTTTTAAATTTTTGATAAAGTATATCTTTTAGAACTAAAACTGTATCTTGATCATCCAAGTTAAACTCGTCTTTGAAAGTATCATATAGCTCGGATATTTTTTCGCAATATGTATTTATTCCATGTATTCCTTGATATGTAGCTAAAATTGGGTACTTTTTACTCCAAGCATTCGTCCAATCAATTTCATCAACTATCATTTCAATACTTGTAACATCACCACCAATATGACTTCCACTAATCAAATAATCATAGCTTACATTATACAGTTGACTCAGTAATTTCGCGTTATTCAATTCAGGAACAGTTTGGTCAGTTTCCCACTTACTTACAGTTTGTCTAGATACACTTAATTTTTCTGCAACTTCTTCTTGTGATAGACCTACTTTTTTACGTAAGTCTAATAATCTTTCGCCTAATGACATAATAATCACCAATCTTTCTTAATTTCATACATTTATAAATTTAGTATACTAAAAACTAATAGTACTTTCTATCAAGTAAAAATGGAGATTTGTCAACCAAACTTAACATATTTAATTTAACTACCTATTCTCAATCTCTCCATAAAATATTTTCATATTAGTAGAGCTTCCTTTTATGCCTTGCTTATTTATGGAATATACGCAAATATCATGTAAACCCTCGGATAAACTCAAATCATATGTATCTGTTTCTAACTTTATTAAAGGTCTATCATTTATTTTCAGCTCATAATATTGGTGATTAGGTGCATTTGTTGTAAATCTTACTTTGAAGTTTGGATCTACAGAAAATAAATCTAAATTTTCTTCCATCTCTTTAAGATCTTTTAGTCTATTTTCTTGTATAATCTTAACAAAATCAACCTTTTCTTTATATTCTAACATAGCCATTGTAGCATTTGGATTAAAATAAATATCGTCTACATTTTTTGTGAATATTGCATTTGATAAATCTCCTGCCTGAAATGCTAAAAGTTGACGTTTCCCATCTAGGTGTAAGTATAATCTCACATTATTTTCATTTATTACTCCATCTACTACCATATAACCCATATAGTTTTTAATGAATTTTCTATAGTCATAATCTGGATTATTACAGTTCTTGTATGTATCCTCTGAAAATATAAACTTTACTTCATTAAATGATTTGTAAATTTCATAATAACTAACTGGTATATTATCTTTTACTGCATAGCAATTCATTTGAGGATCTAAAAATACCCACTTCTCTTTCTTACTCGACCATACTTCTGCTACAACATGAGATTGGCCTATACCCCCATAGTCTGCATTCTCACTTTGTATTGATATACTTCTAGCTATATATCCAAGAGAAACCAAAATATCTCTTGTTATCTTTGCATACTCCACACATCGAAAATTCTCTCCCCTTGATGCTCGTTGTAATATTTCTAAAGAAGTTGCATTTCCAGGATTATTTATACCATCATGCTTCCACAAAGAGTTTACCCATTCCATAGTCTTAAAAAATATTTCTGGATCTTTATACTTTACCAAATCCGTTTTTTCTAATATGTAATTACGTAATTCTATAAGTTCATTATTGTCTTGAATCTGTAAAAAATTACTACGCTCACTCAGTATTTTATTATTAGATTTCAATATTTTTATTTGTTTCAATCTCCCCACCCCTTTTATTATTTAGAAATTCTGCTAATTTATCTATTTTAATGAATAATTTTCTTTTTAGTTCTAAAATAATATTTTAAACTACTATTATAAAATATTGCAAATTCAATTATTACTACAATCTTAATTATCACACTATAAATTGGAGTTAACCCATTCATAACAAAGTATATATCCTGACATAATAATGATGTAAATATAACTAATGCAGGAAGAAGAGTTATAGTATTAATTATTAGCGTTTTCTTTGCATACTTTAGCAAGTCTTCATTGTTTGTATAAATTTCAGGGACTGTATCATCATACTCTTTAGACCAGATGGACCATGTGGTTATACTTCCAATACTCTTAAAATTCAGTTTCCATCCGTCTTCTTTGTGAATTTCAAAGTAACCTTCATCTGTTGAGTTTTGGTAATCTACTATGTACTTTATCTTTCTAGATTGTCCCTTGGTAAAATAAAACATTGCACCTATTTTATTAACTTTGTATAAGTTATATCCTTTACTTTCCATATCGTCAAGCCACTTCTCTAACTTGTCTGGTGCATATTGCCATGCTGGTTTGAATTTCTTAATTTGCTTATCCTTATTGCTTACTTCCTCTACATCATACATATATTTTTTCTTATTATATCCTAGCTCTTTTCGTATTTCTTTATCTAGTTTATTTAATTTTAATATTGTATAAAATATAAAAATTAAAATAGAGAAAAACACTACAGGTCCTATCATGGTTTCATTAGTTGATATGCTAGGATCTACCACTATAGAATTATCATATTCCACTGGTATAAATCCAAGTACTACACCTAATGATGCAAATCCAAGTATCAACAATACAGGTATGTACATCCCAAAATATAGTAACGATATAAAGAATAAAAAATATTTTATTACTTTATTTCTTTTTAATATGCCTTCTCTTGATGGACTTATTTTTATATCTTCATTGTTTTTATCTGTACAGGAAAACATCCATCTATTTTTACTTACTACCCTATTCCATCCTTCTTTTTTAAGTGAGTTATTTATATCATTTACGCCTACGTTCTCATAGCTAATCTTATAAGATACCTTTTTATTTTCACTCTTTTCAAATACAAATACCCGAGTTAATATATTTACATCTTTTAATATATATCCTCTTGATATCATTTCTGATAACCATTTTTCTATTTTTACTATGTTATAAGTCCAAAATGGTTTAATCACCTTCTTCATAAAAATCCCCCTCATATTTAATCCCATTATCATACAGCTCTTTTATTCTATTTATCTCTGCTGTTATTAAAGTCTTTCCTATATAAGTAATCTCATATACTGTTTTTCTATCTTCATCAGAGTATATAGTAATAACTCCACTTTTATGCATCTTTGTCAAAGTACCATACACAGTTCCAGACCCTAACTTTATTCTTTTATTAGTTATTTTATCTACATGTTGTATTATTCCATATCCATGTCTAGGTTCTGTTAATGAAAGTAAAATGTAATATGCAGTTTCTGACATTGGCATGAATGACTTTAGTACTTTTTCCAAACTCACGATTTCACCTCCACTATATCACATTGTGATATATCATACTTAAACTATATCACGATGCGACATAGTTAACAACATAAATAATTTTCTTTATTATAGATTAAATAAAAATGGAGATAGTATCATCACGATATCTACCTCCATTTTTCTAATACATTTTGCATAAATCCTTTTATATCAATTCCATATATAGATTCTATTCTCTCATTATTTAGTACTTCACTTGCCTTTCCATAAGATACAACCTCACCCTTATCAAGTAACATTACCCTGTCAGCAAAATAATGAACTAAATTCAAATCATGCAATACACCTATTAAAATCTTATTATTATCTTTCACCCATTTTTTCAAATACTGTAAAATTTCTATTTGATGCTTTAAATCAAGATGATTTGTAGGCTCGTCAAGAAGTATTACGTCTGGATCTTGAGCAAATACTCTTGCTAGAAATACTCTCTGTAATTGCCCTCCTGATAGTTCAGTTATCATCTTATCCTTTAAATCACTTAATCCTACATTTTCAATACTTTCTAAAATTATTTTCTTATCTTTTTTTGATATTCCAGAAAGCGCTCCCTTTGAATATGCATATCTTCCTAGTGCAACTGTATCATATACACTATATGGAAAATGAATTTGTGAAGTCTGGCTCATTAATCCAATTTTTCTTGCCAAAGTTATTCTATCCAAAGAAGAAACTTCTTCTTCATCAATTTTTACACTTCCTCTATATTCAATAATATTTGCCATAGACTTTAAAAGAGTACTCTTTCCACATCCGTTTGGACCTATTATAAATAAGTTCTCTCCTTTATTTATAGATATATTTATCTCTTTAATAATATCTATATCCTCATAACCACTAAAAAGCTCTTTTATTTCTAACATTTTTATCTCCTAGATTTATTAAAATATACATATGCAAAAAATGGTGCCCCTATGATTGCAGTGACTGCTCCTACTGGTAACTCTGATGGGGATACTATTGTTCTAGCAATCAAATCTGATACTATCATAAGACATCCTCCAAATACAAAAGACATTGGTATAACATATTTGTGATTTGATCCAAATATTTTTCTTACAACATGAGGTGCAATTAAATCAACAAATCCAATAGTACCACTTAATGATACTGCTCCACCTGTAAGTACTGCTGAGAAAATAAATAATTTTTTCTTTACCTTTGAAGTATCAACACCTACAGACATAGCTTGTTCTTCTCCAAAAGTTAATATATCCATTTCTCTTGTAAACTTAAGTACACCTAACATACCAATTAATGCAAACGGAATAATCAGCCTTACATAAGACCACCCCTTCATAGCAAAGCTTCCCATCTGCCAAAGAGATATACTTTTTAAATCCTGTGAAAATAAGGCTGTTACAGTAGTAAGTAATGCATTTACAAATAATGAAAATACCATACCAGATAATATTATTGTGTTGTTTGACATTGTCTTATCTATCTTTGATGAGAATACGACTACTAAATAAACGGTTATTAGTCCAAATAAAAAACCAACTACTGGTAAAGTAAATCCGCCTATTATTGGAAGTGATACCCCACTTACTATTATCATTGCCGCACCCAAAGATGACCCTGCAGATACACCTAGTGTATAAGGTGATGCAAGTTGATTTTTTAGTATTGATTGAACTACTGCTCCACTTGCCGCTAAACATCCTCCAACTAAAAATGCTAACAGTACTCTAGGTAGCCTTAAGTTCCATACTATAGAAATATTTTTAGGATCTATATTTTCTTTAAGAGGAATATTAAATAATTTATGTCCTAGTATTGATATAGTGTCCATTATATTAATATTGGAACTTCCATAGGAAGTTCCAATACTTATAATTATTAATGCTATTAACACACTAATCAATATCTTTTTTTTATTTGCCATAGTGTTCTGGGTATATAGCCTCTGCCATTTGAGTTAAGGCTAATATTATCTTTTGTGATGGACGAGATGCTGAATTTTTATCTACTTGATATACTGCACCCTCTTTAACTGCAGTAATGTTATTCCATCCTTCACGAGATTTTATTTCATCTATTGGGTTATCTATGTAATCTACATTAGTTATTATTACATCTGGGTTTGCATCTAGTATAGACTCTTCAGTTGGAGATATCCATCCTTTTTCATCTGCAAATATGTTTTTAGCTCCTATGATTTCTATCATTTCATTTAAGAAAGTAGAATTCCCAAATGTAAATAGTGATGGAGCTGGTGATATTTCAAAGTATACTGACTTTTCTTCATCTATAGTATCACCAATAGCTTTTATCTCAGCTATTTGAGATTTCATATTATTTATAATTTCTTCACCTTTTTTGTTTTCACCAACAACACTTGCTATAAATTCTATATCTTTATATATTCCTTCTATACTATCACTACTTGGTATGTAAACTACAGGTATTCCAGCATCGCTAACTGCCTTAAATGGATCTTCTGCAGAACCAGTTTTATTGTGCCCTGATGCTATTATTAAATCTGGCTCTAGTCCCACTATTACCTCTGCATCTGGGCTTGAAAAATCTATTTGAGTTAAGTCTTCACTTAATCCATCTATATCTGTAGAGTATTTATCTACAGCTACTAACTTATCAGCTAATCCAAGTTCTACTAATACCTCTGTATTAGATGGTGCACTTGATATTATTTTTTCTATTTTTGTAGGGATATTTACTTCTGTTCCCTCTCTATCAGTTACTTGTCTATCTACTTGGCTACTACATCCAGTAGTTATTAACATTGCACAAGTTGCAAATATTGCTAAAAATCTTTTTTTCATTAGTATCTCCTTATTATTTATAATTCCTGCTTATAAATTCAGTTTCATTGACGTTATTATCTTTATTTAATTTTAATGATAATACAAAGAAATAGTTTGAATAAAGGTTAGTGAAATCAAATAATATTTCATCCACATTATTACCTTGTTCTTTATATCTACTTAATAATCTAACTAAAGATTTACATTTGCTTCTTATTACATGGCAATGAGAAGCCTCTGTACAGCCTTCTGGTAATACAAATTTTTCATATCTTTCTGCTACTTCATCTTTGTAACACAAAGCTCTTTCTTCAATCCATGTAAGCTCTTCTTTTGTAACTGTGGTTTTTGTTCTCAATGACGGGTTTATATGATACATTATCTCATTGACCTTACTAAGTTCATCTCTTAATTTATCATCTTTTATAAATGATCTTAAAAGACCTATCTGACTTGAAATTTCATCGGTAAGTATCTCAAAGTCACACCTTAAATCACAAGATTTATCATATAAAAATGGGTATGCTAAATATTTGCTCATCTTAATCTCCTCCCTTCTCTATTTTGGGGTTTTAAGTAAGATGATAAATTCATAAATATCTTATATATGTAATTTATCAAATTGCACCTAAAATCTTGCCCACAGCAGATATTAGCATATTAGGCAGTTCTCCCGGCTTAACTTCATCCTACTTTCTAACCTTCCCAAATTATAAATTCAGTGGCATTTTAAGATTTCGTCTGTATTACGGTTACTGGGGTAGCTCGGAACTCTCATCCGATTCTCTGACTCGACATTATATCACATTTCTACAAAAACTTTTATACTATTTGTATAGTATATAATCTTATTTGAGTAATACTCTTTAACAAGTTATACCCAATTTTTTTATGTTTACCCATATTTTATCATTTTTTTATTTTATATTATAATTATAGCTTAGAATTGGCTTTTAGCATATATATTTCAAGAATAACTTCTTATTATTTTCACTTTAATTATAAATAGATGTAAATACAATAATAGCCTTGCATCTTATAGTAATTATAAGATCAAGGCTTTAATTTAAAAATCAATTTATATAGTCTCTGACTATTCACTTTTATCTATATCACCATCATTTTTTACATCCAAAGTATTAAATGATTTAGCTACAGCAATAGATGTTGTCATGGCACCATTAACATTTAACAAAGTACGTGCCATATCTAAAATAGGATCTATAGCAATAATTGCCCCTGCTAGTGGGAAATATGCTCCCATACCCATACCAGATATAACCACTGATACTGCCATTGTAGCTGTTCCTGGTATACCTGCAATTCCAAGTGAGCTTATTGTTATAACTATTATTAACATAACATAAAAAGTAAAGTTCATCTCAACGCCTGCCATATTTGCAATAGTAACAGCCATTAGTGCTGGGTATACACCTGCACACCCATTCATACCCATATTAGAACCTAAACTAGTAACAAAGCTTGCAGTCCCCGAATCTACTCCAACATTGTCTGTTAAAGTCTCTATTGTAACTGGCAATGTTCCAAGACTCGAACGAGATGTAAAAGCAAGAATTAATACCTTTGAAACCTTTTTTATATAAGATATCGGATTGATTCCATTTGCCCATATTATAAGTAGATGTACTACAAACATAATGGCAACACTTAAGTAAAGTGCTAATATAAAATCTAATACTTCTACTAGTGAATGTAATCCTCTATTTGCTATAGTGTTTGCCATTAATGCTATTACTGCATATGGCATAAGTTTTATAACTGTTATTGCTACACTTACTATTATTTTATAAAATGCTTCTATTAGCTTTATGAAAGGATTTATTGTTTCTAAATATTTTTTCTTTAGCCTTTTTACAGCTAATCCGATAAATACTGCAAATATTACTACTGCTACTGTATTTCCTTCAGCCATTGCTTTTATAGGATTCGAAGGTAGTAAACCTCTTAGTGTATCAACTAAGGATGTTATTTCTCTCATTTCACCTACAGGATTTACTATTTCTCTACCAAGACCTAGCTTAAATAAATTACCAACTATTGTAGCAACTATTGCTGCTATAGCTGTAGTTGCAAAAAACATCATTACCGATTTAAATGTCAGTTTGCTTAAATTATCTTCCTTCATATTCATTATTACTCTAATAATAGATGCAAGTACTAAAGGAACTACTAGCATCTTTAGTAAATCCATAAATCCATCTCCAACTAACCCATACCACTTGCTTACTTCTGTAAGCCAAGTAATCTTTGATGGATCATCTGGAAACTTTGCAATCAGTTGTATTACCAATCCCAATCCTAATCCTAAAAAAATTGAAACTATCATTAACTTTGTAAACTTTAGTTTTTTGCTTAATTTATTAATAACAAGAAATAGTCCAATAAGTACTATAATCATTACTAAAGTTAGTATGTTTGTTATCATCAAGAATTCTGAAAAAAATGTACCGCTCATATGTATCCTCCTCATAATTAATTATCATTTTGATAATAGAATTATATCATTATCAAAATGATAACGCAATAATAAGTTTTTCTAAACATAAAAAGCTCACCAGTTTGCCTAGTGAGCTTTTTGTATTGTTTGATATTATAAATCTATACTTAGTCTAACCATATCAACACATCGTATTCCATTTTCTGTTATCTTTTCTTCGTAATGCTTTATGAAAAAATCTTTATCAATCCCAACTATACGAAAGCCACATTTTTGATAAAGAGCTAATTGATATATACTAGAATTTCCCGTTCCAACTTCTAATATCTTCGCATTTTCTTTTCTTGCATAATCTATTGCACTAGAAATTAATTTTTTGCCAATTCCTCTTCCTTGATATGATTCATCTACAGCAATATTTATAAGCTCTAAGGTTAATGGTCTAGTTTTAACAATTACATATACTCCGACTATCTTGTTATCAATACATGCAATAAAACATTCCCCTCTATGTATATATTCATTGATTATTTCAATTGATGGATCTGCCAATAAAAGTAAATTA
>NZ_NOJY02000150.1 GCF_002250835.2 Romboutsia weinsteinii
CTCCAGTAAAGTTAGCTCTTAATCCTTCTAATATTTCTTCATCAACACCAGCTGCAGACCCTATTCTATGCTCATCAGCCCAAACCATTTCTCCTGACATTTCTTCGAACTTTTCAGCTCCTACTTTACATACTGGACATAGCTCTGGAGCAACATCCCCTTCATGTATATATCCACATACTGTACAAACAAATTTTTTCATAATCTTATTCCTCCCAATTATTTTATTTATTTTAATCTTATTAATATCATTGTTGTTATTTTTAAATTGTTATTTTTTATTATGATAAATATATACCCGACACCAATAACCTCAAACATTTTTTATAAAATATTTATTTTTGTTTAATATATTTATAAATATATTAATTGTTTTATTATGTTGAAACTTTTGTATAAGTCTAGAAAGGGATTTTATGAGAAATAATTGAACTCATTAAAATAAGTAATTTATCTTCACCTTGGTTATTCTAAAGAATTTCATCTTATGTAATTAGAACTACTTTATCATAATCAGACTGTATAATACTACTATTTAAAGGATGCATATAAATTTATAGGGGGGATATTTATATGATTTATGCTTTATTATTTGCAGGTATAATATTTTTGTTTTTACATTATTTTATTATTCAACAAGAAGATTACTTAAATGAATTGGATATGCTTGACTTTAGGAAATAAAATAGTAAAGCCCCTGACCAGTATAGGCCGGGGGCTTTGTTATCTTATATTATGCTTGCTTTCCAAAGTGTCTTTCTAATAATCCTAAGAACGCTTTACCATGTCTAGCTTCATCTTTACACATTTCATGAACTGTATCATGTATTG
>NZ_NOJY02000151.1 GCF_002250835.2 Romboutsia weinsteinii
GATATAAGAGAGCTTAGAGAAAGTGTAAAATACTCTCCGGCTAAAGCAAAGTATAAAGTATATATAATAGATGAGGTACATATGCTATCACAGGGAGCCTTCAACGCTTTATTAAAGACGTTAGAAGAGCCACCTTCATATATAATATTTATATTGGCTACTACAGAGCCACATAAAATCCCAGCTACGATTCTTTCGAGATGTCAAAGGTTTGACTTTAAAAGAGTAACAGCTAAAGATATGACCGCTAGGATGAAGAAAATATGCGAAGAAGAACATATAGAGGTAGAAGAGAAAGCACTTAATTTAATATCAAGAAACTCACAAGGAGCGCTTAGAGATGCACTTAGTATATTAGACCAATGTATGTCTTTTAGTGGGGAAAATATATCTTACTCAGATGTAGTTGAATTACTAGGTACTGTAAATGTCGAGCAGTTATTTGAATTAGGACAATATATAATAGATCAAAATACAACTAAGTCACTTCAAATTTTAAATGAGTTTGTATTATGGGGAAAAGATATTAGAAATTTAGTAAATGACTTAATAGATCACTTTAGAAACTTGATGGTATGTAAGGTATCTACAGATTTGGATGAGATTATATCCTTACCAGAAGAAACAATAGCTCAACTAAAAGAACAAGCTAAAAATGTAGATATAAATGACTTAATAAGAATATTAAATATATTATCTGTTACTCAAGATAGTATAAAGAGTGCATCTAACCCAAGGGTATTAGCTGAAGTAACTATGATGAAGATTGCTCAGCCTATGTT
>NZ_NOJY02000152.1 GCF_002250835.2 Romboutsia weinsteinii
AAGTGCAGTAATGTATGTAGCTTATCGATACTAATAGGTCGAGGACTTGACCAATATATATATTTGAGCAACGGGATAAATATGAATGAATATGAATATTTAGACGTTGGCGAAATGAATGTCATGAATTTTAAATGTTTGCAGTTTTTAGAGTATTAACTCTAAAAAAATAAAAAAAGTATTGACTTTATATGATATAAATGTTAATATAATACTTGTCCTGAAGAAGGACAACAACACTAATCTAGTTATAATAGCAAAGAGGATACACCTGTTCCCATTCCGAACACAGAAGTTAAGCTCTTTAGCGGCGATGGTACTTGGTGGGCAACTGCCTGGGAGAGTAGCACATAGCTAGGTGAAGTGCCGAAGTGGCGGAACTGGCAGACGCACAGGACTTAAAATCCTGCGGGACTTACCTCTCGTACCGGTTCGATTCCGGTCTTCGGCACCATTTTTAAATTACTATCGCGGGGTGGAGCAGTTGGCAGCTCGTTGGGCTCATAACCCAAAGGTCGCAGGTTCGAGTCCTGCCTCCGCAACCATTAAAAATGGCCCATTGGTCAAGCGGTCAAGACACCGCCCTTTCACGGCGGTAACAGGGGTTCGATTCCCCTATGGGTCACCAATTAAATACGCGGGTGTAGCTCAATGGTAGAGTTCCGGCCTTCCAAGCCGGCTGTGAGGGTTCGATCCCCTTCACCCGCTCCAGATTAAACTTATGGGACTATAGCTCAGCTGGGAGAGCACCTGCCTTACAAGCAGGGGGTCACAGGTT
>NZ_NOJY02000153.1 GCF_002250835.2 Romboutsia weinsteinii
CATCACTAGTTTTCAAGACTAGCTCCTTAAACCACTCGGACACCTCTCCGTAAATGGTGATCCATCCGCGACTCGAACGCGGGACACCCTGATTAAAAGTCAGGTGCTCTACCGACTGAGCTAATGGATCAACTTGGCAGGGGATACAGGACTCGAACCTATGCATGTAGCAGTCAAAGTGCTATGCCTTACCGACTTGGCGAATCCCCTATAATGTGGTGAGCGCACAGGGATTCGAACCCCGGACACACGCCTTAGAAGGGCGTTGCTCTATCCAGCTGAGCTATGCACCCACATTTTAGTTACTATTTTGTTTAAAATTAAGTGGTGCGGATGAAGGGAGTCGAACCCCCACGCCGTAGGCGCCAGATCCTAAGTCTGGTGCGTCTGCCAATTCCGCCACATCCGCATGTTCTTAATTTAATGGTGGAGGATGGTGGATTCGAACCACCGAAATCGTCGATAACAGATTTACAGTCTGCCCCCTTTGGCCGCTCGGGAAATCCTCCGTATTATATGGAGCTGGTGATAGGAATCGAACCTACAACCTGCTGATTACAAGTCAGCTGCTCTACCGTTGAGCCACACCAGCGTATTGGCGGGAATAACAGGACTCGAACCTGTGACCCATTGATTAACAGTCAATTGCTCTACCAACTGAGCCATATTCCCACGTATTAAATTAAGTTGGCGACCTGGAAGGGACTCGAACCCTCGACCTCCAGCGTGACAGGCTGGCATT
>NZ_NOJY02000154.1 GCF_002250835.2 Romboutsia weinsteinii
AAGTGCAGTAATGTATGTAGCTTATCGATACTAATAGGTCGAGGACTTGACCAATATATATATTTGAGCAACGGGATAAATATGAATGAATATGAATATTTAGACGTTGGCGAAATGAATGTCATGAATTTTAAATGTTTGCAGTTTTTAGAGTATTAACTCTAAATAACTTAATAGAAATATTAAGCATAAGAGATTATGTGGTTACAATAGCAGAGAGGATACACCTGTTCCCATTCCGAACACAGAAGTTAAGCTCTCTAGCGCTGATGGTACTTGGTGGGCAACTGCCTGGGAGAGTAAGACGTAGCCACGTGATGTGCCGAAGTGGCGGAACTGGCAGACGCACAGGACTTAAAATCCTGCGGGACTTACCTCTCGTACCGGTTCGATTCCGGTCTTCGGCACCATTTTTAAATTACTATCGCGGGGTGGAGCAGTTGGCAGCTCGTTGGGCTCATAACCCAAAGGTCGCAGGTTCGAGTCCTGCCTCCGCAACCATTAAAAATGGCCCATTGGTCAAGCGGTCAAGACACCGCCCTTTCACGGCGGTAACAGGGGTTCGATTCCCCTATGGGTCACCAATTAAATATGCGGGTGTAGCTCAATGGTAGAGTTCCGGCCTTCCAAGCCGGCTGTGAGGGTTCGATCCCCTTCACCCGCTCCAGATTAAACTTATGGGACTATAGCTCAGCTGGGAGAGCACCTGCCTTACAAGCAGGGGGTCACAGGTT
>NZ_NOJY02000155.1 GCF_002250835.2 Romboutsia weinsteinii
GATGCAGTACCGTCGCTAGAATTGTTATCAACTACAATTAGTTCATATTTATCTTTTGGTGTAAATTTTCGAATACTTTCTATACACAGTACTGTATATTCTAATTTGTTTTGAGCTAATATTATTATGCTAGTAAAATTTATATTATTATCTGGATTATAGTCATATTCTTCGATGAATTTTTTCATTACATTATTTATAGGTGATGCTTTATCCATATTTTGGCTCCTTACGTTTATAATTTTCCCTACATTTTAATTTATGTATCATTATAATAAATTGATATTACAAATTTATTAATAACCATTTATTTTATTTTTTCATATAATGAATAGATTCATTTTATCTTTATATATGGTATAAGGAGATGTTAATATATGAATAAAAAAGTCTGTTTTATTACGGCAGTAAATAATGAAAAAATATACAATAGATGTTTAGATTCTATAAAAAAATTAAATGTTCCTGACTATGTAGATATAGAAATTATACCTATTCGAAACTCCACATCTATTACAAGCGCTTATAATAAGGGTATGAATTTATCTGATGCAAAATATAAAGTCTATATTCACCAAGATGCTATAATAATCAATAAAAATCTTATCTATGAAATATTAGATATATTTGAAAATAATAAAGATATAGGAATGATCGGATCTTGTGGTTGTAAAGACTTGTCTTCGGATGGTATATGGT
>NZ_NOJY02000156.1 GCF_002250835.2 Romboutsia weinsteinii
AGCATCCATATTGCAGTCCGCAACCCCATCGAAGAAAACTTCAATGGTTTGGCCTGTTCCGCGTTCGCTCGCCGCTACTTACGGAATCGAATTTTCTTTCTTTTCCTCCGGGTACTTAGATGTTTCAGTTCCCCGGGTTCCCCTCGCTAAGCTATGTATTCACTTAACGATACTTAGACATTACTCTAAGTGAGTTTCCTCATTCGGAAATCTTCGGATCAAAGTTTACGTGCAACTCCCCGAAGCTTATCGCAGCTTATCGCGTCCTTCATCGGCTCCTAGTGCCAAGGCATCCGCCCTGCACCCTTAATAACTTGACCAGTTATTAAAGTTGATTTTTAAGAGTTTTCTCTCTGTGATTTTTAGAAGTTTTCTCTTCATATATTAAAATGATGTCATATCACTAAATGTTATGCAGTTTTCAAAGTACTAACATACTTATCGCTCGTTAGAGCTAAACAAGTAATTTTAAGTATTCATAAATGAACACTCAAAATTAAACAGTAGGCAATTCTCCTTAGAAAGGAGGTGATCCAGCCGCACCTTCCGATACGGCTACCTTGTTACGACTTCACCCCAGTTATTGATTTCACCTTCGACACTCGCTTCCCAAAGGGTTAGCTAAGTGGCTTCGGGCGCCCCCAACTTCCGTGGTGTGACGGGCGG
>NZ_NOJY02000157.1 GCF_002250835.2 Romboutsia weinsteinii
TCACTATCTAGTAAAAAAGTTATCTCTCCAGAGTCCATATCGCCTATATTTATACTTATTACTGCTGCTCTTTTCTTGCTGTCTTTGGGTCCATATATTTTTATATCTGGAACTTGTTCCAGCTTATCTAGCATATACTGGCATAATTCTTCTTCGTGATTTCTTATTTTTTCTATACCCTCATCAAATATAAACTTAATACCTGCATTAAGCCCGGCAATACCTGAAGTATTATGAGTACCTGATTCATATTTATCAGGAGTTAAATCAGGCTGGAATAAATCTTCAGATTTACTACCAGTTCCACCTTCTTTTAATATCGAAAGCTCTAATCCTTCTCTTATATATAAGATTCCTGTTCCTTGAGGTCCTAAAAGGCATTTGTGGCCTGGTGCAGCTAACATATCTATATTAATTTCTTTTACATCTACATCATAAACACCTACAGTTTGAGATGCATCAACTAAATATAATATATTATTATCTTTTGCAATTTCACCAACTGTCTTTATATCTACCAGTGTCCCGCAAATATTTGAAGCATGAGTTGTAACTATAAGCTTTGTGTTTGGTCTTATCGCTTTTTCTATATCTTTACAATCTAAGAATCCCTCTTTGTCACATTGAACTATAGTATTC
>NZ_NOJY02000158.1 GCF_002250835.2 Romboutsia weinsteinii
ATTGGTCAAGTCCTCGACCTATTAGTATCGATAAGCTACATACATTACTGCACTTACACCTTCGACCTATCAACCAGGTAGTCTTCCTGGGGTCTTACCCTTACGGTGGGAAATCTTATCTTGAAGTCGGCTTCGCGCTTAGATGCTTTCAGCGCTTATCCATTCCGCACGTAGCTACCCAGCTATGCCCTTGGCAGAACAACTGGTACACCAGAGGTGCGTCCATCCCGGTCCTCTCGTACTAAGGACAGGTCTCCTCAAATTTCCTACGCCTGCGACGGATAGGGACCGAACTGTCTCACGACGTTCTGAACCCAGCTCGCGTACCACTTTAATGGGCGAACAGCCCAACCCTTGGGACCTACTACAGCCCCAGGATGTGATGAGCCGACATCGAGGTGCCAAACCTCCCCGTCGATGTGGACTCTTGGGGGAGATAAGCCTGTTATCCCCAGGGTAGCTTTTATCCGTTGAGCGATGGCCCTTCCATGCGGTACCACCGGATCACTAAGTCCGACTTTCGTCCTTGCTCGACCTGTATGTCTTGCAATCAAGCTCTCTTGTGCCTTTACACTCTACGCACGATTTCCGACCGTGCTGAGAGAACCTTTGAGCGCCTCCGTTACT
>NZ_NOJY02000159.1 GCF_002250835.2 Romboutsia weinsteinii
ATATTAATATTCCATCTCAAATCTACTCGATAAATTGGAATTTATAACTAATCACAGGTTTAAATATAACTAAACTATTAATTATTAAAGTTCTTTTTCCAAAATATAACATTGTGTCTGCATACCTAATTCCTCATAAAAGCTCAAAGCTCTATTATTAAATGACCATACCATTAGATCAAGCCTTTCTGCATCTCTTTTCTTTGCTTCGTTTGATACAAATGAAAAAAGTTTTTTACCAATACCACGCCCTCTAACACTTTCATCTACGCATAAATCATCCATATATGCAATTTTCTTGTCAACCATACCACTTTTATTTCTAATAGTGACAATACATAACCCTAAAATTTCTCCACCACTTTCTGCTAATACAGAAATAACGTTATCATCTTCTATAATTTTTTCAAGTTCACTTATAGAATAAGGATGTTCCATATCTATATACACATCTGGTCTATTCACTACATGTATACCATGTATTTGTTGCATTAATTTGTCAACTTTATTATAATCGTTTATATTTATATCTCTTATTATCACTAAAATCCCCCCTAATTTATCTATATCATATCAAAAGTATAATT
>NZ_NOJY02000015.1 GCF_002250835.2 Romboutsia weinsteinii
ATGAAATAAGGCTAATACCTTATTTAAATACGGCTATATCTGCTAAGTATATATCATCGACAAATGATAAAAAAAAGGCAGCAATTGCATCAAAAAGAGCCGCAAATGTATATGATTTAGAAATATTAAGAGAAAATATTAATGATATAAGTGATAACTATACTAGATTTATAATAATTGGAAAAGAAATTGAGTACTGTATGGAGTCTAATAAAATTAGCATATTGCTTTCAGTAAAAAATGAAGCTGGAAGCTTATATGATATATTACGTAGCTTCGCAATAAATGATATAAACATGATTAAAATAGAATCGAGACCAGATAAGAACACACCATGGGAGTATTTATTTTATATAGATTTTGAAGGTGATTTACAAGAAGAAAGTGTTAAAAGTGCGCTTGAATTAATCAATGAAAATAGCAATCATTATAAGCTAATAGGGTGCTATAAAAGTAAAAAATTATAGGGGGAAATAATTATGATTATTGTTGTGAATACAAAATGCAGTAAATATGAAATTGATAAATTAATTAACCATATAAATTCAAAGGGAGTTAGTACAAATCTAGTTCAAGGAGAATCACAATCTGTAATAGGTCTTATTGGAGATACTACAAAAATAGATTCTGATGATTTGCTAGCGCTACCTTGTGTCGAAAAGGTCTTAAAGGTACAAGAGCCTTTTAAGAAAGCTAATAGACTTTTTAAACCAGATGATACTATAGTTGATGTTTTAGGCAATAAGGTAGGAGGAGGACATATTGGAATAATGGCTGGTCCTTGTTCAGTAGAGTCAGAGACACAGATAATAGAAATTGCACAAAAAGTAAAAGCATCAGGTGCAAACTTTCTAAGAGGGGGTGCATTTAAACCTAGAACATCTCCATATAGTTTCCAAGGGTTAGAATCACAAGGTCTAGAACTATTAAAATTAGCAAAAAATGAAACAGGTTTACCAATAGTTACGGAGTTAATGTCTACAGACTATATAGATAAATTTGTGGAAGATGTAGATGTGATACAAATTGGTGCACGAAATATGCAAAACTTTGATTTATTAAAGCAAATAGGTAAGACCAATAAGCCGATACTGCTAAAGAGAGGTCTATCTGCAACTATAGAAGAATGGATAATGAGTGCAGAGTATATAATGGCAGGAGGAAATGAAAATATCATCCTATGTGAAAGAGGAATAAGAACATTTGAAACATATACAAGAAATACTTTAGATTTAAGTGCAATACCAATTGTAAAAAGACTATCTCACTTACCTGTAATAGTAGATCCTAGTCATTCAGCTGGAGATTGGAGGCTGGTAGAACCATTAGCAAAAGCTGCAATAATAGCTGGTGCAGATGGACTTATGATAGAAGTTCATAATGATCCTCAACATGCCTTATGTGATGGAAAACAATCTATAAAACCAGAGAAGTTTGATGAGATAATGAAAAAAGTAAAAATTTTATCAGAAATAGAAGGCAAGAGTATATGAATATAGTAATCGTTGGATTAGGTGTTATTGGAGGTTCATATGCGCTATGTTTAAAAGAATTAGGATATAAGAATGTTTATGGTATTGATATAGACAAAGAAACTCTAAAAAAAGCTGAAAAAATGGGAATAATAAAAAAAGGATTTATGGAAGAGCATGAGATAATAAAGGAGGCTGATTTAATAATACTTTCAGTATATCCTGAATTAATTAAAGAATTCATCAATAAAAATAAACATAACTTTAGAAATGGAGTAATAATTACGGATACAGCAGGAATAAAGGGGCTATTCATAGATGAGGTTATAGATATGCTTCCTAAAGGTGTAGATTTTGTGTTTGGTCACCCTATGGCAGGTAGAGAGAAGAGAGGGATTGACTTTGCATCCAAAGATGTGTTTAGAGGTGCAAACTATTTGATTATAAAAAATAATAGAAATAAACCTGAAAGTATAAGTTTAATAAAAGACTTAGCCTACTCAATTGGTTTTAAAAATGTCAAAGAAATAAGCTATAGCTATCATGATGAAATAATTGCATTTACGTCTCAGTTGCCACATGTACTGGCAGTGTCCCTTATAAATAGCGATGAAGAAAATAGAGATACAGGAAAATTTATTGGGGATAGCTATAGAGATTTGACTAGAATAGCAAATATAAATGAAAATTTATGGAGCGAATTATTTATAGGTAATAAAGATAATTTACTAAAATCAATAAATAACTTTGAGAGAGAATTAAATAGATTAAAAAATTGTATTGAGTTAGGCGATAGAAAAGGTTTAAAGGCAGAATTTAAAAAATCAACAATGAGAAGAGAAAGACTATAGAATATAGAAATAATGCATAGGATATAGTATAATTTGACATATAAAGACAAAAAAATAACATGCAGGATAAGGTGATTATATGAAAAGGCTGAGCAAACTATGCACAATGACTGCAATTATTATAGGTATATTCTTACTATCTATGTATAAATGTGATGTATATGCATACACAAATATTAATTTTAGAAATATAACTAATGAAGATGGTTTATCACAGGTAACAGTAGAGACAATAATACAAGATAAGCAAGGATATATATGGATTGGAACTAATGATGGTTTAAATAGATATAATGGGTATGAATTTAAAGTATATAGGCATAGTGATGAAATTGAGAATACTATATCAAATAATTATATAGTAGATCTTCAAGAAGATAGAAAAGGGTATATTTGGGTTGGTACTGCTAACGGATTAAGTAAGATAGACCCAAAAACACAGATAATAGAAAACTATTTTACATCAGAAGATAAAGGCAATCTATCTCACTATAATATAGGCGATATACTTATAACAAATAGCGGGGACGTACTAGTAGGAACATCAGATGGACTTAATATTTATGATGAAAAAAATAATAGGTTTGAGAGAATATTAGAAAATGAACTTAGTAGCCAACTTATATATACTTTGGCTCAAGATGGAAATGGAGATATATGGGTAGCAACTAAAGAGGGATTGGATAAGATCCTTGTTAAAGAGAAAAAAATAATAAAATTTAATTCATATAGCCAAGAGAATAGAATTAGTGAAAACTCAGTATATGGATTAAAATATGATGGAAATGGATATATATGGGCAGGTACATTTAGAGAAGGATTAAACAAAATAAACATAAATACTAATGATGTTACAATATACAAAAATGATTCTAATGATAAAAATTCACTTCCAGGTAACTATATAAGAGATATTACTAGAGATAGTTTTGGAGGTATATGGATAGCAACCAACCAAGGACTTGCAAAGTATAATGAAAAACAAGAGAAATTTATATCTTATAAGAATAAAATATATGACCAGAATACGTTAGTAGGAGATGAGGTATTTTCTATTATAGAAGATAATAGTGGATTAATTTGGGTAGGAACTTACTCTGGAATAAGCATATTTGATCCAAGTAATAAGATAATACATTATAAAAATGATCCATTTAATAATAATTCTATAAATGAAAATATTATACATGGTATTTATGAGGACAAAGATGGCCTGTTATGGGTTGGGACTAATACTAAAGGTATAAATATTATAGATAGAAAAAATAACACTGTTAGTCATTTAAATATTGAAAATTCAAATAATAGATTAAGTAATGACTCTATAAATGATATAACTGGAAATGGAAATGAGATTTATATTTCAACTAATAATGGATTAAATATTATAAACAAGAAAGAAAATACTATTAAGGTGTATAAAGAAGAAGATGGTATAAGTGATAATAATATAAAAAAGTTATTTTTAGATAGCAAGGGATATCTATGGATGGGTACTATCGATGGAGTATCTATTCTTAATACCAAAGATAAGAGTATCACTGATATTAGTCCAATTTTAGAAAGTGCTTCTGTAAAGGATGGCTATAATGGAACAATATATGAAGATAAAGAAGGAAACTACTGGATAGGTTGTTTCTTAGATGGTGGTCTAATAAAGCTAAATCCAAAAGATAATTCTGTTAAAGTGTTTAAAAATATAGAGAAAAATAGTTCATCTATTAGTAGCAATACTATTAGAGCAATTGTGGAAGATGATTATGGAAACCTATGGATAGGGACTAGCAATGGATTAAATAAATTTGATAAAGAAAAAGAAATTTTTACAAGATATACTACTAAGCAAGGACTTGCTAATAATATCGTATATGGTATATTAATTGATAAATATGGTAATCCATGGTCTAGTACCAATTCAGGGATATCAAAATTAGATATAAAAAAGAAAAATTTCGAAAACTTTGGAATTACAGATGGCTTACAAGGAAATGAATTTAATGGAAGGGCCTATCATAAAACAAAAAACGGAGAGTTTATATTTGGAGGAATAAATGGATTTAATATATTTACTCCAGAAGATATGACTAAAACTGAATTTACACCACGTGTAGGTTTTGATGAATTTGAAGTTAATGGCAATAAATATAGTAATATTGATGGAATGAGTTTTAATTATGATGAAAATTTTATAACTATAGATGTATTTTTACCTGACTATAAAAATAATACTAATATACAGTATGACTATATATTAGAAGGTACAAATGGAGAATGGACATCAACGGATACAAATTTAATAAACTATAGTAATTTATCTCCAGGAGATTATACCTTTAGGATAAAGGCAGTAGGTCATAATGGTATTATGAGTGAGGAGAGTAGTGTGAGCTTTTCTATTGAGCCACCTTTTTGGAAGAGTGATATTGCTTTATTTATATATTTATTAATAATCATTATAGTTATATATCGATATATTAATAGAATGAAGAGATTAGATACTCTTGTACAAAATAAGACGAAGCAATTGCAAAGTGAAATGAATAAAAATAGTGATCTTTTAAATAAAGTCATAACCTTAGAAAAAAATAAAAATAATTATTTTATAAATTTATCTCATGAGCTGAGGACACCTTTAAATGTGATATACACATCAGAGCAGCTTATAACTGAGCTTAATAAGTCTAACAATGGCATAGAAAAAGATAAATTAAATCAATATATGGAAGTTGTGAGAAGAAACACAAAACGACTACTAAACTTAATAAATAATTTGATAGATGGGACTAAAATAGATCATGGAAGCTATAAGATAAATCTAGAAGATAATGATATTGTATATGTAGTAGAAGAAGCAGCATTGTCTCTTAAAGAATATGTAGAAAATAAAGGCATACGATTAATTATAGATCCAGAAATAGAAGAAAAAATAATCAAATGTGATGCATATGAAATAGAAAGATGCATAGTAAATTTAGTCAGTAATTCAGCTAAATTTACGCCAAAAGGCGGAACAATAGAGGTAAACATAAAAGAAATAAATGAAAGAGTTGAAATAAGTGTAAGAGATACTGGAATTGGTATAGATAAAAAATACCATGAGGCTATATTTGATAGGTTCAATCAAGTAGTAGACGCAAACTCTGAAGTAAAGGGTGGTAGCGGATTAGGACTTACCATTACAAAGCATATTATAGAGCTTCACAATGGGCATATATATGTAGAAAGTGAACCCAACATAGGTACTAAATTTACTATAATTTTATAGAGGTAAAAAGTTAACCCTTATAGAATTATATGAGATTATATAACGATTTTATTGGGGGATATTATATGAGGGAACAAGTAGAAAGAGCTCTTGAAAAAGTAAGACCAATATTGAAAAGAGATGGAGGAAATGTAGAGCTGATAGATGTTAATGATCAAGGAGTAGTATTAGTTAGATTAGGGGGGGCTTGTAAAGGATGTCCAGGAGCTACGATGACTGTAAAAGTTGTGATTGAAAATCTATTAGTAAAAGAAGTACCTGGTGTAAATCAAGTACTGGGAGTGTAACTTTATAATTTATATTTAGCTATCTTAAGGCGTATTATCTTAAGATAGCTATTTTTTAATTACAAGGGTATTAATTCATAGGGCACGCTGTATTTACAATACCATAAGGATTAAGAAATTACTTTTATCAAAAGCGAGAGCTGTTAAAGGATTTGCAAGATGCTGTATATGGAGTAGTGTCAAGTTACTATCAAAACAAAGTAAAAGGAAATCATGAAGTAGGGTTAATAGCTGTAGTTAATATTTTTGGAGCAGATTTAAAATAGAATCCATATATACATGCATTATTTATTAAGGTAGATATAATTTTATAACTTTGACATTATGATTACAAAGTTGAAACTCCTTTAGATTAAAAAAGATAGTATAATATAAAAATAACGTATAAAGAGAGGAGAAAAAGATGAAATTTAAAAAACTTTGTACATCTTTGACTATAATAGTACTTTTAGCATCAACAATAACTGGATGTAGCAAAAATGAATCATCAAGTAATCCAATAGATATTTCTTATAATATAGATGCAATAAAAGATAGTGAAAAAGAAATAGTTGTAAATAAATTTAACCTAGGATCATCAACTATAAAAGAAAGAGGAAAAGAAATTCCTTTTGAAATAGAAGGTTTAATAGGGGCTCCGAAAGATTTAAAGGATAATACTCCTGTAGTATTTTTATTCCATGGACAACATGGCACAGAATCAAAGGCTGACTTTGAAGATGGATTTGAATATATAGTTGAAAAGTTTGCTAAAAACGGAATTATAGCAATATCTGTAGACGATCAAGTAAATCACACTTGGGAATATGGAGAGGCTGTAGAAAATGAACGTATTAAGGTAGTTATGCAAACTCACCTAGATAATTTAATGAAAGCAAACAAGGGTGAAAATATCGACTATGGTGTAGACTTAAAAAGAAAAGTAAATTTTGATAATGTAGGCTTAGTAGGACATTCAGTAGGAGGGGAAGGAGTATTAAAACTTGCTCTTGACCAACAAAAGAAAGGTTTTAATGGAATAAAAGCAATATTATCTTTAGCTCCAGCATACAATGAGTTTCTTACAGAGTTTCCAGATGTCCCTACAGCTATTTTAGTGTCAGAGTATGATGGAGACGTTAAGCAAGCAGGTGCAGAACTATACCAAGATATAATGGCAAAATCTAATAGAAAAACTCCTATAGCATTAAGCTATTTAATTGGAGGAAATCATAACTCTTATAACACAGTTGTAGAAAATAATAGAGAATTTAACGCACCTGATAAAACAAATGGTGGATATCCAGAGAAATTAACTAATAAGCAGCAACAAGAATTCACTATGAACTATACAGTAGACTTTATTGGATCTATATTAAAAGATGAACAACCATCATTATTTGATAGTAATAATCCAACACCAAATACTATGTATGGATACAAGGTTTTGAATGTAGTTGAAGACTTAGAAACGGAAACCATTTTTGGGCCTAAGCAATTTAAAGATATATCAGCTAATAAAGTAGAAGTAAAAGAAGTAGTAGAATCAGCATATTCAGAAGAGGATGATAGTATTGGAGTTTTTAATGACATACAGCGACATGAAAAGCTTCAATTATTAAAGCTTGATTGGAAAGAAAAAAATACTTCTGTTAAATTGAATGTTTCAGATTTATCAAAACTTAAGTCTTCTGATATAGCAGGATTAAACTTTAAGTGGGCATTAGATTCAACAAGTGAATTAAATTCAAAGGATAAAAATACTTCATTAACAGTTACTGTTGTTGATAATAAAAACAAAAAGGCTTCAATAAAATTAGGATCAGATACTGCAGCTTTAAAATACATTGAAGGCGAAGTCGTAATAAACGAATACTTAGAAGGAGTATTCCACAATTATTGGTCAAGACCTACACCAATAACAGATACATTTATACCTACATCTAAACTGGAAAATGTAGATTTATCTAATATAGATAAGATAATCATAAACTTTGATGAAGTAGATAGAGGCTCTATTGTTTTACAAGATGTGTCTGTTGCTAAGAAGTAAATACTGCTAAAAGACCTAGCCGATAAACTAGGTCTTTTTATAGAGATTATTATATTCTGACCTTAATACTATAAATTTAAATATAATCATTAAAAATATTGATGATATAGATTTGAATATTAAATGGATATTTTACTAGATATACAAAAAAATGGAAAAAACATATGATATAATCTCCTTATAATTGACTACAAGAAAAAGGAGCAGGTTATGGAGAATTTAAAAAAGGATTTATTAGCTGAGATACCTGATTTTAGAGAATTAGGACATAAATTTAAAAATAAGGAAATATCATCTTTAGAATTTAAAGGAACATCAGGTGGAAGAGGCGTATATGCTCAACGTGGTGGTGAGCAATTTATGATAAGACTTAGAATACCATCAGGTATAATGGACTTAGAACAATTAAAATTAGTATATAGACTTGCTAAGGAACAAGGCTTAGAAAAAATACACTTAACAACTCGTCAAGCTATACAACTTCATGATTTATCAATAGATGGAGTTTGTGATGTAATGGAAGAAGCTCTAAATAATGATATGTACACTAGGGGTGCAGGAGGAAACTTTCCAAGAAACGTGTCTATATCACCGTTATCTGGAGTTGATGTAGAAGAAGAGTTTGATGTTACTCCTTATGCAATGGCTGTAAATGAGCATTTTATGAAGAAAATAACTACATATAAATTACCTAGAAAGTTAAAAGTATCTTTTTCAAGTAGTAAGAAAGATAGTGGAAACAGTTCTATAGCAGATTTAGGATTTTTAGCTATGAAGAAAGATGGTAAAGAATTATTTAAGGTTTACTTAGCTGGAGGTTTAGGGAAAAACGGAGCAAAAGCCATAGAATTTGATGAACTAACAGATACAAAAGATGTGCTATATCATGTAGAAGCTATGACAAATTTATTTATAGCAGAAGGTGATTATGAAAATAAGAACAAAGCTCGTATTAGGTATATAGTTGCTAGAATGGGTGAAGATGCCTTTAAAGAGTGTTATAGAAAGCATTTAGCTGAAGTTATAGAAAAAGATAGCTTAGATTTAAATATTGAGAAAAAAATATATAATAAAGCTGGAATAAAGGTAGAGTTAAATGATTCAAGAATAAACAGTCAAAAGCAAGAAGGTCTTTATTCTATGTACTTCCATCCTATAAATGGACAACTTAGTTTAGAAACTTTAAAGCTAATCTTAGATAAAATAGAAACTGCTGAAGATGTAGAAATAAGACTTTCGATGAGTGAAGGTATGTACATAAGAAATTTAAACGGAGATGAAGCTAAAGAATTATTAGACTTAACTAAAAATCTTGGTGGAGAAACTAAACTAGAGCAAAGTATTGCATGTATCGGTGTGCCTACTTGTCAAATTGGTATAGCTGAGAGCCAGTCTACCTTAGATGAAATATTAGCATACTTCAAGAAACAAAACTTTACAAAAGATGTTCTACCAGCTATTCATATATCAGGGTGTAATAATTCTTGTGGTACTCACCAAATAGGTATATTAGGGTTTGCTGGGAAGAAAAAGAGAGTAAATGATGTATCAGAAGAAGCTTTTGAACTACACATTGGAGGTAGAAAAGGAAATGATGATACTACACTAGGTAAAATTTGTGGAGATATATTAAGAGCAGATGTGCCTAAGTTTTTATATGAATTAGCTCTAGCTATAGATAAATCAAACTTAGGATACAAAGATTTTATAGTTAATAATGATGAAGAGTTAAATTACATTATAAATAAATACTTAGTTTAATAAGTATATAGAAATAAATAATCTACCTTAGAATATATTGTAATAACAACTATATTATGAGGTAGTTATTTTTATATATAGATATTATAAATAAATAGTACTACTATATATGTAAACAGATTTCTAGATTAAGGGGGATAATTATGAAGTGGATTGAGTATGAAAAAGATCTAAATTTATTTGAAGAATTTAACAAAGAATATAAACCAATGACACAAAGTGAAAAATATAAATGTGTTAGAGTTTTAATTGAGTATTTTTCAAAAGATAGTTCTTGGAAAATATCAAGACTACCAGATACTTATGAACAACGAAGAGAGATACTTCGCGGGCTTCTAAATGTATATCCAGTAAGAGAAATTGATGTAAATATTTTAAATATGCTACATAGGTTGCTATTATCAGAGCATGAAGAAAAAACTATAGTAGACGTAAATAATCTAGAAGAAGTTGAAGAAAATATTGCAATATATAGGGGAGATATAACAAACTTAAAAGCAGATGCAATAGTAAATGCTGCTAACAGCAAACTATTAGGCTGCTTAAAGCCTTTACATGAATGTATAGATAATTCAATTCATTCTAATGCAGGCCCAAGGCTAAGGGAAGATTGTAATAAAATAATAGAAAAACAGCAACATTTAGAATATACAGGTCAGGCAAAGATAACTAGGGCTTATTGCTTACCATCGAAATTTGTTATACACACTGTAGGTCCATTTATTCACAACGAAAAACCAAGCAAAGAGGAAAAGAAACAACTTGTGTCTTGCTATAAATCATGTTTAAATATAGTTAAAGAAATTGATGAAATAAAGAATATAGTATTTTGTTGTATTTCCACAGGTGTATTTGGATATCCAAAGGATCAAGCTGCTAAAATTGCAATATCAACAGTTAGAGACTGGTTAGAGGAAAATACAAATAAAAACATAAAAGTAATATTTAATGTATTTTCTCATGAGGATGAAGAGATATATAAAAGTATGTTTAGAAAGCTAGAGTGTAAAATATAGTAAAAAATAAAAGGATATCATTAGATATCCTTTTATTTTTTACTATATTTTATTTTATTAAGAATTGGAAATTATTTTGCCTAAATCTTTTAAGTCATAGCCACCAATTCCTTCTAGTTCAGATCTAAATTCTTCAGAAGATACTATATTTATTATAGATTTATAAATCGGATTAGATAAATCTTCATCTCTTATTACTAAATCATAGCGTTCATTTTGAAGAGGTATAAATTCTATATTATTAACTTGTAAGGCCCCTTTTTCGTTTCCTATTCCAACATCTGCTTTTCCTCTTGCTACATAGCTAGCTATGCTAATATGAGAGGATTGCGTATTATTATATCCATTTATTTGATTATTTGAGATATTTAAAGATTTTAATTTTTCATCTAGTAATATTCTAGTGCCTGATCCTTTTTCTCTATTTATAAAAACAACACCAGGTTTAGTCAAATCTGTCCAGTTAGTAATATTCTTAGGATTACCTTTTTGAACATAGAATCCTTGTTGTCGATAAGCTAAATTAATCAACGTACAAGCTGTGCCAGGTAGTAATTTCTTTACAAATGGAGTATTGTAATCGTTAGTTTCACTATCCCACAAATGTGATGATGCAATAGAGACTCTATTATGATATAAATCGAATAATCCATTATAGCTTCCAATATAAGATCTGAAAGTTTTTACTCTATGTAGTTTATTCTCGATATACCTTCCGAGTATGTCTAAAATGATATCTTGTCCAGAAATTATTATTTCTTTATTTATATTATCGTTGCTACGAACTAAAATACTCGTATCACTTTCAATAGCTCTATCTAAATCAGAAGTAACGCTTAATGAATCTCTAGTTAATTTAGGATTCTTTTGATTGTTTATATAATTATCTACATCTTCTTTATCGATTCTAAGTTTACGTCCAACCTTATATGATGGAAGCTCACCTCTTTTTATTAGCTCATAAACTGTATTTTTAGTTATTTTTAATAATTCAGCAACCTCAACTGGAGTTAAAGATGATAATGAGTTCATAAAACACCTCCCTACAGATTATTTTAACACTATTAACAAAGATCTGTAAAAATATTATTAATATTAAAATCAATACTTGTAAAAATAGAAATTAATGGATATAATTTAAGCGAAGAATGACTAAAAATAATAAAAAGTGATTAAAAACAATTGAAATAGTATTAAAATAATACAATTAGCGTATTGAAACATAACAAAACATGATGAAATATATCTGAAATTATTTATAAACTATAAATATTATTTTTAGATAACTATAAAATTTATATTATAAAAAAGGGGGAATAAAGTATGCAATTAAGAAAAATATTTAAAAACTTAGGGATAATAATATTCATAGCAATGTTAGCAGTAGGTTGTAGTAACCCAGAAAACTCTAAAAAACAAAGTCAAGTTTCGAAAACAGAATCTGAATCAGTGGAGCTTAATATATCTGCAGCAGCTAGCTTAAAGGAAGCGATGGCTAAATTAGAAGAAGAATATAAAAAAGAAAATAAAGATATAAAACTTGTAGTAAATTTTGGAGCGTCTGGATCATTGCAGCAACAAATTGAGCAAGGCGCACCATGTGATATATTTATATCAGCAGGTAAGAAGCAGATGGATGCATTAAATGAAGGTGGATTAATAGAAAAGGGTACATATAAAAATTTAGTAAAAAATGATTTGGTATTGATTGCTCCAAAGAATAGCAAGATAACAAGTATAAATGATCTGACTAGCAATAAAGTTAAACATATAGCAGTAGGTGAAGCTAATAGTGTTCCAGCTGGTAAATATGCTGATGAAGTATTAAATAATTTAAATATCAAAGATTCTATCTTAGATAAATTAGTATTTGCAAAGGATGTAAAAGAAGTATTGGCTTGGACTCAGTCGGGAAATGCAGAAGCGGGCTTTGTATATTATAGTGATGCAATTAATACTGATAAAGTAAAGATAGTTGAGGTAACTTCAGAAGAGTCTCATTCACCAATAACTTATCCGATAGCAGTCATTAAAGATAGTAATCAAGTTGAAGAGGCTAAAAACTTTGAGGAATTCTTGCTTAGTGACAAAGCACAAGAAATATTAAAAGAGTGTGGATATAAAAGCTCAAAATAATGTTTAATAAAATAATAGGGAGGTGTGCTTGTGAATTCAGACTGGTCGCCATTGATAATATCTATTAAGACAGCATTTTTATCAACATGTATAACCTTTGTAATAGGAATAATAGTGTCTTATTTGATGGCAAATTATAAAGGCAGATTTAAAGGATTAATTGATGGTTTGTTTACACTTCCTTTGGTCCTTCCACCTACTGTAGTAGGCTTTTTTCTGTTGCTACTATTTGGAAAGAATGGGGCTATAGGACAATTTTTCTTAAATTATGATATCACCATTATTTTTAGTTGGTGGGCAACTATAATTTCGGCCACAGTAGTAGCATTTCCTATGATGTATAGGAGTTCAAGGGCGGCTTTTGAGCAAATAGATGACAATATGATTTCTGCGGCAAGAACATTAGGACTTAGTGAATGGAAGATATTTTACAAAATCGCAGTACCTCTAGCCTGGCCTGGAATAATTGCAGGAATAGTACTAGCATTTGCTAGAGCACTTGGAGAATTCGGAGCAACTCTTATGATAGCAGGGAATATTCCAGGAAGAACACAAACAATGCCTGTAGCTATATTTTTTGCAGTAGAAGGTGGAGATATGGAAAAAGCTATGATGTGGGTATTTATGATAACTACTATATCGATAGTTATGATATTGATATTAAACTATTGGTCAGATAAGCAACTGCAGATAATAGGAAAGAGGTTCAAATAAATGTCATTATATATAGATATAGAAAAAGAGCTACCATCTTTTACTTTGAAGGTCCAAATAAAACAAAATCAAGGTGTATTGGGGTTTTTAGGAGAATCTGGATCTGGGAAAAGTATGACTTTAAGATGTATAGCAGGCCTTGAAGAGCCAACTAGGGGAAAGATTATTTTAAATGATAGGATACTATTCGATTCCGAGAATAATGTAAATTTATCTACTCAAAAGAGGAGAATAGGATTTTTATTTCAAAACTATGCATTATTTCCTCACATGACTGTAACTCAAAATATACAGTTAGGATTAGGAGATATAACAAGATTAGAAAGAGATAAAATATCAAATGAATATATTGAAAGGCTTTGTCTGAAGGGGCTTGAAAATAGATATCCTTGGCAGTTATCAGGGGGACAGCAGCAAAGAGTTGCTTTAGCAAGAGCATTAAGTACATCACCGGACATACTTTTACTAGATGAACCATTCTCAGCATTAGATTATCATCTAAGAAGCAATATGGAAAAAGAACTAGTAGAAATATTAGATGAATATAAAGGTGAAATTGTATTTGTAACTCATGATGTATCCGAGGCATATAGAGTTTGTGATGATATTGTTGTCTACGATAGAGGAATAGCTATGCCAAAGAGAAGCGTCAATGATTTATTTAATAGTCCAAAATCAATAGTAGAAGCAAATATAACTGGCTGTAAAAATATTTCAAAGGCTGAGCGAATAGATAGTAATACAATATATGCAAAAGATTGGGGATATAGCTATAGTATTAACAATAGTTCAGAGGAAGAAATTAATTATGTCGGAGTAAGAGATCATCATATTAGTGTAAAGAAGGAGATAGAGGGAAATACAAATTACTTTACAGTTATCAAGATAGTTGAAAATCCGTTTAGTTATACAGTAATGGTAATAAATAGAGCGAAGAGAGAATATACACCTATTCAAATTAGTATTAGTAAAGATCTTTGTGATTTCGATATAGGTGATAATATTTTAGTTAAATTTGAAGAAAATAGATTGTTTACATTTTAAATAGACATGCTACTTAAGCAGGTTAAGTACCTAATGATAAGTAGCATTTTTTGTTAACTTAAAAAGGATATACTGTGTAGTAAATAAAGACATTTACCTACAAAAGAAGTTTGAATAATGATATTATAATAATAATGAATTTATATAGTTAATAAGTTGAAACTGAAGATCAGAGTGATAAATGATATAAAATTTAAAATAGATTTGAGAATATTAATATATGAATTACTGGATATAGGAGGAGTTTATGAAAGTTACGATAAAAGATGTAGCAGAAGAAGCTAAAGTAGCTACATCTACAGTATCTAGGGTACTATCAAATAGTCCTAGAATAAGCGATGAAACAAAGAAAATAGTTCATGAAGCTATTAAAAAGTTAAATTATAAGCCTAATGCTATAGCCAGAAGTTTGGCAAATAATAAAACTAGAATATTAGGAGTAGTGCTACCAAGTGAGGCTCAAGACCTACTTACTAATCCATTTTTTATAAATGCTATGAAGGGAATGAGTATGTATGCTCAAAGTAAAAACTATTACATAACCTATGCATTTAGTAATGACCAAGAAAATGAAGAAGAGCATATAAAAGAAATAACGCATAATAACTTAGTTGATGGAGTCGTATTGTTAAGGGCTAGAGAATATGATGAGAGTATTAGATACTTAAAAGAAATAAAATTTCCATTTGTAGTAATAGGTAGACCTGAAAATACTGATGGGGTGCTTTGGGTAGATAATGATAATTTCCAAGCTATGTATAATGTAGTAAACAGACTTATAAAAAAAGGTCATGAAAAAATTGGAATGGTGGGCGCTATAAAAGACTGGAGTATGTCAAAGGACAGATTAAAAGGATACAAAATGGCATTAGAGATAAATGGAATTAAATATGATGAAAAATTAACAAGGTGCCAAGATGAGTTTACTGAAGAAAATGGATATGAGGCATCTAAAGAACTGATTAAGGATAATAAAATTACTGCAGTAGTAACTACAGATGACTTATTAGCAATAGGTGCAATAAAGGCAATTAATGAAGAAAATATGAAAAATATTGCAGTTGTAGGTTTTAATAACTCTCAACTTGGCCAATACCAAAGCCCAACACTTACTACAGTAGATATAAATGCAGAAAAACTGGGATATCATGCAACTCGATTATTAATAGATAACTTAGAAGATGATGATAGTGATAATAACAGACATTATATAGTAGATACAGTGTTTGTAGAAAGAGAATCTTTTGTATAAAATAATTTACATATAGGATTTTAATAAAATAAATAGATGATTTTAAAAATATAATACAATTATAACTTAAATATGGATATAGGCGATTCTATATTGTAAAAATAATAGAAAGTATATAATTAAATAGGGGGATAAGATGACTGAAAAGGAAAAGATGTTAGCAGGTCAAGGATATTTAGCTTTTGATGAAGAGCTTGTAAAAGAAAGAAATCGTAGTAGAAGATTAACAAGAATATATAACTCTACTATAGAGACTGATACGGAAGAAAGAACTAACATTTTAAAAGAATTATTTGGAAGTACAGGAGAAAATATATATATTGAGCCTAACTTTAGATGTGACTATGGTTACAACATACATGTAGGAGAAAACTTTTATGCCAATTTTGACTGTGTGCTGCTAGATATATGTGAAATTAGAATTGGTGATAATGCAATGCTTGCTCCAAATGTACAATTATATACAGCATATCATCCTATTGATGCTAAGACTAGAATATCAGGATTAGAATATGGAGCTCCTATTACAATAGGAAATAATGTATGGATAGGTGGAGGTTCAATTGTAAATCCTGGAGTTACAATTGGGGATAATGTGGTAATTGGATCAGGGAGTGTAGTAACTAAAGATATTCCATCAAATACTGTTGCAGTAGGAAATCCATGTAAGGTAATCAAAAATATAGAAGAATAAAAAATTAGATAAGGTTGAAACATAATAACACAAGCATTTATTTTGTATACTATCAAGGAGTATGATAAGCATGAAGAAAAAGTACAAAATTTTATTGTTATCATTAGTTTTTATGTTTACAGCCTTATTTTTATATCAAGTAGGTAAAGTAAATAAAGATGATGATGTTATTTCAGGTATATATGATAGAAAATTTAATGATTATGTGGTGTTTTATCCTCAGCATCAAGACGATGAAGTTTTGTGGGGAGGAAGTGCAATCGTTGAAGCAATAAGGCAACGAGGTTCAGATCACGTATTTGTAGTTTTAGTATCAGATGGATCTGGTGTAAATGTATTTAAAAATAAACAATATAAAGGATTATCTAGAGAAGAAAAATCGAAGTTAAGAAACAATGAATTTAAAGCTGCATTGAAGGATATGGGAATAAGTGAAGAAAATACTATAATACTTTCACAAATAGATGACAATGAAGGTACTCATTTTGAAAAAATGAAGGAAACAGCATTAGAATTTGAGAGAAAGTGCAAAAGTGTAACTCATATAGCTCACTCTTATAAGTATGACAATCATCCTATGCATAGAAGAAATGGAAAGGTAATTCAAAAATTATATAGCAATAACGAGATTAAGGATGCAATATATTTTATAAAGCCTGACTATGCAAAAAAGGTAAAGAAAGAGAAGAGGGTAATATATATTTCTAAAAATAATGAAGACTATAAAAAGATAAAAGATGCTTGCTTAGAATATAAATTAATAAATAAAGCTGCAAATAGGTATGGAATAGGATACACTTCTGCTCATACATACTTTGATTATTTATTAAGAGATAAACATTTAACATCTATATTACATCTGCCTCTTAAGAAATAAATATATTTATCTTGTTACAAGATATTGAAACTATTTTGTAACATTATAAATATAGTAAATGATATAATTAATAGTAAATAACAGTTTAAACAAGGGGGGTATATATGAAATTAATATGGCTTGCAGTAGCAATAGTATTTGCAGTTGGTGAAATGCTTACACCAAGTCTAACGTTAATCTGGTTTAGTATTAGTGCCCTTATACTAATAGTTTTAAGTAGCTTTATAGATAGTATACTAATTCAAGTTATACTATTTGCAGTAATTGCTATAGCATTATTAATTATAGCTACAAAAAAAATGGTTAAGAAGGATAAAAACTATAAGTATAATACCAACTTACAAGCAATTCTGTTAAAAAAAGGGGTTGTAAAAACTGTGATACTTCCTAACCAAACAGGCACCGTAGTAGTTGAAGGTGAGGAGTGGAGCGCGGTATCCTTAGATAACTTAGAAATACAAGAGGGAACAGATGTAGAAATAGTAAAAATTGAGGGTGTAAAGTTAATTGTAAAATGTGCAAATAACAAATAAATAGGGAGGGCTATATTATGTTTTTTAGTAAATTTATAATAATAATAGTACTGATAATCGCAGTTGCTATTGCGAGTTTAATGTGTGTAAGGGTAATAAAGCAATCTAAAGTGGGTATAGTTATGAGGCTTGGTAAGTTTCATAAAGTTGCAGATACTGGAGTACACTTCCTAGTTCCTTTTTTAGATCATATGTCATATGTTATAGATTTAAGAGAACATGTAGTTGATTTTCCGCCACAACCAGTAATAACTAAAGATAATGTAACGATGCAAATAGATACAGTTGTATATTATAGAGTTACAGATCCTGCTAGATATACTTTTGAAATAGCAAATCCAATTACAGCTATTGAAAATTTAACTGCTACAACACTAAGAAATATAATTGGTGAGTTAGACTTAGATGAAACTTTAACATCTAGAGATGTTATAAATACAAAGATGAGAGCGATTTTAGATGAAGCTACAGATAAATGGGGAATCAAGGTAAATAGAGTTGAGTTAAAAAATATAATGCCTCCTCATGATATACAAGTAGCTATGGAAAAACAAATGAGGGCAGAAAGAGAAAGAAGAGAGTCTATATTACAAGCAGAAGGAAATAAATCTGCTACAATACTTCAAGCAGAAGGAGAAAAACAATCTGTTATACTAAAAGCTGAGGCAAAAAAAGAATCTATGATACGTGAGGCAGAAGGAGAGAAAGAATCTGCTATACTTAGAGCAGAGGGTGAAGCAGAATCAATTAGACAAATTGCTATAGCAAAGGCTCAAGGTGAAGCAGAAGTTATATTAAAGGTTCAAAAAGCTACTGCACAAGGGCTTAGAGATGTATTCTCTGCTATGAAAGAGTCTGATATAGATGACAATATGTTAGCATTAAAATCTATGGAAGCTTTAGAACAAGTTGCTAAAGGTAATGCTACTAAATTAGTACTACCATCAGACACAGTTAGATTCTTAGGTACGTTTAAAGGTATAAAAGAAGTTCTAAGTGATGACAAAGAAAATATATAAATAAAAAATAGTAAAATAAGGAGCGATAATCGCTCCTTATTTTTAGTTTCAATTCAATAATCTTAGTTTATTATAAAAAATGACAATTATAGAAGGTATTTATAGTTAAATAGAAGAATTTAAAAATATTATCTTTTTTATGACGTTAAAATATTAACTATATAATTTGTACGTGGATATATCGAAAAATATAAGTATAGGTAGATACAAATAAATAAATGTCGAAAGTTAAAAGAAATTGACCGAATTTTTACAAAACTTACACATAAATTTTAATGTTCTTTATTATATAATTAGATAAGATAAAAAATAGACAAATATGAATGGGGGAATCGAGATTAAAACTATATTAAAAGAAAAAGGGGTAGCTAAATACGAAGATATTATAAGTAGCGTGAATATAGAAAAGTTCAAATCAGGTAAATCATATGATAGTTATAAATTTATGGGAAGTCATAGAGTAGATTGCAAAGGAGATATAGGTACGGCATTTACAGTTTGGGCACCAAATGCAAAACAAATCTACCTAGTTGGAGAATTTAATGATTGGAATGAGAACTCTCATCCATTAACCAATATAAACTGCAGCGGAATATGGAGTATTTTTATTAAAGATTTAAATGAAGGAGAAGTATATAAATACTGTGTTATAGGTTGTGACGGAGTCAAAAGAATGAAGTCAGATCCGTATGCTCTTCACTCTGAACTAAGACCTAATACTGCATCTATAGTATATAACCTAGAAGATTATAAATGGAAAGATGAAGACTGGCAATTAAAGAAAAAAATAAGAAATAATGATAAAAAACCTATGAATACTTACGAAGTGCAACTAGGATCTTGGAAGAGAAAATGGGATGGAGACTTTTTCTCTTATAAAGAACTATATGAGATGGTTGATTATGTGAAAGACATGGGGTATACACATATCGAGCTTCTACCAATTACAGAATATCCTTTAGATATGTCGTGGGGATATCAAACAATTGGTTACTATAGTCCAACAAGTAGATATGGAACACCAGATGAACTTAGAGCATTCATTGATAAATGCCATGAAAATGAGATTGGAGTAATAGTTGACTTTGCTTATAGCCATTATTGTAAAGATGAACATGGATTATATAAATTTGATGGATCACCACAATTTGAATATGAAGATTCACTAAAAGCTGAAAATATTGGATGGGGAACAGCCCATTTTGATCTAGGAAAATCGGAAGTTAATAGTTTTTTATTATCAAATGTTCTTTATTGGTTTAAAGAATATCATATAGATGGAATAAGAGTGGATGCAGTATCTAGTATGTTGTACTTGGATTATGATATTGGGGATTATCATCCAAATAAGTATGGTGGAAGAGAAAATTTAGAAGCTATAGATTTTATAAAGATATTCAATGAGGTTATATATAGATATATAGACAATCCTATTGTAGTGGCTGAAGAGTCAACAGCATGGCCTATGGTTACAGGACCAACTTATAAAGGAGCATTAGGATTTACTTATAAATGGAATATGGGTTGGATGAATGATACTTTGAAATACATGGAGATGGATCCTGTATATAGAAAATATCATCATGAACTAATAACATTTTCATTTATGTACGCTTTTTCAGAGAATTTTATCCTACCATTATCACACGATGAAGTTGTACACGGAAAAAAATCATTGCTAGATAAGATGCCAGGTGATACTTGGCAGAAGTTTGCAAATCTAAGGTTACTATACTCATACTATATGATTCACCCAGGAAAGAAATTATTATTTATGGGATGTGAGTTTGGACAAGGTCTTGAGTGGAGATATGCATACGGATTAGAATGGGAGTTATTAGAGATTGAAGCACATAAAAAAATGAAAGATTATGTTAAAGATTTAAACCATTTATATAAAAATGAAAAGGCTATGTATGAGATTGATAACAGTTATGAAGGATTCGATTTTATTGATCCACATAACAGTGATCAAAGTGTAGTAACACTTATGAGAAAGGGTAAAAATCCAGAAGATTTTATTATAGCTGTAATTAACTTTACTCCTGTAGTGCATTATGACTATAAGATAGGTGTACCGTACTCAGGAACTTATGAAGAAATATTCAATTCTGATGATAAAGAATATTGGGGATCAGGTCAGAATATGAAGGGCGAAGAACTATTTGCAAGTGAAGAAAAATGGCATAATAAAGAGTTTAATATAAGAATAAAAGTACCGCCACTAGGAGCTACTTTTATAAAGGGGAAAAATCTTATTTTAAATAAATAAAATTATAATGAAGGGGGATATGGTTGATGAGAAAAGAAATGATAGCAATGATATTAGCAGGAGGACAAGGATCGAGATTAGGGGTATTTACTAAAAGAATCGCAAAGCCTGCAGTGTCGTTTGGCGGAAAGTATAGAATAATAGATTTCGTGTTAAGTAACTGCTCTAACTCTGGAATAGATACAGTAGGTGTACTAACTCAATATAGACCATTGATTCTAAATTCACATATAGGCATGGGGAGCCATTGGGATTTAGATAGAATAAATGGTGGAGTGTATGTATTACAACCATATATGAATGAAAAAGAAGGTAATTGGTATAAAGGAACTGCAAATGCTATACAACAAAATATGGATTTTATAGAAAATTATAATCCTAAGTACGTGGTAATCCTATCCGGAGATCATATCTATAAGATGGACTATAGTAAGATGTTAAAATACCATAAAGAAAAGAATTCTAAAGCAACAATAGCAGTAATCGAAGTTCCATGGGACGAAGCATCAAGATTCGGTATAATGAACACTAATAAAGATGGAAGTATATATGAATTTGATGAAAAGCCAAGTAATCCCAAAAGTAACTTAGCATCTATGGGAGTTTATATATTTGATTGGGATATGTTAAAAGGATACTTTAATAGTTCAGAAATGACAGGAATAAACTATGATGACTTTGGTCATGATCTTATACCTAAGATGCTAGAAGATAATGTAGGTATGTATGCATATCCATTCAAAGGTTACTGGAGAGACGTAGGTACTATACAAAGTTTATGGGATGCAAATATGGATCTAATAAATGAATCAGATGTATTAGATTTAAATGACTCTAGATGGAGAATTTATACAAATACAATGGCAATGCCTCCTCAATATGTTGGAAAAGATGCAAATGTACATAAATCATTAGTAGCTGATGGATGCTCAGTATTAGGAAGTGTAGAAAATTCAGTTCTATCACATGGTGTTGAAATAGGTAAGGGAAGTATAATAAAAGATTCTGTAATAATGCCTAACGTAAAAATAGGAGAAAATGTAGTAATAGAAAAGGCTATGGTCGGTGAAAGTGCAGTAATAGAAAATAATGTAGTAGTAAGAAATAATGATGAGATAAATGTAGTATCTGAATATGAAGTTGTAAAGCCTGAAGCTGTGTTAGAAGGGGGATATTAATTATGAGAAATGAGTGTATGGGGATAGTAAATTTAACAAAAAAAGGTGAACCAAGAATAAGCAAAATAAATGCAACAAGACCAATATCATCTACTCCAATAGCAGGAAGATACAGAGTAATAGACTTTGTTCTTTCTAATATGGTTAACTCAGGTATAAAAAATGTAGGTATATATGCAAAAGAAAAATATAGATCATTAACTGACCATTTGGGTAGCGGAAAAGATTGGGATTTGAGTAGAAAAAAAGGGGGGCTATTTATATTTAGTCCTGAGAACACAAAATACTACAATATTAATGCTAGCAGAAATGGAGATATATACAATCTATTAGCTAATATTGACTTTATAGAAAGAGGAGACGAGGAGTATGTATTAATAGCTCCAAGTTATATGATATGTAATATAGATTACTCAGAGGCATTAGAATATCACAAGAAATCTAATAATGATATAACTATGATTTATAAAAATATTAACAATGCAGATGAAGATTTTAAAGGAAATCTTACATTAGATTTAGATGGGAATAATAGAATTATAAGCATAGGTAACAATGTAGGCGCATTCCCGAGAGCTAATATATCTATGGAAACTTACATAATGAAAAGAGAAGATCTTATTAAGTGTATATACCGTATAGTTAGTAAGGGGAGTCATTTATTCTTAGAAGATTTTATTATAGAAGAACTAAACAATATAAAAGTTGGGGCATATGAGCATAAAGGATACTTAAAGTGCATAGACTCAATACAGTCATACTTTGAAATAAGTAATGATTTATTAAATAGAGATGTAGCAAAAGAGTTATTATACTCAGATAGAAAAATATTCACTAAAGAAAAAAATGAATCACCTACTATCTATACAGATACAGCAAATGTAAAAAACTCATTTATAGCGACAGGGTGCGTAATAGAGGGAAGTGTAGAAAATAGTATAATATTTAGAAAAGTAAAGGTTAAAAAAGGATCAGTAATTAAAAATTCTATAATAATGCAAAATTGTACAATTGAGCCTAGTGTAGAATTACATAATGTAGTATTTGATAAAAATATTTTCATTTCAGAAGGAAAAGAATTAAAAGGGGATGAGAGTTACCCAATTGTCATAGAAAAAAATATAAGTATGTAAGGGGGAAATTTTTAGTGAAGGTTCTTTATACAACGTCAGAGTGTTGGCCTTTTGCAAAAACTGGTGGACTTGGAGATGTAGCTTATGCACTACCTAAAGCGCTAAAAAAAGAGGGGGTCGACGTAAGAGTAATATTACCAAAGTACTCGACTATACCGAATTATCTAAAAGAAAAATTAAAAGAGGTAGCTATATTTAATGTAAATGTAGGGTGGAGAAATCAGTATTGCGGATTGTATGAAATGGAATTAGATGGTGTGAAATTTTATTTTATAGACAATGAATTTTACTTCAGAAGAGAGGGTGAGTTAGCATATCTTTATGGATATGGAGATGATGCAGAAAGATTTACTTTCTTTAGTAATGCTGTATTAGAGGCGATAGGTAGACTAGATTTCTATCCTGATGTTATTCATATAAATGACTGGCACACAGGTATGATACCTTTAATATTAAAAGAAAAATATAGTCAGCTAGAAAAATATAGAGGTATAAAAACTATTTATACTATCCATAATCTACAATACCAAGGTGTATTTAGTAATGATGCTTTAGGCAATGTTCTAGATTTACCATATAAATATTTAGAAAATGGCGATGTTGAATACTACGGCGGCGTTAGTTTTATGAAATCAGGAATAGTGTTTTCAGACAAAGTAACTACAGTAAGTCCTACTTATGTAAATGAGATACAAACAGGTTTTTATGGAGAAAAATTAGATGGATTACTTAGATGCAATCAACATAAGTTACAAGGTATATTAAATGGAATAGATTATGATTTAAATAATCCGAAGACTGACAAAAACATATTTGTAAATTATGATGCTGATAGTGTAGATAAAAAAGTAAAAAATAAATTAGAACTTCAAAAGATACTAGGGTTAAAGCAAGATGCTAATATACCGTTAGTAGGTATAGTATCTAGACTAGTATCACAAAAAGGGTTTGATTTAATATCATATATTATGCCAGAAATAATGAGAGAAGATTTACAACTGGTAGTATTAGGTACTGGTGAACATCAATATCAATCTATGTTTAATTACTATAATGCTCATTCTCCAGAAAAAGTTTCAGCTAGAATTACTTTTGATAGTGCACTTGCACAACAAATATATGCTGCTAGTGACATCTTCCTAATGCCATCATTATTTGAACCATGTGGAATAGGTCAGATGCTAGCTATGAGATATGGTACACTTCCTATTGTTAGAGAAACAGGAGGATTAAAGGATACTGTAACTCCATACAATCGATATACTGGAGAAGGTAATGGATTTAGTTTTGCAAACTATAATGCTCATGAAATGTTATTCTGCCTTCAAGGAGCACTAAGGTTGTATAAAGAAGATAAGAAGGCTTGGCTGAAGTTAGTAGACAATGCTATGAGAACTGATAATAGTTGGAATAAATCAGCTAAGGCGTATATACAGACATACAAAGATATAATCAATTAAAGGGGTGGTTTAATGGTCACAATTAGCAAAAAAAAGTTTAAGCAAAGCTTTGAAACTAAAATGTATAGCTTATATGCTCAACCTATAAAAGATGCAACAAACGAGCAATTATTAAGCGTACTATGCTGTGTGATAAAAGATATAATAGCTAAAAGATGGATAGAGACTAATATAGATAAAGAAAAAGAAGTATATTACTTTTGTATAGAGTTTTTATTAGGTAGACAATTAAAGTCAAATCTATTAAATCTAGATATAGAAGATAGTATAAGAGATGGATTAAAAGAACTTGGAATTGAACTAGATGATTTGATAAATGCAGAGACAGATCCTGCTCTAGGAAATGGTGGATTGGGAAGGCTGGCAGCCTGCTTTTTAGATTCTATGGCATCATTAAAAATTAATGGCCATGGATATGGTATAAGGTATCAAAATGGATTGTTTGAACAAAAATTTGTGAATGGTTATCAGGTAGAGGTACCTGATAACTGGCTTTCACAAGGAGCATATTTTTGGGAAACTGTAAGGCCTAACAAAGCAATTGTTGTTAAATTCGAAGGTGAAATAGAATTAGTAAAAGATAACGATAGACTAAAAGTTAAGCATAAAAACTATATACCAGTAATGGCTATGCCTTATGATATTCCTATAATAGGATATCATAATGACACAATAAATACGCTTAGGCTTTGGAAGAGCGAAATCCAAAGTAGGGATTTTGGCCAAAATACATCTAATGCAAAAAACTATTCTGGTAGCTATGAGGATGCATTAGCTTACAAATACTATGCAGAAGAAATATCTCAGGTGCTGTATCCTAATGATTCTAACTATGCAGGAAGATTATTAAGATTAAAACAAGAATATTTTTTCACTAGTGCAGGAATACAAGATATAATAAGAAAATATAGAAGAACTAAACAAGATATAAAAAGTTTACAAAATAAAGTAGCTATTCACATAAATGATACACATCCGACGCTATGCATACCTGAGCTTATGAGAATATTACTTGATGAAGAAGGTCTTTCATGGGAAGAAGCCTGGAAGATCACTACCAACACAATTTCCTATACAAATCATACAATAATGGCAGAAGCTATGGAAAAATGGCCAATCGATATGATTAAGACTTTATTGCCTAGAATATATATGATAATTGAAGAAATCAATAGAAGATACAATTTATACCTAGATGATAAGTATAATGATGAGAATAAAAAGCAGCATATGAGAATAATAAATTGGGATAACGTAAATATGGCAAACTTATGTATCGTAGGAAGTCACAGTATAAATGGTGTTGCAGCACTTCATACGAAACTTCTTAAGAAAGAGGTATTAAGAGATTTTTATGAAGATAAGCCAGAGAAGTTTAATAACAAAACCAATGGAATAGCTCATAGAAGATGGCTAATGAGTTCAAATCCTGAATTAAGTGACTTAATTACAGATTTAATTGGAGACAAGTGGAAAAAGGATACAACAAGACTTAAAGATCTAGAAAAGTATAAGCTAAATACTAGTGTTTTAAATAGATTAGATGAGATAAAGCATCATAATAAAGAGCATTTAGCAGATTTTATCAATAATACGTATAACGTACAAGTTAATCCAAATTCAATATTTGATGTTCAAATAAAAAGATTACATGCCTATAAAAGACAGTTATTAAATATACTGAACATATTAGATTTGTATCATGAATTATTAGAAAATCCAAATTTTGATATGCAACCAAGAACATTCATATTTGGAGCTAAGGCTGCACCAGGATATTATTTGGCTAAGTGTATAATTAAATTTATAAATTCTGTAGCAGATAAAATTAATAATGATCCAAGAGTAAATGAAAAGATAAAAATTATATTTGTAGAAAACTATGGAGTATCTTTAGCAGAAAAGATAATCCCAGCAGCAAATATAGGAGAGCAAATATCAACAACTACAAAAGAAGCATCTGGAACCAGCAATATGAAACTTATGATGAATGGAGCAATAACATTAGCAACTTTAGATGGTGCTAATGTAGAGATATTTGAGCAAGTTGGAGAAGATAATATTATTTTATTTGGATTAAGTGCTCAGCAGGTACTTGATTACAATAAGTATGGGGGATACTCTGCACTTGACTTATATCAGTCAAATAGAAGAATTAAGAGAGTTGTAGATGATTTAATAAATGGGTTTATACCTAATATGGATTCAGAAGGAAGAGAAATTTATAACTCCTTAATAACATATAATGATGAGTATTTTGTCCTTAGAGATATGGAGAATTACTCAGAAGCTCAAGCTAAAATAAATAAACTATACCAAAGAAAAGAGCAGTGGAATAGAATGTCTTTAATGAATATAGCAAACTCTGGGATATTTTCCACAGATAGAACAATATCTGAATATGCAAAAGATATTTGGTTTAAAGGGTGTGAGATAAATGAGAAATATATTAAGTTATAATTCTTGGGATGAAAGTTTTAAGGCTCCTTTCGGGGCCTTAAAAACTAACGAAAGTGCAAGAATTAAAGTAAAGGTCGATAGAGGTTATGATATTGATAAGATATCATTGATAATATTTAAAGAAGAAGAATTTATAGATAAAGTAGAGTTATATAATGTATCCAGTATATCTGATGAGGATAATAATACAGAATATGAAGGAAATATTTCTGGGTTTAAAGAAGCTGGATTATATAACTATTACTTTGAAGTAGCTACTATAATAGATGGTAATTATGTAAATATACCTTATGGAAAATCTATAAAAAATGGAGAAACTTGTGAATATAATTATGAAAATTTAAATAAGTACCAAATAACAGTATATGAGGATTTCAAAGTACCTGAGTGGTATAAAGAAGGTATTTTATATCATGTATTTGTAGATAGATTTAGTAATGGTAATAGAAATGAAAAGCCAAGTAATCCTAAAGAGAATAGTTTTATATATGGAAACTGGACTGATACTCCGATGTATATAAAAGATTCTAATGGTGACATAATAAGATGGGACTTCCATGGAGGTAATTTAAAGGGTGTAATAAATAAGCTTGGATACTTAAAGAAATTAGGCGTGAGTATAATATATTTAAGCCCTATATTTGAAGCTTCAAGTAATCATAAATATGATACTGGAGACTACAAAAAAATAGATCCAATGTTTGGAGATGAAGAGATATTTAAAGAGTTAATAGATAAGGCGAGTAAAAGAGGAATATCTATTATTTTAGATGGTGTATTTAGTCATACTGGAGCAGATAGTAAATATTTTAATAAGTTTGGAAGATATGATACTGTAGGAGCATATCAATCTAGTGAATCTCCATATAGCTCATGGTATTCATTTGCAGAATTCCCACAAAAGTATAAATGCTGGTGGGATATAGATGCACTACCAAATACAAATGAACTTGCTCCAACTTTTAAAGATTATATCATTCACGACGAAGATAGTGTACTTAAAAAGTGGACTAGCTTAGGTGTAAAAGGATGGAGACTAGATGTGGCTGATGAGCTACCTACACAATTTATCAGAGAATTTAAAGAAGAGCTAAGAAATGTAGATAAAGATACTATATTAGTTGGAGAAGTATGGGAAGATGCTTCTAATAAGGTAAGTTACGGAGAAAGAAGAAGCTATCTTCTTGGGCAAGAGTTAGATTCAGTAATGGGATATCCATTTAGAAAAAATATTGTTTCGTTCTTAACAGGAGAAGTATCTTCTGAAGAATTAAATAATTCATATATGCAAACAAAAGAGAATTATCCTCAAGAATCATTTAAATCTAATCTTAATTTACTTGGAACTCATGATGTAAATAGAATAAAAACAGAGTTAGGTGAAGATCGAGACTTAATGAAGCTTGCTGTAACTACACAGATGATGTTTGAAGGTGTTCCGTATATCTACTATGGAGATGAAGCCGGTCTTAGTGGAAAAACTGACCCAGATAATAGAAGAACATATCCTTGGAAAAATGAAGATGAGGATATGATTGATTTTTACAGACATTTAATTGGTGCAAGAAATAGAAATCAAGCAATAGTAAGTGGAAATACAAAGTTTGTATATACCAACAATAGTGAAGTATTTGGTTTTGTTAGATATAACGATAATAAAGATGATGACAATGTATTAGTACTATTAAATAGATCGAATAAGAATCAAAATATTAAAATCCATTTGGATGCAAATATGTTAGATGAACTTGATATAGTATATAGTCCAAGAAAGTATGGGCTAAGCATAGAAAAAGAAGACAATATCTTTGATATTAATGTAGAAGCAAAATCATTTAGATTATTTAGTGTAAAAGTTAAAGAAGAGAATATAGCTGAAGAAGTCAATGCATAATAATAAGCCCCTAAGGATAAATTTTCTTAGGGGCTTATTATTATGCCCAATTTATTAATATATATTTTATTAATTAGTATAAAGAAACTCTAGTTTGTTTAAAATCCAAATAATATACGTTTTATTATTATAAATTTGATGAGGTGCTAATTATGAACAATGTTACTTTAGTAGGTAGGCTGACAAAAGATCCTGAATTAAGATATGTAGGAAATACACAGAGTGCAGTTGCTGATTTTATATTAGCAGTAGACCGTAAGTGGAGAGGTCAAGATGGAACTAAAAAGACAGATTTTATAAGAGTTGAACTATGGGGAAAGCAAGCTGAAATATGTGCACAGTATCTTATAAAAGGAAGGTTAATAGGTATAGAAGGGGAATTAAGAGTGGATAGCTATCAAACTACAAATGGAGAAAATAAGAGTATAACTAAGGTTAAAGCTCATAACTTTACATTTTTAGAATCTAGAAGTAAACATGAAAAGTATTCTGAACAAACTTCAGAGAAACATTATGATGGAAAAGATTTGTTTAAGCAAGCAGGAATTAATCCAGAAGAGTTAGAGGATGAATTACCATTCTAGAGTGAATTTTAGGGAGTAATAATATAACAACAATTAAATAGAGCCCCCTAAAGTACATTTAACATAATAAAAGTAAGGATATTAGAGGTTAATAATATGTAGGCAACAGTAAATTTATTATTGAAGCTAAAAGCATTATTAATTTTTAATATCTTTTTATTTTGTTTAAGTTAAAAGTGTGTATGTATTAAAATCATAGCTATTTTGAGGTTATAAAATATGTTAGAATTAGATAATAGAAATGAAAATAAACAATATTAATTGATGAAATATTAGTTTTTTACATAAATAAAAATATTACATTATATTAGAGGTGATGATATGTTTAATGTAGCAATAATAACGTTAAGTGATAAAGGATCTATGGGGCAAAGAGAAGATATTACAGGTAAAAAACTTACAGAATTTGTTGAAAGCCAAGGCGAATATTCAGTAAAATACTACAATATGATTCCTGATGATAAAGAACAATTAAAAAGTGAAATAATAAATATTTGCGATGATGGAAATATTGATCTTATATTAACGAATGGAGGAACTGGTTTTTCGAAAAGAGATATAACTCCTGAAGCCACAAAAGAAGTTATAGAAAGAGAAATACCAGGAATAAGCGAATATATAAGGATGAAATCTGCACAAATAATAAAAAGAGCTATACTAAGCAGAGCTGTAAGTGGAATAAGAAAAAACACTATAATAATTAATTTACCTGGAAGTCCTAAAGGAGCTATAGAAAGTATAGAGTTTGTAATTGATATACTAGGGCATGGTATAGAAATACTCAGAGGAGATGCAGCTGAGTGCGCAAATGATAGGAAGTAAAAATAAAAATTAATTATATTACGAGGTGGAGGGGGAATATACATATGAAAGATAAATATAAAAGAGATATAGACTATTTAAGAGTTTCCTTGACAGATCATTGTAATTTAAGGTGCATTTACTGTATGCCTAGTAATATTAAGTTTGAGAATGATAATGTAAATGATGTTTTAAGTTTTGATGACTATAAATTTATAGTTGAAAATTTTGCGAAACAGGGAATAACAAAAATTAGATTTACAGGTGGAGAACCTCTACTATATCCATACCTTGAAGAGCTTATTAGTTTTACATCTAAAGAATGTAATATAAAAAACATAGCTATAACAACGAATGGAATTGGTCTATATGATAAAATAGATAAACTTAAAGAGTGTGGCCTAAAGAAAGTAAATATAAGTCTAGATTCTTTAAAACCTGATAAATATAGTAAAATAACGCGTTTGGGAAAGCTTGAAGATGTTATAAAATCTATGGAAAAATGTGTTGAACTAGGAATAATTGTAAAACTAAATTGTGTTCTTATAAACACTTTAAATGATGATGAGATATGTGATTTTGTAGAACTAACCAAAAAATATCCTATAGATGTAAGATTTATTGAATTAATGCCTATTGGTGAAGGAGAAAAAGTATTTAAAAAAGGTTATATTAATTTAAATAAAATGTTAGAGAAGGTATCTGGATTAAAGGTGGCAATAGATGAAGAGAAAAGTGTGGCAGAGTACTACAAATTTGAAAATGCAAAGGGACGAGTTGGAATTATAACACCTATGAGCTGCTCGTTCTGCAGTGAATGTAATAAAATAAGGTTAACATCTTCGGGGACTATTAAACTATGTTTACACTCTAGAGAAGAAATAGATATAAAGCCATACCTTAATGATGATATTATGTTTGCGGATTTTATAAATAGTGCAATATTAGAAAAGCCAAAGGAACATAATTTGCTAGAAACTAATAAAAGTGAAACAAATAGAAAAATGTATCAAATTGGAGGATAACAATGTTAACGCATATAAATGAAAAAGGATACGCGAAAATGGTAGATATAAGTGAAAAAGATGATACCGTTAGATGTGCAGTAGCTAGTGCTAAAATCCATGTGGCAGAAGAAACTTTGCAAAGGGTAAAAAATGGAGACATGAAAAAAGGGGATGTATTATCAGTAGCTCAAATTGCAGGAATAATGGGGGCTAAAAATACGTCAACCATTATTCCTATGTGCCATCAAATTAATTTAGTTGGATGTGACCTAGAGTTTAATATAAATGAAGATGAAAATTATATAGAAATACTTTCAACTGCAAAATCAATGGGTAAAACGGGTGTAGAGATGGAAGCTTTAAGCAGTGTATCTATAGCGGCGCTTACTATATATGATATGTGTAAGGCAATAGATAAAAGGATGGTTATAAGTGATATACATCTATTAGAAAAAACAGGTGGAAAATCTGGAGATTTTAAATTCTAGCATATATTAATATAAATACTACCATCACATAGAAAAGAGTATTACTAATACTCATCTATAGTGATGGTTTTTATTTTATAACAGAATTACTAAAAGGTTTTTGAAGTATTACTTTTATTATTTAAGAATTATAGAAATATTATTAATAAAACACAGGGATTCATTACAAAAGTATTATCCTGATTTAATATTAAAGAAAATTAAAAAATTGTTAAAAAAATATCTTGAAAACAGTGATAATAGTGTATAATGTAGATAAAGATAAAAAATTAACAAACTTTTAGAAGGATTTAGGGGGGATTTATTATGGCTTATACATTTTATATGCCAAGTGTTAGTTTGATGGGTGCTGGTTGTGCAGACTCAATACCAGGTGAAATAAAGGCAAGGGGACTAAGAAAAGCCTTAATAGTATGTGGAAAGAGATCAGCAGGAAGTGAAGAATTCAAGGGAATAACAGGTTCATTAGCAGCAGAAGGAATTGAGTTTGTAGTATACCCTGGTTCTCAACCAAACCCTACAGTAACAAATGTAATGGATGGAGTAGAAATACTAAAAGAAAATGATTGTGACTTTGTAATATCTTATGGTGGAGGATCTCCTCATGACTGTGCAAAGGGTATTGCTTTAGTTGCAGCAAATGGTGGAAACATTAAAGATTATGAGGGAATTAATAAGTCAGAAAAACCGCAACTTCCTTTAATAGCAATAAATACTACAGCAGGAACAGCTTCAGAAATGACTGTGTTTGCTATAATTACTGATGAAGAAAGACATGTAAAAATGGCAATAGTTGATAAGCATGTTAATCCAATACTTGCAGTAAATGATCCTAATTTAATGGTTAGTATGCCAAAATCACTTACAGCAGCTACAGGGATGGATGCTTTAACTCATGCAGTTGAAGCATACGTATCTATAGCGGCGACTCCAGTAACTGATGCATGTGCTCAAAAGGCAATAGAGCTTGTTAGTAAGTACTTAAGAGGAGCTGTAGCAGATGGAAGCGATATGGAATGTAGAGATAAAATGGCGTACGCTGAGTATTTAGCAGGCATGGCATTTAATAATGCTTCTTTAGGTTATGCACATGCGATAGCTCATCAATTAGGTGGATTCTATGATTTACCACATGGAGTATGCAATGCTATACTATTACCGGAAGTACAAGTGTTTAACTCTCAAGTATGTGCAGCTAAGCTTAAAGATATAGCTACATTTATGGGGGAAGACGTATCAGATATGAATGACAAGGAAGGTGCAGATGCTTGTATAGCTGCAATAAGAAAATTATCAGCAGATATAAATATACCTTCAGGAATTAAGGAACTAGGGGCTAAGGAAGAAGATTTCGATATATTAGCTGAAAATGCGCTGAAAGATGCTTGCGGTGCCACAAACCCAATTCAAGCGACTCATCAAGATGTTAAAGATATATTATCGAGAGCTATGGAGCCAGCAATAGCATTAGCTTAAAAAAATATATATTAAAGATAAATAAAAAAAGACTAGAGTTTTAATAAGCTCTAGTCTTTTTTTATTTATAAATGTTTAGGTAGATTATACTAAAAGCTTTATAAATAGTTAGAAAACTTGATAATTAACAAATTTATAGGATAATACATTAAATAAATCTGGTGCATAAAATAAAACTTAATAAAAATAAGTATTAGAGAACATTTACCTTAAAAAATAAGAAACTGTTATGGTAAATGGACTGTGTACTTAATTTTATTAATGGCAAATTTCATTTTATTGTGTATAATAATATTATAAATAACAATAAGGTTCGAATGAAGGGGAATAATAATGAGAAAAAAAATGACATTAACAAGTAAAATATTATTAGGTTTGACATTGGGATTTGTATTTGGAGTGATTTTAAAGCAGATACCAACAAACTATATAAAAGATGAAGTTATCTTGAATGGAATCTTAAAAGTATTAGGTAGTGGATTCACTTCAGCGATAAAAATGATGGTAGTTCCTCTTGTATTCGTATCACTAGTATGTGGATCATCTTCTATGGGAGATGTAAAACAATTAGGAAGAATTGGTGGAAAAACAATGTTGTTCTACTTAAGTACTACAGCAATAGCTATAATAACTTCATTAGTACTAGGAAGTTTGCTTAAGCCAGGATTAGGGCTAGATATGAGTGCAATGGTTACTGGTGAGGTATCTATAGGGCAATCGAAATCGTTAGTGGAGATATTATTGGGGATAATACCTACTAACCCAATTGCATCATTAGCTAATGGAGATATGTTACAGGTAATATTTTTTGCATTACTTATGGGGGTAGCTATGAGTATAGTAGGTGAAAAAGCAAAACCAATAAGACAAATATTTGAGAGTGCCAATGAAATTTGTATGAAGATGGTTGGTTTAGTAATGTTGTGTGCTCCATTTGGTGTATTTGCATTGGTTGCTGAAACTTTTGCAACAGTAGGAACAGATGCAATTTTAGTACTAGTTAAATACGTAGCAGTAGTATTACTAGGTTTATTAATACATGTAGTCTTAGTCTATGGAGGATTATTTAAACTACTTACAAGTCTGAAAATATCACCTTTTATAAAGAAATTCATGAGAGTAGCCGCTATTACATTTTCTACATCATCTAGTAATGCATCAGTACCAGCTAGTTTAGAAATAATGGAGGAATTGGGAGTAGGTAAATCGACAAGATCATTTACAATACCTATGGGAGCAACCATAAACATGGATGGTACAGCAATTATGCAAGGTGTAGCAGCGTTATTTATAGCTCAAATATATGGAATTAATTTAGATATTAATCAAATGATAACAATAGTTCTAACAGCTACATTAGCATCTATAGGCATAGCTGGTGTTCCAGGGGTAGGTATGATAATGCTATCTATGGTACTTACATCTGTAGGTCTTCCTTTAGAAGGAATAGGTCTTATAATGGGTGTAGAAAGAATAATAGACATGTTTAGAACTACAGTAAATGTTATGGGTGATAACATTTGTACGTTAGTTGTATCAAATAGTGAAAGAGATTTAGATTTAAATGAGTACTATGCTGAGGTTGATATTAAACTAGCATAGAATAGCTTAATAATTTAAAGGACTAGTATATCAGGAGGATAAGTTTATGGAGTTAAAATTGTTTGACGGGGATTATGCAGTTTGTAGCTTAAATAATGTAATGGATTCACCAATATGCGTAGACACTAAAAATTTTTATTATATTACTAAATTTAAAGATGAGCTAAGTCTAATATGTTTAGATGAAGGTATACCAAAGGAAGCAAAAATAGATAAGGATTGGAAGCTTATTAAAGTATTAGAGCCTATAACTCTGTATTTAGTGGGGATTATTTCAAGAATAAATAAGGTATTAGAAGATGCTAAGATAAATATTTTTGAAGTATCTACTAGCGATAGTGATTATATACTTATAAAAAATAAGGATATTGAATATGCGTGCTCAGTGCTAAGATATAATGGATATCAAATCATATAAGTAGGGAATTGGAATTATTATAAATTATAAAAAAAGCTGATAAGGTTGAATAATATTCAATTTTATTAGCTTTTTTATTATAACAAAAAAGTAACATAAGCATTATTTGAAAAATTCTATGATAGAATTATATATGAAAAAAGATTAAGTATTAGGAGAAGCGAGGATGATGAATTTAAATAAAAAGAAAATCATAATTGGAGTTAAAATTATATTTGTATTATTAATTTTAACAATAGTAGCTAAAGAGTTTAAAAATATCGTTACAGACTTTGATATGGATACTTTTAAAATTTACGCAGATAAACTTTCTATAGGAAATATTGCTATTATTGTAATTTTGGGAATAATATCGTATATGCCACTTAGCTTTTATGATTTTGTACTAAAAAAAAGAGTGGGTATAAAGCTTAGTAATAAGAAATTATATAAATTTTCATGGATAGCTAGTTCTATATCTAGTATTGTTGGATTTGGAGGGACTAGCGCAATAGCCCTGAAGAGTCATTTTTATAATCCATATGTTAAGGATAATAAATTATTAGTAAAAGAGATATCAAAGATTGTAGCTTTAAACTTAACGGGATTTTCTATGGCATGTTTTACTTATTTAATAATAACAAAGTTTAACTTGAATGATATGAGTTTTACGAAAGTATTGACTATAGCTATAGGTATGTATTTACCTATACTTACAATATATTTAATTAATAAATATAGAAGATGCAGTGATGAAGAAAGACAAGATATTATAGATACATTTAAAATAATAAGTATTTCACTACTAGAATGGATTACCACTATAATACTAATATATTCTATAATACTAATATTAGGTGAAAAAATATCGATACTTAAGTTCTTCCCAATTTTTGTTGCTGCGATAGTAGTAGCTATAGTAAGTATGTCACCGGGAGGTCTTGGAACATTTGACCTAACTTTACTAATAGGACTTGAATCATTAGGAGTTCCAGCTGAAAAAGTTATGCTAGCAGTATTTTTATATCGTATAACGTACTATATAATTCCTCTTCTTATAGGAATAATGCTTTATATATCAGAGCTATGGTTAAAGATTGATGAAGATATAAGAGATATGTTTAAATCGGTTTTATCTAAGGTAGCTCATAGTGGATTAATACTATTGGTACTATCTGCGGGAGTTGTTCTATTAGTGTCAGAAGCTATTCCTGGTACTATAGAGAGGGTTCATTTGATAAATAAAATATTCAGCTTTAAAGTTATGCATATGTCAGGTGATATGGCTATAATAATTGGTTTTTTATTAATTGCTATATCAAGTACAATAACTTATAAATCAAAGAGTGTATATAATATAACTATTACACTAGTTGCTATAGGTGGAGTATTATCTATAATGAAGGGATTTGACTATGAGGAAAGTATATATTTACTTATAGTTGGAACTATATTATGGCTTAGTAAAGATCAGTTTTATAGAGAAAGCTTTATAATGAGATGGGGAAAATTTGCGAAAGATATTTTAATTCTACTATCTTTCCAAGTATTATACATCTTTGTAGTATACTGTAATCTGTCTAATAAGTTAAAGGCTATGCCTATGTTTAACTTGAGTGGTCGTTATACAAGTTATTATATAAGGAGAATCGGATATACAAGCGTTATAGGGTTTATTTGTGCATTAATTTTCCTAGCAATATTATATTATTTTAATAAAAAAAATAATTTACCGAAAGTAAAGTTATATGAATGCAAAGATAAAGTAGAAATGATTTTAAATGAATATGGTGGTTCATCAGTAATTCACTTTATATATTTAAATGACAAATATGTTTATATAAATAAAGATGAAGATGTAATGCTACAATATCAAATTTATGCAAATAAAATTGCGGTACTTGGGAATCTTGTGGGTAATGAAGAGAAATTTTTTGATGCAATACAAGATTTTTATGAAATGTCAGATAGATATGGGTATACACCTGTATTTTGTGCAATAGATAAAAAAATGATTCCATATTTGCATGAAACAGGATATGAATTTATGAAATTAGGAGAAGAGGCAACTGTAAATCTAGATACTTTTACTTTAGAAGGTCGTAAAATGAAAAGTGTTAGAAATGCATTATCTAGAGTTGAAAAAGAGGGATATACGTTTGAAATAATGAATCCACCTTTTAGTGAGGAATTTTTTGAAAAGATTAAAAATATATCTGATGAATGGTTAGGTGATAGATCAGAAAAGGGATTTTCAGTAGGTTTTTTTGATCAAAATTATCTGAGTCGTGACTCGATTGCTATAATCAGGAATCAACAGGGAGATATAAAAGGATTTGCAAATATAATGCCGATGTATGATGGAGATAAAACTTTATCTATTGACTTGATGCGTTTCTCAAGAGATACATGCAATGGTATAATGGATTTTATATTCGTAAACTTATTCAAATATGGTCAAGAAAATGGATATAGTACTTTTAATATGGGGATGGCTCCTTTATCGAATGTAGGAAAGTCAAAATATTCATTCTTAAGTGAAAGAATTGCAGCCAAGGTATATTCTCATGGACAATATTTTTATTCATTTGAAGGTCTTAAGAAATTTAAAGAGAAATACTGTGAATCTTGGGATGGAAGATATATGGCATATAAGAAAAAAACATCTCTTGTGTTTACAATGATTCAGGTTATACTTTTAGTGTCAAAAGGAAAGAAATATAAGCATGAAGAATATGAACTTGAAGTAAAGGTATCTAGCTAATGCTAGATACCTTTTTAGAAATTATAATTTTAGGAGGCATAATGAGTACATATTTTACAATTGGAGAAATGTCTAAGCTTTCAAATTTACCGATAAAGACACTTAGATATTATGATGAAGTAGGAGTTCTAAAACCTGCATATACAAATCCTGAAAATAATTATAGATATTATTCTATGGATCAATTTATGCATATAGACGTAATTAAATATTGCAGAACAATGGGATTATCTTTAGAAGAAATAAAAGATTTTTTAAAATCAGACGGATCAATTGAATCTATGATTGATACAATAAAAAGACAAAGTAGCCTATTAGAAAAAAAGATCAAAGAACTATCAGAAATCAAAAATTATTTAGATGATTTAGAGATAAGTATTTCTAATGTATTAGAGCATCAAGAAAATATTGTTTTTATAAATCGCAATAAAAAAAGAAAGTATATGGAATACAAATGTAAAACTGAAACACCTGAGGATTTTGAACTAAGTTTAAGAGATACTGTGCTGCATATTGAAGAAAAATATGGTACTGTATATCCTCAATTAGGATCAACTGTATCATATAAGGATTTTGTAGAAAATGGTAAAATAACATATACTTATATTAAAGATTTTGCAAAAAGAAAAAATAATAGCAAGATGAAGGTACTACCAGAGGGAGAGTATATAACGATCATATATGATGATAATGCTAATAATGCTAAAATATATTTTAATAAAATATTAGAATATATAAAAGAAAATAATATAGAGGTTGTTGGAGATTTTAATGAAGTTTGGGTTATGCCAAGGGTAGATAAAAATACAAAAGAAAAGACTTTAATTCAATTGGAAATTCTTAAAAAGAAATAAATAGTTTAGAATTAATCAAGATAACATGGATAAAAAATATGAAAATTATTTATATCTTTTCAGATAAAACACAATAAAAATAGATTTAAAAAATAAAAAAATAATATATAAATTATAAAAAGTTAGATATGTATCTGGCTTTTATTTTTTTGAAATTTACATAAATTAGGTAGATTTGATTAAAATTATGTTTTGAAATAAGTTTAGTAAAGGTATACTAACATATTAAAAATATTAAACTGGATATGTTATAAAAACTCATATTTAATGAATAATAAATAAAAATGGTTTTGTGAAAAATGTGAAAAAAATTTACTAATACTAAACTTAATAAAAATTAATATAAACAAAAATCTGAATTGAATATATTTATCGTTGAAAATACTAACTTATAACTATTGTGTGAAAATAAAATAAAATAATAAAAAATACTTGTAAAAATATGAAAAAGTTAATATAATTGATATCGTTAGTTTAATAAAACTAAATTTTAAAATTATATATAATAAGTATAATAAAATTAAGTTTTAAATGATATTATAAAATTCGAATGAAAGGATGGATGATGTGAGAATTATAGATGGCGACTTAGCTCAGGTAATTAAGTTAGATGAGGGACAAATTCCACTACTCTCAACATTAAAGAATTACTCTCAAAAAGAAATTGCATGCTTTGATGTACCAGGACATGTAAGAGACCAAGGTGTAGAAGTATTAAATAATTACTTTGGCAATGAGATAATGAAGATGGATATAAATTCTTCTCCATTTATGGATAATGTATCTAAACCAAATGGAATTATAAAGCAGGCTCAAGATTTGCTAGCTAATGCTTATAAAAGTGATGAAGCCTTTTTTATTACTAATGGAACTACTCAAGCTATACATGCAATGATTTTGAGTGTTATCAATCCAAATGATAAAGTACTATTGCCTCGTAATATTCACAAATCGGTCATAAATGCGCTGATACTTTGTGGAGGTCAGCCAGTATTTATACAGCCTGAGTTTGATGAAGAGCTAGGTATAAGTTTAAATATAAGTACTACCAAAGTAAAAGAAGCTTTAGATAAAAATAATGATATCAAAGCTATATTTTTATTAAACCCTACGTACTACGGAGCTTGTTCAAACTTAAGTGAAATAATTAGATTATGTAGAGAAAAATCTGTACTTGTACTTGTAGATGAAGCGCATGGAGCACATTTTCCATTTCACCAAGATCTACCACCATCAGCTATGGATTTAGGTGCAGACATGGCAGCTGTAAGCATTCATAAAACAGGAGGAGCACTTACGCAAGCATCATCACTTTTAGTTAATAAAGGCAATATTGATTGCGAAAAAGTGTCTCAGTCAATAAATATGCTACAGTCAACATCAGCATCGTATCTACTAATGGCTAGTATAGATGGTGCAAGATATAATTTAATATCAAATGGGCAAGAACAGTTATCAAAGGCTTTAAATCTTTCAAGATATGCAAAAAGTAAACTGAATAAAATTGAAGGAATAAAGGTTGTTACAACTGAGATTTTAGATAGTGATGGAGTTGAATATATTGATGAGACGAAGCTCTGCATAAATGTAAAAGGTCTTAATTTAACTGGATTCAAAGTTTATGATATTTTGTATCAAGAATTTGGTGTTCAATTAGAACTTGGAGATTTATATAATATATTAGCGTTAGTATCTATTGGAACTACAAAGCAAGATATAGATAAGCTTATAAAATCACTGGATATAATTTCTAGAAAATACAGTGAATATAGAAGCGCAAGTATACTTGAAACAAAGCAAATTAGTCCAATAGTGAGGCTTAATCCAAGGCAAGCATTTTATTCGCAAAAAGAAAGTATAGATTTTAAAAAATCTATAAATAGAATATGTGCAGAGTCGATAATGGTATATCCACCTGGAATACCAATAGTTTCACCAGGCGAAGTGATAACAATTGAAATACTTGAGTATATAAATTTACTTAGGGAAAGTAAGGCATATCTAACTGATATGAAAGACAAGAGTTTAGACACAATACTTGTAATAAAAGAAAATTAAATAAGGAGAGTGGTAAATATGAAATTTGAAACATTAGGGCGTCATATACTTGTAGAGTATTATAATTGCGATGAGGAAGTTCTTACAAATCCAAAAGTAATAGAAGAATATATGAACAACTCAGCTTTAAATGCTAAAGCAACAATTGTTGATTCTGTTTTCCATCACTTTAATCCGTGGGGAGTTTCAGGTGCTGTAATAATTGCGGAGTCTCACTTAACGATTCATACTTGGCCAGAATATGGATATGCAGCTGCAGACTTTTTCACTTGTGGAGATATAGATCCGTGGAAAAGCTTTGAAATGCTAGAAGATTTACTAAAATCAGAGAGAAGTGAATCAACAGAAATACCTAGAGGATTAACTAGTAAAATACAAAAATTTGCAAAAAAAGATTTAGGCAATATTACTCATAAGCCAGAAGCAATATAAATAATAAGTACCTAAATAAAAATAAAAATATAAAAAGTTATAATCATTATAAAAATACAAAGATTATAATTACATAAAAATAAATTCGAACTTAAATTTTAACATAAAAATAAAAAATATACAAATCGACATATAGATGAAATAAAAACAAATATAGAAAATATAAATACATAAAATAAATTCGTATGGAGGATAGAAATGGAACTTTGGTATACAGAAGAGTGGACTGACAATGTACGTTTCTCAATAAAAGTAGATAGACAGCTTTTTAGCGGTCAATCCGATTTTCAAAAAGTTGATGTTTTTGAAAGTAAGGAGTTTGGAAAGTTTTTGACATTAGATGGATTAATGATGGTAAATTACAAAGATGAATTTATTTATCATGATATGATAGTTCATGTTCCCATGGCTACTAATATGAACATAAAAAATGTCTTAGTTATTGGTGGTGGAGATGGAGGAACAGTGAGAGAACTTACTCGTTATCCACAAATCGAAAAGATAGACATGGTAGAGATAGATAAAATGGTTGTAGATGTATCTAGAGAGTATATTGATATATGTGCTGCTAAACTAGATGATTCAAGAGTAAACTTATACTTTGAGGATGGAGTAGCTTTTGTAAAAAATGCTAGTGATAAATCTTATGACTTAATAATAGTTGACTCTACGGATCCAATAGGACCTGGAGAAGGATTATTTTCAATAGATTTTTATAGTGATTGCTATAGAGTGCTAACGGATGAAGGAATACTTGTAAATCAAAATGAAAGCCCATATTTTGACTTTAATGCAAAAGAAATGAAAAGAGCAAATGAAAAAATAACAAACTTATTCCCTATAACTAAAGTTTATCAAGCTCATATACCAACATACCCATCTGGGCATTGGTTATTTGGATTTGCATCTAAGAAGTTTGATCCACTAAAAGATCAAGATAGAGAAACTTGGGAGGCATTAAACCTAAAAACTAAATACTATAACAGTGACATACACACAGGTGCATTTATGTTACCTCAATATGTGAGGGATATGTTAAATGATGATAAATAAGTTTGCACATATAAGTACATTTATGAGTATGGATATTCCATATGAAGATGCTGATGTAGTTGTATTTGGAACTGGGTTTGATGGTACTACATCAAATAGGCCAGGAACTAGATTTGCAAGCGGCGCAATGAGATCAGAATCATATGGACTTGAAACATATAGTCCTGTATTAAAACTAGATTTAGAAGACTATAAGATATGTGATATAGGGGATTTAGAGCTAAGTATAGGGGACACGGATAGGGTATTAAATGAAATATATGAAGGAAGTAAAAAGATTGTACAAGACAATAAATTTCCTTTTATGATAGGTGGAGAGCACTTAGTTACTCTCCCTGCCTTTAAGGCGATTTATGAAAAGTATAATGATGTATACGTACTTCATTTTGATGCTCATACTGATTTACGAGAAGAATATAATAATAATAAAAACTCTCATGCTACTGTAATAAGAAGGGTATGGGATATACTTGGTGATAATAGAATATTCCAGTTTGGAATTAGATCAGGAACAAAACATGAATTTGAATTTGCATTAGAGGAAAATCACACATATATGGAAGTATCAACAATTAACACATTTAAAGATATAGTAGATAACCTAGATGGAAAAAATGTTTATCTGACTATAGATTTAGATATATTAGATCCATCAATATTCCCTGGAACAGGTACACCTGAACCAGGAGGGGTAACATATAGGGAATTTGAGCAAATATTTAAGATATTAAAAAACTCTAATATTAAGTTGGTGGGATGCGATATAGTTGAGCTAAGTCCGGACTATGATAATACTAATGTATCTACTGTAACAGCGTGTAAAATATTAAGAGAATTATCTTTAGTTGCTGCAAACAATATAGAAAAAAATGCTTAATATTTATACATAACGGATATTAACAAAATAAAAAATAAAAATATAAAGGAGATATAAAAATGGCTAGACATTTATTTACTTCAGAATCAGTTACAGAAGGTCATCCAGATAAAATATGTGACCAAATATCAGATGCAATACTAGATGCATTATTGGAAAAAGACCCAATGTCAAGAGTTGCTTGCGAGACTACAGTAACAACAGGCCTTGTACTAGTAGCTGGTGAAATTAGTACAAATGCATATGTAGATATACCAAAGTTAGTAAGAGAAACAATAAGAGGAATAGGATATGATAGAGCTAAGTATGGATTTGACTGTGATACTTGTGGTGTTATTACTGCCATAGATGAGCAATCAGGAGATATAGCTATGGGTGTTGATGAATCTTTAGAAAATAGAACCGGAGAACAAACAGAAGAAGAAATAGAAGCTATAGGGGCTGGAGATCAAGGTATAATGTTTGGATTTGCATGTAACGAAACAGAAGAGCTTATGCCACTACCTATATCTCTGGCACATAAATTAGCTAGAAGGTTAACAGAAGTTAGAAAGTCAGGACAATTAAACTTCTTAAGACCGGATGGTAAGACTCAAGTTACGGTTGAATATGACGGTAATAAAGCTGTTAGAGTTCATACAGTACTTATATCAACTCAGCATTCAGAAGATGTAGATAATGAGACAATAAGACAATCTTTAACAGAAGATGTTATTAAGGAAGTAATACCAGCTGAACTATTAGATGAAGAGACTAAGATTTATATAAATCCAACAGGGAGATTCGTAATAGGAGGACCTCAAGGAGATACAGGACTTACGGGAAGAAAAATAATAATAGATACTTATGGGGGATACTCTAGACATGGCGGAGGAGCATTCTCAGGTAAAGATGCTACAAAAGTTGATAGATCAGCAGCTTACGCAGCAAGATATGTTGCTAAAAATATAGTAGCAGCAGGGCTTGCTGACAAGTGTGAAATAGAACTTGCTTATGCTATAGGTGTTGCAAGACCTCTATCTATATTTGTAGATACTTTTGGAACTGGCAAGGTAGACAATGAGGTATTAGTTGAACTTATAAATAAGTATTTTGACTTAAGACCAGGAGCTATAATAAGAGATTTAGAATTAAGAAAGCCTATATTTAAAGCAACAGCGGCTTATGGACACTTTGGAAGAACTGACCTAGATGTTGCATGGGAAAGAACTGATAAAGCTGAATTATTAAGAAAAGAAGCTTTAGAAAAATAGTAAAAAAATAGTGGATATCTAAATAATAGATATCCACTATTTTTTTGTTTAGAATTATGAATGAATTGCCAAATCGATAAGTTACAAAACGGCTACATAAGAATGAATGTCAATCTACAAATTATAAAGATTTAAATATAAAACCAAAGAATAGTGATATTATATCAAGTTTAGATATTAATTAAAGTAATACAAGCATATAAATAATTATGGACAAATTTAATTAATATTTAGGAGGGATAAGATGAGCAAGAAAAGTAACTTTAGTGAAGTTATAAAGTTTGCGGGTACTTATGTATCTGTTTGTATAGGATCAGGATTTGCAACAGGACAAGAGATTATGCAGTTTTTCTCTGCATACGGAATCATAAGCATAGTAGCGAACTTAATTTGTATGGTTATCTTAGCGTACTGCGGAGCTTCTCTGCTAGAGATAGGAAAGAGTGTTAAATTAAGATCTACAAATGATATATTTTCATACTTATGCGGAGATATAATCGGCAATTTTTTTAAGGCGTTCATGCCTATATTTTTCTTTTGTAGTTTTGTTGTTATGGTATCTGGTGCTGGTGCTGCCATTAATCAGTATTATGGTATAAGTAAAAGTTTAGGTAGTCTTATATTAATAATTTTGGCTTTAATATCAATAATATTGGGGATGAATAAGATAATAGATATATTAGGAAATATAGGTCCTATGATAATAATTATTTCTGTAGGTATTGGTATTGTAACTGTTGCAAGAAACTTAGATACTTTTTATAATGCGAATGAAATAATAGAATCTTTAAATCTTACAAAGGCCGTATCAAAGTGGTGGATGAGCCCACTAATTTATAGCGGACTTAATATTATAGTAGTAACACCTTTTTTAGTAGGTGTTGGTAAAACAGCAAGTAACAAGAAAAATTGTATATGGGGTGGGGTACTAGGTGGTTTAGTTTTTATGATTGCAGGTATGGTACTGAATATGGGGTTAATTTCAGATATTCAAAATGTATACATAAAAGAAATACCAACTCTATATATGGCTGATAATATATCTAAGATTATTGGAATTATGTTTTCTCTTATGCTTATAGCGGGCATATATACTACAGCAGTACCGCTTCTATGGAGTGTATGTAGCAGCTTTGCCAAAGAAAAAACAACAAAATTTAATTTAATAGCATTAGGGTGTTCGGTAGTTGGATTTATAGGAGGAAGATTACCTTTTGCTTCACTAGTAAACCTTATATATCCATTGTCAGGAGCCCTAGGTGTTATAATCATAGTGGGAATAGTACTGAGGCGACTAAATATATTGGTGGATTAGAGTACGTAAGTTTGCTATGTAGTTTACTTTTTAGATAAATTAAAATTTATTATAAATAAATAACAGAAAATATGTAATTTTAAAACATATAAATCATACTTTGTGCTACTATTTATAATAAAAAGAATTTTGTGTATAAAACTAATGTAGAGTTTTCAGATAAATATATACATATGAAAAATCTAATTTGTTAGGAGAGAGTTTATGGGGACTAATATATATAAAACGATGATTGAAAACAGTAATATGGCTTACTGTGAAGTGAAAGGTATAAAAAACTCCAATGGAGATTATATAGATTTGATTATTACAGATACTAACGAAGCACTAAAAAGATATATAATAAACTATGAAATGAATATTTTAAATCAAAGTATTAACCATATATTTTCAGGAACATTAGATTGGGATAATATTAATAATACTTTAAAAGAATCAATAGAAGGAAATAGCTGCACTTTAAATCAATACTGTAATATGCTTAATGAATACTGGACAATTGATATATATAGTATAGGAGATGATATGTTTGCATTAATTATGTCAAAGTCTGAGAAGAAGAATATTGAAGAAGGATTAAATAAACTAAGAATGGACTTTTTTGCAAATATATCACATGAGCTTAGAACTCCAATTAATATAATATTAAGTTCACTTCAATTATTTAAACTAAAAACAAAAGAGTTAGATAAAGGAGATGTAAGTCATTTATCTAGATATATTAAATTAATTGAACAAAATGGATTTAGACTTTTAAAGCTTGCCAATAATTTAATAGATACAACAAAGCTAGATTCAGGATATTTAGAATATAAGCCCCAAAATGGAGATATAGTAAGTTTTGTAGAATCTATATGTTCATCAGTGGCTGAATTCATAGGAAACAAAAATATGAATATAATATTTGATACAGATGAGGAAGAAAAGGTAATTGCGTTTGATCAAGATAAAATAGAACGAATTATACTTAATTTAATATCTAATGCAATAAAATTTAATTCGAAAAATGGGACAATAGATGTAAATATAAAATGTGGTGATTACATAAAAATTAGTGTGAAAGATGAGGGTATTGGAATACCTAGAAATAAACTAAGTAGTATATTTAATAGATTTGAACAAATTGCAAATAGTGATAGAGATGAGAGAGAAGGCAGTGGGATAGGTCTTTCATTAGTTAAATCGCTAGCGGAAATACATGGGGGCAGCATAGAAGTCAAAAGTACTTTTGGGGAAGGTTCTGAATTTATAATAAGCATACCAGATAGGCTAGTTGATACTGATGAGGCAATCAATAGCGATGACGCATTTCTTTCAAACCAAATTCATAGAATGAGTGTAGAGTTTTCTGATATCTACATATAAAGTTAATTTACAGATATTTTTATTAAAATAGCTATATTAGTACAACTTAATATATAAGTTATCTTATTATTACGTATATTTTTAATGTGTATAAATACTTTAAATTATGATAATATATGTACATAATTAAAATTAAGGAGAATAATATGAAGAGACAGTTAGAGATAGATTATTCATTTGGTTATATATTTGATAAAAGTAAATTAATAGTAATGTATCCGGTTGGAAGTAATATAATGGACGAAGAAGAATATGAAATGGAAGTAGAAGTGGCATTCTTAGAGGATGGAATAGAAGCAGCATTTCAAGAAAATGATATAAAAGAAGCAAATATTACTATGAAGCCATTAGAGATGTTTTTAATGAAGCCAGGTAAGGTAATACCATTTGTGACGGCAATAAAAGATGCTAATACTAAAGAGGAGATACCTAAGCTAATTAGAGAGTTTGATGAAGAATATGAGATAAAAGAAGACTACTTGAAAAAAGGATATGAAATAAAAGATGTATATTATGTTTTTGAAAATGTAGTTAAATATATACCAGAAGAAAATATAGATACATTAAACATTTTAAAAGTAGAGTCGAATAAATTTGATTTTGAAGGTTTAATAAAAGCTACTCAAGAAAATTTAGATGATGTAATGGATAAAAATGCTGTTATAAAAGATATGAAAAAAAGCGAACTTACAAACAGGTTATATGTAAAAAGTGATGCAAAAGAAAGCAATGCAAGATATGTAGTATTTGCAACTAAGGACTCTTCATTTATAGATGATATTATATGTGCAGATAAAGAGGCAATAAAGGATATTGGATGTGACATTGGAGACTTAGAGATAAACAATACAATGGACTGTGGTTACATAATAGAAGAAAAAGACGGATATATTACTGCTAAAATAGCTAATTTTAATAGTGAAACTAGCAATAAGAATCAAATAGCACAGATATTAGATTATAGCGGTGTACTAAAAACCAAGATGATAAACTTTATAAATATATTTACAAAATAAATTATTATAGAAAAAAAGCTGTACCAAAAATTGATTTTTGGTACAGCTTTTTATTATTTTTTATTCTTTTTTATTACAGCTCTCATCATAAAGAATACTGGCGGTGTCGAAAATGCAGGTGCAATTATTGGTGCAACTATTTCATTTATGCCAATAAATCTTACCATGATCCAAATAAGTATAAAATTGATTATATATTCAATAATATACACTAAAGCCGTCATAGTAAACTTCTTAGGTGAGTATTCATTATCTTTAAATGTAAATTTAGAATTTAAAAAATATGCAGCGGTAATACTTAAAACACTCGTAATTGTATAAGCAATTAAATAATGTATATGAAAAATTAAATACAAACTTATATAAAATATTTGTGATACAAGAAAGTTACTAATTCCTATTATATTAAATTTAATGTACTCTACTATTTTACCTTTGGTATTTTTAAATTTGTCTGACATTTGATATATCTCCTTTGGTAAAAAATTATAATACTATCATAACAATATTATATGTAGAATTACAATAAAAAAAGTGTCGATATACGACACTTAAAAATTTTATCAAAATTATCTATTTCCATGTATTAATAGTAAATAAGCACTTCCAGATAATAAGTAATCGTCTCCTTTAATTTTAGCTATAGGAGAATTTTGACTATCGCCACAATAGACGAATCCATTACTATCTATTACTCCAACTGGAGATTCATTTGTAGGATGGTTGTGAATTACACCATTGCTATCAACTCTACCAATAGGAGAATTGTCAGCTGGATGATCGTGTATAATATTATTTTCAACTCTACCAACAGGACATTGATGATAACGATGGTTGTGAACTATATTATTAGAATCTAATCTTGCTATAGCTAAATTATTATAAGGAAACTTAATCATTTCTACCATAAATAAACACCAACCTTTGCTTAGAATTATTTCTTTTATATAAAGAATTCAATCTATAAAGCTAGAAACCTTCAAACTAAAAGTAAGAATACAGGATACTTATATTTAATTTACATACAAATATACTAGTATTAAAATGTGGATTTAAATTGAAAGTCTAAGTACTATTAATTAACTTGAATATTAATACAAAAAAGTTAACTATGAAAGGATGAATGTCGAAATATACATTGATTTGATGAACGAAAATACATATGCATATATTGTAAGTGAAAATGTTGAATGCTAGAATATATGTTGAAATGAACTTATTAAAATCTAAAGGGGACGTTATATGGAGATAATAGAAGTAATTCAGATAGTAATTAGATCTTTATATATAACAATCACAGCCACTGCTATAGCAACTATTACAGGAACATTATTGAGTATATTAATATATCTAAAGGAATTTAAATTAAAAAGACAAATTATTATGATTATAAATTCATTAATGAGCACACCGCCTGTTATTATGGGGCTTATTGTATTTCTAATACTCTCTAGAAAGGGACCACTGGGAGAATTTCAACTATTATTTTCATCATATGCTATGATACTTGCACAAGTACTTCTTTTAATACCAATTGCAATGAGCTTAACGTTAGAATATCTTAATAAATGTGGAGACGAAATACTCATTACATGTAAAGTTCTTCAGATAAATAAAAAAGACATAGCAAAAATTTTCTTAAAAGAGATTAAAAATTATTTAATAATAGTGATTATAACAACTTTTGGAAGAGGGATATCAGAGGTTGGAGCAGTAATGCTTGTAGGCGGGAATATAAGAGGTAAAACAATGGTTATGACTACTTATATTGCACAATCGACATCAATGGGAAATTTTGATGAGTCATTGATGATAGCGGCTATACTGATTTTAATTTCTTTTATGTCTACATTTTTTATAAAAAGCTTACAAAAGGATAGTTAAGCAGGGGGAGTAGATATATGATAAGCTTCAGAAAAATAAAGAAGAATATGAAAAATCAAAAAAAATTTACTATAAATAAACTAGACTTAAAAAAGGGATATGTATATGCAATATTGGGTCACAATGGAAGTGGAAAAAGTACTTTATTAAAACTCTTGTATGGTATTACCAATTTTGAAAGTGGAAGTATTATCATAAATAAAGAGGGGTTTAATGAAAAAATAGTGCATAAATATATAAGCTATCATCCACAAGATACATGCTACTTAAGTGGAAGCTTAGAGGATAACTTTGACTATATTTATAAATATAGTAATAATGAAGATTTGTTAGATAGGGGTAGTCTAAATGAGTTGATAAAAGAATTTGGACTAGAAGATATGCTAGATATTAATATTAAAAGACTATCTGGAGGAGAGCAAGCAAAGTTTCAATTTATAAGAACCTTGATTATGAATAAAGAATGTATCTTACTGGATGAACCTATGGCTAGCATGGATTTTGATACTATAAGAATCGTAGAAAAAAAAATTAAAGATTTAAAAGAAAAAAATAAGACAATCTTATTAGTAACTCATGACTTTCTTCAAGCAGAGAGGCTTAGTGATGAAGTTATATTTATGCAGAATTTGAATATTGTAGAAAAATATAAATCAGAGAATTTCTTTAAAGATTTTTACTTTAATAATAATTATTTTTTTTAACTTTAAGTCTATAATTTACATATTAAAATTATGCTCAAAGAGAGCAAATTACAGGGGGATAAATATGAGGAATAAATTTTTAAGTTTTTTGACTTTAGTTTTTTTAAGTATGACTATGGTAGCATGTTCTTCAACAGCAAAAGGAGATGAACAATCAAAGTCTGGGGATAGTAAGGAAACCGTAAAAGAAATTACATTAGTAACAACAACAAGTTTAGAAGATACAGGTTTTTTAGAAGATACATTAAAAGGGTTTGAAGACGAGAATGATGTAGAAGTTAATGTAGTTGCAAAAGGTACTGGTGAAGCTTTAGAGCTAGGAAAATCAAAAGATGCTGACATATTATTTGTACATGCAAAGCAAAAGGAAGAAGATTTTATAGCTGAAGGATATGGAGTAGATAGATCTGAAATAATGTATAACTATTTTGTTGTAGTGGGTCCTAAAGATGGTGCAGATAATAAATCTATGAAAGATTTAAGTGCTTCTGATGTATTTAAATATATAAGCGAGAATAATTTACCATTTATCTCTAGAGGAGATGAGTCTGGAACACATACTAAAGAATTAAGCCTATGGGAAAAGAGTGGTGTTGACAACTCATTTGAAAACTATAATGAGGTAGGTAAGGGGATGGCTGCAACTTTACAAATGGCTAGTGAAATGAAAGCTTATGCGTTGACCGATATAGGTACTTTTCTAGCTACAAAAGATAATTTAGATTTAGAAATAGTTAAGCAAGCTGATGATAGTTTAAAGAATGTATATAGTATTGTAACAATAAGTGAACTAGACAAGGAGATGAAAATAATAAGTGATAAACTTGTAGAATACTATAAATCAGAATCAGTTCAAAAACAAATTAAAGAATATGGAGTGTCTGAATATGGTGAGCCTCTATTCTTTGTATTTGAATAATATAATGTAGATTAAAACCTTTTGCATGGATAAACTCTATTTTGCAAAAGGTTTTTTATAAATTCTTAACTAAGCTACTTTATAAAAATAGGAGGGCATATATTGAGAAAAGTTATTACAATAAAATTAGATACTCATAGAATTGAAACATATAGTATAAATGATAATGAAAAAATTATAGTTGAAAAAGATGACTTAGTTTTTGAATCTCCTATTTTAGCTGGATATGGAATAATAGGCCTTAATAGACTAGATGTTTATTCAAAATCTAGTAATTCTAAGGTAGGAGGCCATTTTGCTCATTATATGAAATGTAACGGATATGACTATTTAATATTTAAGGGGATATCAAAATATCCAATATATATTTATATAAATAAAGAAGCAATATGTATAAAAGATGCTAGAAATATATATCGTGAGAATTTTAATACTTCAAAGAGCATGATAGAGAAAGACTTAAAAACGGATAATTTAGAAATGGCTCAAATAGGGGTAGCAGCAGTTAACGAAGTAGAATTTTCAAAAATTATTTTTGAATCTAATAAGTCCTGTGGGGGAAATGGTTTAGGTCAACTTATGGGATTAAAAAAAATAAAAGCTATAGCTTTAGAGAAACATAATAAACTAAATGCTAAGGATGAAAAAACATTGATTGAACTAAATAATCTAATGATAAATAGATTAGGAGATACTAACCTTAATACATACTATGATGAGAATAACAAGTGTTATGGGTGCATTATGAATTGTAAAAATACATTAATGAATAAAATTATGAAGCAAGGATTTACATTGGAGGAAGCAAAATCTATAGAAAATATTTGCAATGAATATGGAATGGATTGTATAGCATTTTTAAAGATATTAATCAGATATGATGACTTAGCTGACCTTACTAAGAAGGTTGTTTTTGAAAATGAGGGTAACAAGATAAATATAAAGAATAAAGAAATAAAGATACATAATCCTAGAGATAAATTCGAAGAGTTAGGTTTCTGTAGGATTTTAATTGAACAAAAAATGATTAATGATAATGAACTAGATACATTAAAGAACTGTATTTTAGGATAAAAAAATAATTACGAGGGGGAAACTATGAAGCTATTTGATGTTGTAGAAGTAAGTAGTGCTTTAGATATAATGAAAAAAAATTTTAGAGTAGATATTAAAGTAGAATCTGTTAGCTTAGTAGAGGGTCTAAATAGATACACTTCAAAAGATATAAAGTCAAAGTTAAATGTACCTCACTTTAGAAAATCTTTAGTAGATGGGTATGCAGTATTAGTTAGAGATGTATTTCTAGCTAATGAATCGAATCCTGTGCCAATTACCATAATAGGAGAAAGTGATATGGGAAGGATTTGTGCTAAAATACTAGATACTGAAGAAGCTGTGTATGTTCCAACTGGAGGTATGGTTCCAGAAAATGCTGAAGCAGTAGTGATGATAGAGTATACTGAAAAGTTAAGCGAGGACACTATACTAGTACAAAAGGGATTAGCTCATAATGAAAATATAGTGGAGGTAGGGGAAGATATAAAAGAAGACGAAATCTTATATAAAAAGGGGCATCGTATAAATGAGAGAGATTTAGGTGTACTTGCTGGAGCTAATATAAAAGAAGTTGAGGTGCATAAAAAGTTAGTAATAGGAATTATATCAACCGGAGACGAAATACTAAACCAAAATGAAGATATAAGTGAAGCAAAAATAAAAGATATTAATGCATACGTTTTATATGGTCAATTAAGTAACATTTCATGTAAACCAATAATTTACCCTCCAGTAAAAGATAACTTAGAAGAAATAATAGAGTTAATTGATAGAGCAAATAAGGAATGTGATATAGTTTTAATTTCAGGGGGAAGCTCTGTCGGAAAAAAGGATGAAACAGTAAGAGCAATACAATCCTTTAAAAATAGCAAAGTACTAGTAGAAGGGATAGCTATGAAACCCGGAAAGCCGACTATTATTGCAGAAGTAAATAAAAAATTAGTTTTAGGTCTTCCAGGACATCCACTTTCTTGTGCATTTGTAGTTGAAGCCATACTAAAACCATTTATACTTTCATTATTTGAAGAAAAGTCGCAAAGGTATTTAGTTTGTGAATTTAAATATAACTATCATAAAGCGAAAGGAAGAGAAGAATACTTAGCAGTAGATATAAGTGAAGAAGGTGGTAAGTTGTTATGCACACCAATATTAGCAAAATCAAGTATGATTAAGCATTTTGCTAACTGTGATGGATATATAAGAATAGATAGAGATTTAGAAGGTATACATAAAGGAGAATCTGTAAAAGTAAATTTATTTTAAGTAAGATCATGGGGGATATATATGAATAAATACTTATCAAACGTACCTTTAGAGGAAGGATTAGAAAAATATTTATCAGTATTAAAAAATAGTAGAGTAAGAGATACTGAATATATAGATATAGAAGAATCTTTAAATAGAATGAGTAGTGATGCAGTGTATGCTAAACTATCATCACCATTTTATAATTGCTCTGCTATGGATGGGGTAGCAGTTAAATCAAAATCTACTTTTTTTGCAAATGAGCAAAATATAATAACTCTTATAGAGGGTAAAGATTATGTTGAAGTCGATACGGGAGATCCAATTCCAAAACAATTTGATGCAGTAATAATGATAGAAGATATATTAGAAAAAGATAACAATAAAGTAAAGATTTATAAGCCGGCGATACCTTGGCAACATATAAGATGCTTGGGTGAAGATATTGTGGAAAAGGAAATGTTAATACCAAGTTTTCATAATATAAAGCCTCAAGATGTAGGAGCTATGATAAGTGCTAGAATTGATAAGATACAAGTATTTAAGGAGTTCAAGGTGGGAATTATACCTACAGGTACTGAATTGATAGATAGATATACTGATCCTAAGATAGGAGATATAATAGAGTTTAATTCAAGATTATTTGAAGGACTAATACTTGATTATGAGGGAAAACCAATATTATATCCAATTGTAGAGGATAATTATGAAAAGATAAAACATAGTGTACTACAAGCGATAAAAGAGTGTGATATGGTTTTAGTAAATGCTGGGTCATCACAAGGGAGAGAAGATTATACATATGACATAATAGATGAGATAGGAGAGGTTTGCATACATGGACTTGCAATAAAACCTGGAAAACCAGCAATTCTTGGACATATTCAAGGCAAACCAATTATAGGTATACCAGGATATCCAGTATCAGCTTGGGTTGTTATGGAAAATATGGTTAAACCGATTCTTAGAAAGCTAATCTATAAAGATTTAGAAACAGCAAAAATAATTCATGCAGCTCTAAGTAAGAGAGTTATGAGTAGCTTAAAATATGAAGAATTTATTAGAGTTAAGCTTGGATTTATAGATAATAAATATGTAGCTACACCGATTAAAAGAGGCGCTGGTACAATAACAAGTCTTGTTCATGCTGATGGCGTAATAAGGGTACCACAAAATATAGAAGGAATAGAAGAAGGTAGTTTAGTAAATGTAGAGCTATTAAAAGATGATAATAATATAAAAAATACAATCATATCTATTGGAAGTCATGATATAGTAATGGATATTATTAATGATGAACTAATCAAGTCTTCTTTAGGGAAAGTAAGCCTAAGTTCAACACATGTAGGGAGTTTCCAGGGGATGCTAGCTATAAAAAAACATGAAAGTCATATAGCACCAATACATTTATTCGATACTGATACTGAATCTTATAATATACCTTATATAGAAAAATATATAGAAGAAGATGTCGCTATTATTAAGCTGGTAAGAAGAACTCAAGGCCTTATTGTTAAAAAGGGAAATCCTTTCAATATAAAGAGTATAAAAGATTTAGTAAATATAAGATACATAAATAGGCAGAAGGGATCTGGAACAAGGATACTATTAGATTATTTATTAAACAAAGAAGGTATAAAAAAGAGTGAAATAAGTGGTTATGAAAGAGAAGAATCTACGCATATGTCACTTGCAAAGGCGATTCAAAATGGAGATGCTGATTGTGGAATGGGTGTATATTCTGCAGCTAATATCTTTGGTTTAGATTTTATACCTATTTGTGATGAAGAGTATGACTTATTATTAAACGAAAATATGCTAAAGACAGATTATATTAAATCTCTATTAGATGTTATAAACAAAGAAATATTTAAAGAAAAAGTAATTTCTTTAGGTGGATATAATTTGGATAATACAGGAAAAGTAATTAAATTAAAAAGAAAAGTCAAAGTTGAGTACTCTAATTAATACTAGGGTACTTTTTATTTTTATTACAAAAATATGATTAATATATGCTAATTACAGAAAAAATAAGAGTAAATGTTTTTAAAATGAAAAAAGGAGTAATGTTCAATATGGATAAAGAAAGTGTAAAAGTAATTCCACTAGGTGGACTTGGCGAAATAGGAAAAAACATTACAGTAATAGAATATGAGGATGAAATTATTATAATAGATTGTGGAATATCTTTTCCAGATGAAGATATGTACGGAGTAGATCTTGTAATACCAGATATAAAGTATTTACTTGATAAAAAAGAAAAAATTAAAGGTTTGTTTTTAACTCATGGTCATGAAGATCATATTGGAGCAATACCGTATATATTAAAGCAAATAAATATACCGGTCTATGGAACTAAGCTTACTTTAGGATTAGTAGAAAATAAATTAAAAGAGCATCGTATCTTAGATGTAAGTACCATTATATCTGTACATACTGGAGATATTATAGAACTAGATAAGATTAAAGTCGAATTTATAAAAGCAACTCATAGTATAGCAGATTCTTGCTCATTAGCTATATATACACCACTAGGTGTAATACTTCATACAGGCGATTTTAAGATAGATTATACTCCAATTGATGGTAGGTTGATGGATTTAGGCAGAATAGCTCAGTTAGGTAGAGAAGGTATAATGTTGCTTTTAGCTGATAGCACTAATGTAGAAAGACAAGGACACTCCCTATCAGAGAAGGTTATTGGAGAAACGTTAATAAAAATTTTCTCTAATGCAAAGGGAAGGGTCATTGTTGCAACATTTGCATCAAATATCCATAGGATGCAACAAATAATAGATGCATCAGTAAAATACAATAGAAAAGTGATATTTAGTGGTAGAAGTGTAGAGAATATATCTCAAGTTGCGATGGAATTGGGGTATTTACATGTTCCAGAAGAAACTTCTATACCCATAGAAGAGATAAATCAGTATCCTAATGAAAATATAACTATAATAACGACAGGAAGCCAAGGTGAAGCTATGGCAGGACTCTCAAGAATTGCGTATGGATCTCATAGAAATATATTTATTGAAAGAGATGATTTATTCTTAATATCAGCATCACCAATACCAGGCAACGATAAATTAGTATCTAGAGTAATAAATCAATTATTTAGAAAAGGAGCAGATGTTATATATGAGGATCTTGAGGATGTTCATGTATCAGGGCATGCTTATCAAGAAGAATTAAAGTTAATACACAGGTTGGTTCATCCTAAGTATTTTATGCCTGTACATGGTGAATATAGACACTTAAAGCACCATAGTGATTTGGCTAAAAAATTAGGTATGAAGCCAAGTGATGTATTTACGTTAGAGACAGGACAAGTGTTAGAAATTACAGGAGATGGAGTCAATACAAATAAAAGAGTTCATACAGGTACTGTATTTGTTGATGGACTTGGAGTTGGTGATGTAGGAAATATAGTACTAAGAGATAGAAGAGATCTTGCTAAATACGGGATGATAACAATTGTAGTGGCAATTGATAGACATAGCTATAGTATCGTAGCAGGTCCTGATATTATAACTAGAGGATTCGTGTATGTACGTGAATCAGAGGAGTTAATTAGTAAAATTAAAGAAGTTTCAAGAATGGAAGTTGAAGGGTGTTTAGAAAATAAGAATCTAGAGTGGCAAGTTCTAAAGACTGGTGTAAAAAAATCAGTAGAGCATCTAGTGTATAATAAAACAAAAAGAAGACCTATAGTATTTCCGATAATAATGGAGGTATAAAATATATGAAAAATGATTCTTATTAATGAAGATATAAGGATCATTTTTTATTTTAAGTATTAAAGTAAGCAGGATAAAATAGTATATCAAAGGGTTATAATAGGGTAATTATGGTATAATTAATTAAAGGAATTTAGGTAATAGGATGGAGGCAATATCAATTGAGTAATAGATATATTGAATTTAATGATGTAAAAAAAATATATAAGATGGGTGAAGTAGAAATATCTGCTTTAAGTGGAGTAGATTTTTCGGTAGACAGAGGTGAATTTGTTGTAGTCGCAGGTTCTAGTGGTGCAGGAAAAAGTACCATATTAAATATACTAGGAGGCATGGATAGTCCTACTAGTGGCAAGGTAATTGTTGATGGTAATGAAATAAATAATTACAATAACAAAGATCTTATAACATATAGAAGATTTGACATAGGTTTTGTATTTCAGTTTTATAACTTAGTACAAAATCTGACTGCAAGAGAAAACATAGAATTAGCAACGCAAATATGCAAGGATCCACTAGATATAGATGAAATTATGAAGGCTGTTGGTTTAGAGAATAGAAAAGATAACTTCCCAGCTCAACTTTCAGGAGGTGAGCAACAGAGAGTTGCAATAGCAAGAGCGCTAGCAAAAAATCCTAAACTATTATTGTGTGATGAGCCAACTGGAGCATTGGATTATAATACAGGAAAGGCTATACTTAAGCTACTTCAAGATACATGTAGAACTATGGGAATGACAGTAATAATAATTACTCATAACTTGGCACTAACTCCAATGGGAGACAAAATTATAAAAGTGAAGAATGGTAAGATAGAAAGTGTTACTATCAATGAAAATCCTACGCCAGTAGAAAGGATTGAATGGTAGAATGAAGAGCGCTTTAAATAAAGACTTTATAAGAGATATAAAAAAATCAAAAGGTAGATTTTTATCTATAGTATTAATTGTTGCTCTTGGAGTTGCATTTTTCTCTGGAATAAAAACAGCTCCTATTGTTATGCAAAATACAACTGACAAGTACTATGATGACTATAATTTAATGGACATAAAAGTATTATCTACTCTAGGACTTACAGATGATGATGTAAATACAATAAAAGACATCAAAGGTGTAGAATCTGTTTTCCCGACCTATTCTATGGATGTTATCGCTAAATTAAAATCGGGAGAAAAGGTACTTAAGGTACATGCGATAGATATAGAAAAGATAGAAGAAGGTAATTTGGATTACATAAATAGAGTTAAAGTTGTAGAAGGAAGACTACCTCAAAAATCGGGGGAATGTGTATTAGAAAAAGAAAAAATAAAGAATTTAAACATTCCTATAGGATCTAAAATAAACCTGGAATCTGGAACAGATGAAGACCTTAGTACAAGTCTTAAAAATACAGAATATGAGGTAGTTGGATATATAGAGACACCTTATTACCTTTCTTATGAAAAAGGAAGTAGCTCAATAGGAAGTGGTGCTGTAAATGGAATAGTAATGATACCTCAAGACAATTTTAATATAGAAGCTTATTCAGAGATATTTTTGACGGTTGATGGAGCTAAGGAAAAAAATTCTTACAAAGACGAGTATTTTGACATTATAGATAAGATTACTAATAAATTAGAATCTGTATCAGATTCTAGAATAGATGCTAGATATGATGAAGTAATGAGCGAGGCTCAAGATGAATTAGAAAAGGGCAAATATGAATTTGAAGATAAAAAAATAGAAGTAAATGAAAAATTAGCAAGTGCAGAAGCTGATATTAATAAATATAAAACTCAGATAAAAAATGGAGAAAATGAATTAAAAGATAAAAAACTAAAAGTTCAAAATCAAATAAAAGACGGTTATACAAAACTTGAAGCTGGTCAAAAACAACTTGAAGATGGATATGTACAGTATGAGGCAGCTTTATTAAATTACAATCAAAGTAAAGAGCTTGCAGAAGTAGGGCTTGAAGCAGCTGAAAAAACACTAGGTGAAGTAAACATTCAAGTAGAGAGTATAAAACAACATATATCAAGCATAGAAGAAAGACTATCTAATGAGGATGTTAGTGAAGAAGAAAAAGGTACATTACAAGGTCAATTGGAAAATCTTAAGTATCAGTTGGTTAATGCGACCTCACAACTTGAAAGTGGAAGGTCTGAGTTAGAGTCAAAGAAACAAGATTTAAAAAATGCAGAGAATCAACTTTCAAGTACTAAAGAGATGCTAGACTCAAATAGTCAAAAGATAAAGAATGAAAGAAATAACTTAATTTCTATGGAAGAAAAATCTAAAATAGGATTTGAGAGTGCACAAAAAGAATTAGAGAAACAAAAAAATAAAATATCACAGGCTGAAAGTGAGCTTACAAATTCAAAAGTAAAAGCAACTGATGAATTAGAAAAGGCTGAGAAAAAAATCAAAGATGCTGAAGATGAAATTTCAAAAATAGAAAAGCCAGAATGGTACATTCTAGATAGGAATAGTCACTACTCATATGCTGAATTTGCAGGAGCTGCAAATAGTATAGATGCTCTAGCGAAGATATTCCCTGTATTTTTCTTCTCAGTAGCAGCCTTAGTTTGCTTGACTACAATGACTAGAATGGTCGATGAGCAAAGAATAAATATTGGCACGCTAAAGGCGTTAGGGTATACAACTACTCAAATAGCTAAAAAGTATATATTATATGCTCTAATAGCAAGTGTAACAGGAAGTATATTAGGATTATTGGCAGGATTCACTATATTCCCATTAGTGGTTTATAATGCATATTTGATGATGTTTACAGCTCCACCACCGATATTAACATTTAATGCTTTAATAGCAATTGGAGTAACCGCTACATCAGTTTTAATAACAACATTGGCTGCTTATTCAGCTTGTAATAATGAGCTAAGAGAGACTCCATCTGTGTTAATGAGACCTCGTGCACCTAAAAATGGAAAAAGAATTCTACTGGAAAGAGTTCCTTTTATATGGAATAAGATAGGATTTATAGGTAAAGTGACTATAAGAAATATATTTAGATATAAAAAGAGATTTTTAATGACTGTGCTTGGAATATCAGGATGTACGGCTCTTATACTTACGGGGCTTGGTATTAGAGACTCTATACAAATGATAGTAGATGGTCAGTATGGAAGTTTATTTAAATATAATATGACGGTAACGTTAGACAATAATGCAAGTAATAGTGAAAGAAATGAAGTTATAAAGTATATTGATAATGACAAAAGAATAATGGATTACCAACTTATAAATAATCAAAATGGTAAAATTAAATCCAATAATATTGAAAAAGAAGTAACTATAGTAGTACCTGAAAATACAAGTAAGATAGGGAACTTTATTAGCCTTGTGGAAAGAAAATCACAAGAAAAAATAAACTTAGGAAAAAGTGGGGTAGTATTGACTGAAAAAGTTGCAAGAAACCTAGGAATAAAAAAGGGAGATAATATAGAACTATTAAATGGAAATGATAAAAAAGTAACTGTAAAAGTAGTTGGTATTACAGAAAATTATATTTCACATTACGCATATATGTCTAAGGAATACTATGAAGAATTATTTGGTAGAGATGTAAGTTATAACCGTATTATAGGGACATTAAAAGATACTTCTACCAAATCAGAGGAAAGTGTGTCAGCAGATTTAATGAAGAACACACCAGTAAAAGGTGTAAGTTTCAATACGGGCTCTAAAGAAAACTTTAATAATATGATAAGTAACCTAAGTGCTGTAGTAGTTATGATGACTGTGTCAGCAGGAGCGTTGGCTTTTGTAGTTTTATACAATTTAACTAATGTAAATATATCAGAAAGAATTAGGGAAATCGCAACTATAAAGGTCCTAGGGTTTTATGATAAAGAGGTATCGGCTTATATTTATAGGGAAAATATAATACTTACTGTAATTGGTACCGGTGTAGGTCTGGGTCTAGGGCTTTTATTACATCAATTTATTATGACAACTGTAGAAGTTGATAACATGATGTTTGGAAGGATAATACAAAGTCGTAGTTATATTATCGCAGCAATATTAACAATAAGTTTAGGTTGTATAGTTAACTGGGCTATGTATTACAAGCTTAAAACAGTAGAGATGGTAGAGTCGTTAAAATCAGTAGATTAAAGGATATATCACACTTAGAACTTTATAAAAAATATAATTATAGATAAAGTAAGCAAAAAGTAATGTCAAAATCAAGTTATCTCTCATAGTATGAGGTAAGAGTTAAAAGTTAAAACTCTGAATAAAAATCACCTAGGGGGGTAACGTAATGTTAGATAGATTTTTCGGAGAATGTGGAATAGGTGGAGGCTGTGGATGGTGGATAATAGTATTATTCTTCTTATTCCTAGCATTCCAAGAATGCTGGCAAGATTTTGATATATGTACTTGGATACCATTCCTAATACTATTATTAATAGTTTGCGGATGCGGTTTTGACGGAGCAGACGACGGTTGTTGCTGCTAGTAATCCATAAGTAATTTGGTTTTAAAAAAATAGGCTATCGAAAGATAGTCTATTTTTTATTTTTAAATTTTATTACTTTATTCTAGGCAATGAAATAAAAAATTCTAAGTATATAAAACTATCTTGAAATATTTATAGGTAAAATGTATAATATAAACTTAAGTAAAAAAAGTGAATATACGAATAACTTTTTTACTTTTACAAAAACATACATAAATATACGATTATCAATAAGAAATGAAAATTAGTGAGGTGCAAAAAATGAAAATAGGATTTGATCACAAGAAGTATTTAGAAGAGCAATCAAAGTATATACTTGAAAGAGTTAATAACTTTGATAAGCTTTATTTAGAATTCGGTGGAAAGTTAATAGGAGACTTACACGCAAAGAGAATATTACCAGGATTTGATGAAAATGCAAAAATAAAAGTATTACAACATATGAAAGAATCGGTTGAAGTTGTTATATGTGTTTATGCAGGTGATATAGAAAGAAATAAAATAAGAGGAGATTACGGAATAACTTACGATATGGAAGTTCTAAGATTAATAGACGATTTAAGAGCTTATGAATTAGACGTAAACAGTGTAGTAATCACAAGATTTGAAGGACAACCTGCTACAACAGTATTTATAAATAAATTAGAGAGAATGGGTATAAAAGTATACAAGCATGCTCCAACAAAAGGATATCCAACAGACGTTGATGTAATAGTAAGTGATGAAGGATACGGAGCCAATCCATATATAGAAACTACTAAGCCTATAGTTGTTGTAACAGCTCCAGGACCAAATAGTGGAAAATTAGGAACTTGCTTAAGTCAGCTATACCATGAAAATAAAAGAGGAAACAGCGTTGGATACTCTAAGTTTGAAACATTCCCAGTATGGAATTTACCACTTAAGCATCCAGTAAACATAGCTTATGAAGCTGCAACTGTAGATTTAAAAGATGTTAACATGATAGATTCATTCCATCTTGAAAAATACGGTGAAATGTCAGTAAACTACAACAGAGATTTAGAGTTATTCCCTGTTTTAAAGAAAATAATAGAGAAGATAACTGGAAAAGAATCAATATTCCAATCACCAACAGATATGGGTGTTAATAGAGTTGGATTTGGTATAATAGATGATGAAGTTGTTCAAGAAGCGTCAAGACAGGAGATAGTAAGAAGATATTTCAAGACTGCTTGTGAATATAAAAAAGGACAATTTGATAAAGGTGCATTTGATACAATCAAATTAATAATGGAAGAAGTTAACTTAAAGCCTGAAGATAGAAATGTTGTTTTACCAGCTAGAAATTACAGTGCTAAGTTAAAAGAAACTGCTGATAAGAACAATACTTGTCCAGTTGTTGCAATAGAATTAAATGATGGGACAATACTTACAGGTAAGGGATCGAGCTTAATGAACGCAAGTGCTGCAGTTGTATTAAATGCTATTAAGTATTTAGCAAATATAGCTGATGATATGCACTTAATATCTCCAGCTGTACTAGAACCAATTGTAAACTTAAAAACTAAGACTCTTGCAAGTAGAACTCCTGAGTTAAGCTGCGAAGAAGTTTTAGCTGCGCTTAGTATATGTGCCGTAACAAGCCCAACTGCTCAAGTTGTATTAGAAAAGCTACCAATGCTAAAAGGAGCTCAAGCTCACTCAACTACAATATTAAGTAAAAATGATGAGCAAACATTTAGAGAACTTGGTATAGATGTAACATGTGATCCTGAATATCCATCACAAAATCTTTACTACGCAAACTAAAATTAAAAATATAAACAAATATAGACCATATTGCAATTAGCAACTATGGTCTTTTTTAATAGAAACTATATAAAACAAGTGCTATACGAAGGCTACTTGTAAAGTTTCAAATTTAAAATACATTAAACATACGATTATCAATAAGGAATTACGATTAGTTCCTTGGAATAACTATTTTAAAGGTTTTTAGTACATTTTGCAAGTGATTTTTGATAAAAATTAGGAAAATATTTTTTTACTAATAAAAGGAACGTAAGTTTGATATAATAATGGTATTACTATTTAAATTAAAAGGTGATTTTATGTATGAAAACAGAAAAATAATTCATATAGATATGGATGCTTTTTATGCATCTGTAGAGCAAAGGGATAATCCTCGGCTAAAAGGTAAAGCTGTAATTGTAGGAGGGAGTCCTAATAGTAGAGGTGTAGTAGCTACTTGTTCTTATGAGGCTAGAAAGTATGGGATACACTCAGCTATGCCGTCTAGGATAGCATATAATAGATGTCCGTATGCTGTATTTGTGAGACCTAGATTTGAAGTATACCATAAGGTATCTCAGCATATAAGAGAGATATTTTATAGGTATACAGATTTAGTTGAACCTTTATCATTAGATGAAGCCTTCTTAGATGTGACTAATAATAAAAAAAACATTAAATATGCAACAGAAGTGGCTAGAATGATCAAAGACGATATTTTGAGAGAAATTGGATTAACTTCTTCGGCAGGAGTATCTTATAATAAGCTTTTAGCAAAGCTAGCATCAGATTATGAGAAACCAAATGGATTAACAGTTATTACACCAGAAAAATCACAAGAATTTTTAGATAAGTTACCTATTAATAAGTTTTTTGGTGTTGGAAAGGTAACTGGAAAGACTCTTAAAAACTTGGGAATAAATACAGGATATGATTTGAGGCAACTAAATTTATATGATTTAGAGAAAATATTTAAAAGTAGAGGCTATAGTTTTTATCAATTCGCGAGGGGGATTGACTATAGACCAGTTGAGCCACAAAGAATTAGAAAATCAGTAGGTGCAGAAACGACATTAGATCATAACTTAAATATAGAAGATGAAGATGTAGCAAATATATTAAGTGATATTTGTGAAGAAGTATCTGAAAGAATTAAAGCGTGTAAGAAGTTGGGAAAAACTATTACATTAAAAATGAAATTTGACGATTTTACACAGATAACAAGAAGTATTAGTGTGGAACATCCTATTAATAATCACATAGATATAAGAGTAAATATATATAACTTATTAAAAAATGTTAATATAAAAGACAAGCAAATTAGATTATTAGGGGTATCTTTATCAAACTTAACAGATATAAAAGAAGAGTATAGCAATATTACATTATTTGAATATATGAATAATCAGTATAATAGTGTATAAAAGAGATGGTCATATATTATATGAATCATCTCTTTTTATATGAAATTCTTCTATTAATATGTTAATAAATAGACACAGTAGAAATATTAAGTACACCATAATGATATACAAAATAAATAAAATAAATTTTATAATGTAAGTTAAATCAAATATGTTGCACTAAATATTTTATTATGTTACTCTATATAAAGCGAAAACATAAAAATTTAATTATATTTATATATAGACTAGATTCATCGGGAGGGATACTTATGAAAAATATATGTGTTATAGGAAGTTTAAATATGGACTTAGTAGTTAAAGTGGATACAAGACCTAAGGGTGGACAAACATTAATAGGAAGCGATTTTAAAGAAGTACCTGGTGGAAAAGGTGCAAATCAAGCTGTAGCAATGGCAAGGCTTGGTGGAAGTGTAAATATGATAGGTAAAGTTGGAAACGATGGTTTCGGACAAGCATTAATAAATGCTCTTAAAAGTGATAATGTAAATACTAAATATGTACACACAGAAGAGGGACCAACGGGAGTAGCTATGATAACTGTAGATAAAAACGCAGAAAATTCTATAGTTGTGGCTCCAGGAGCAAACTTCAAAGTACACGAGATAGATATAGATAATAATATAGAAGCAGTAAAAGAAAGTGATATTATAGTTTTACAACTTGAGACACCAATAAATACTATCAATTATGCACTTAAAAAATCAAAGGAACTTGGGAAATACACAATATTAAATCCAGCTCCAGCAGTTAAGTTAGACGATGAGATAATATCTAATGTAGATTTATTAACTCCAAATGAAAGTGAACTTGAAATATTAAGTGGAGTGGAAATAAAGTGTGAAGAAGATATACAAAAAGCTGCTAAAGTAATGATAGAAAAAGGCGTAAAGGAACTTATAGTTACTTTAGGATCAAAAGGAAGCTTATATATAAATAAAGAAAGAACAATATTTAAGGATTCTTATAAAGTAGATGCGGTTGATACTACAGCAGCTGGTGATAGTTATACAGGAGCTTTATCTGTAGCATTCGCTAATGATAAAAATATTGAAGAAGCAATGGATTTTGCATCAAAAGTAGGAGCGCTAAGTGTAATGAAAGAAGGAGCGCAAAGCTCACTTCCAACTTTAGAAGATGTAGAAAATTTTAGGAGGTAATACAATGAGAAAAACTAAACTTATAAACAGTGAAGTATCATACACAATATCAAAAATGGGCCACACTGATAGTTTGACGATTGGAGACTGTGGATTACCTATACCTGATGGTGTCAATAGAATAGACCTAGCACTTAAGTATGGTGTACCGACATTTCTAGAAACTTTAGATACGGTTTTAGAGGAATTATATGTAGAAGAAATTGTTATTGCCGAGGAAATAGTAGAAAAAAATAATAAGATATATAATGAGATATTAAAAAGATTTGAAAATATAAATATAATAATGGTTAGTCATGAAGAATTTAAAACGATGACTAAAGAGAGCAAGGCAGTAGTAAGAACAGGAGAGTGTACTCCTTACGCAAACATAATATTAAAATCAGGAGTTGTATTTTAAATGAAAAACCCTATTTTACAAATGAAAGACATAGTGAAAGAATTCCCTGGAGTTAAAGCGTTAGATGGGGTAAACCTAGAACTTTACGAAGGTAAAGTAATGGCCCTTATGGGGGAAAATGGAGCAGGAAAATCAACACTTATGAAAATATTAAGTGGTGTATATAAAAAAAATAGTGGTCAAATATTTTATAAAGGTGAAGAGACTGATATAAAAGGACCTAAAGATGCTGGAGAAAAAGGGATAGCTATAATACATCAAGAGCTTAACTTATTACCAGATCTAAGTATAGGGGAGAATATATTCTTAGGTCGTGAACCTAAAAAGGGATTGAGAATAGATTTTAAGCAGCTTTATAGTGATGCAGATGTATTACTTAAAAAATTAAATATAACTACAAGCTCAAGGGAGTTAGTAGGAAATTTAAGTATAGCCCAGCAACAAATGGTGGAAATAGCTAAAGCATTGTCTTTGGATGCTCAAATAATAATAATGGATGAGCCTACGGATGCACTTACAGATAAAGAGACTAAGAGTTTATTTAATGTAATAAATGAACTTAAAAGTGAAGGTAAGGCTCTAGTTTATATATCTCATAGATTAAAAGAAATATTTGAAATATGTGATTATATAACAGTATTAAGAGATGGTAAGTATGTTGGGACTGAAGATTTAAGTAATTTAGATGAGGATAAGATGATAGAAATGATGGTAGGTAGAAAACTTACTGATCAATTCCCTAGATTAGAAACTGAGAAGGGTGAAACAATACTTAAAGTTGATAATCTTTGCAATGAATTTATAGATAACATATCATTTGAGGTTAAAGCTGGAGAGATTTTAGGTATATCAGGACTTATGGGAGCAGGAAGAACGGAATTAGCTAAGACTATATACGGTCATATAAGAAAGACTAATGGTCAAATAACTATAAAGAATAGAAAAATAGACAACAAGTCTGCCAAGGATGGTCTAAAAAATAGAATAGCATATGTATCAGAAGATAGAAAAGGTGACGGATTAATACTTGAGCTATCTGTAAAAGAAAATATGGCTATATCATCTTTAGATAGAATGTCATCATTATTTAAAATAGATAAGAAAAAAGAGCTAGCTAGAGTTAAAGATTATATAGGGAGAATGAGAATAAAAACTCCAAGTGAAAATCAATTAATAAAGAATCTAAGTGGTGGTAATCAGCAAAAAATTGCAATAGCGAAAGCGCTTATGACTCACCCTGATGTTCTTATACTTGATGAACCTACTCGTGGAGTAGACGTTGGAGCTAAAAAAGAAATATATGACCTTGTAAATGAATTTAAGAGTCAAGGCAAAGCAGTAATAATGATATCTTCTGAAATGCCAGAAATACTAGGACTGAGTGATAGAATTCTAGTCTTAAGTCAGGGTAGAATAACAGGAGAATTTGATATAGAATCTGCAACACAAGAAGCAATATTAAAATGCGCAGTTGAAACTAAGGAGGCATAACATTGGATATATCATCAAGAGTAGATAACTCAAAAAATAAAAGTTTAAATATGAAAGAAGTATTAGTTAAGTATAAAAGTTTATTAGGATTAGTGTTACTAATTGCTGTAGTGTCAGTACTTAATCCATCGTTTTTAAGCGTAAAAAATATAATGAATATACTTAGACAAACTTCAGTTAATGCAGTGATAGCTGCAGGTATGACATTTGTTATATTAACTGGTGGAATAGACTTATCAGTAGGTTCAATTTTAGGAATAAGTGGTGCAGTGTGTGCTAGCTTATTAGTTTCTGGACAAAATGTAGTAGTAGCTGTAATAGCGGCATTATTAGTAGGTGCAGCAGTAGGATTCATAAATGGATTTGTTATATCAAAGGGTAAATTACAGCCATTTATAGCAACTCTTGCAACAATGACAATACTTAAAGGTTTAACATTAGTATACACAAATGGAAACCCGATAACATTAGGAAGTAACGAATTAGCAATGTCATTTGGTAAAATAGGTGGAGGGACAATATTTGGAATACCAACTCCAGCTATGATAATGATGATAGTATTTATGGTATGCTACTATATACTTCATAATACTAAAATGGGAAGATATACTTATGCATTAGGTTCAAATGAAGAAGCAACGAAGCTATCAGGACTTAATACAGATAAAATAAAGATATGGGTATACACTATAAGTGGTATATTAGCATCAGTAGCAGGTATAATAATAACTTCAAGATTGTACTCAGCTCAACCAACAGCAGGAGCAGGATATGAACTTGATGCGATAGCAGCAGTAGTACTTGGCGGAACTAAACTTGCAGGTGGTAAAGGTAAGATAACAGGAACTATAATAGGAGCATTAATAATCGGGGTATTAAGTAATGCACTTAATATATTAGATGTATCATCATATTATCAAACAATGGTTAAAGGTGGAGTTATATTATTAGCTGTACTTTTAGACAGAAAAAGTAACTAAGAAAGGAAAATTACAATGAAAAAATTTCTTTCTATAATAATGGCACTAGTGTTAAGTTCTTTAACACTAGTTGGATGTCAGCAAGCTGATAGTGATACTAAAAAAATCGGATTTATAGTATCGACTTTAAATAATCCATTCTTCGTGGATTTAAAAAAGGGTGTAGAAGATAGAGCAAAAGAATTAGGATATGATGTTGTAGTATTAGATTCTCAAAATGACCCAGCAAAAGAAGTATCAAATATGGAAGACTTAACGGTAAAAAATGTATCAATGGTACTTTTAAATCCTGTTGATTCAGATTCTGCTGTAGCATCAGTTATGATAGCTAATAACTCAGATTTGCCAGTAGTAACTGTAGATAGAGCTGCTAATGGAGGAAATGTTGTGTCTCATATAGCTTCAGATAACGCAGTTGGTGGAGCTATGGCAGCAGAGTTTTTAATGGAAAGACTAGGTGGAGTAGGCAATATAGTTGAACTTGAAGGTACTGCTGGCTCATCAGCAGCTAGAGATAGAGGTAAAGGATTTGATGATAAAATAGCTGAGAGTAACATAAATATAATAGCTAAACAAAGTGCAGACTTTGATAGAACTCAAGGACTTACTGTAATGGAAAATATACTTCAATCAAAGAGTGATATAAATGCTGTGTTTGCTCAAAATGATGAGATGGCACTAGGTGCACAAAAGGCATTAGAAGACCAAGGGATGAAAGATGTACTTGTAGTTGGATTTGATGCAACTGATGATGCAGTAGATGCAGTTAAAAGAGGAACAATGGCTGCAACGGTAGCTCAACAACCTATATTAATAGGACAAACAGCAGTTGATGCAATTGATAAAATTTTAAAAGGTGAAGTTATAGATGCCTTCATACCTGTAGAATTAAAATTAATAACAAAATAAAATTTTTTATGAGTACTGCCAGAGATGGCGGTACTTTTTTTATAAAATTAAAAGACTGTATAGTCTCATACACTTTAGGTATAAAATCTTTATTTTACTCATATAATGATGGATGATTAATGTTTGCATCAGAAATAGAGACACTACTTAATAGTGGTTAATGAATAATTATATAGTTATTAGGGGGGATATATATGGAACGTTTACTTTATATAATAAGACCATATGAAGAAGGTACTGAAGATATCAAATTAAAATTAATAGAGCATAATAACGTTAAATTTGTATCACTGATGGGGATAGATTTAGGAGGAAATGCAACTGACGAAAAAATACCTATGAGATTAATGTTAGAAGATATAGATGGATTTCTTAAAAGTGGGATACAAACAGATGGATCTAGTGTAGAACTAGACGACATAGCGACATTACACAATGCAAGAGTAGATTTAATACCAGATAGAAATACAAATTGGTATGTAGATTATAATTATGAATATTTAGATATAAATGGTAGACCTATAGGTACACTTAAAATACCTGCTTTTTTGATACATGAAAATAAAGCTGTTTGCTCAAGAGGTGTATTAAAAAGAGCTGTAGAGAATTTTGAAAGTAAATTGCTAAGTGCGATGAAAGATTATCCTCAGATTATAAATAGTATTGGAATAAATTCAGTTGATGATATCGAAAAAATACATCTAACATCTGCAACTGAATTAGAGTTTTGGGTAAAGACACCAGAAGAAAAATTTGATGCAGAAAATCTTTTTATATCTCAAAGCTTAAAAGAGCAATATTGGAAGAGAACTCATGGAACTATTAGAACTGCACTTGAGAGAAGTTTAATTGAACTTGAAGAACGAGGTTTGGAACCAGAGATGGGTCATAAGGAAGTTGGAGGTATAAATAGTTCAATAAGTAAAGATGGACGTACTATTCATGTTATGGAACAACTAGAGATAGATTGGAAGTACTCAAGTTGCCTTCAATCAGGAGACAATGAAATTATTGCAAGAGAATTAATTGAGGACATATTTAGACTATATGGCCTAAAGGTAAGTTTTAAAGCCAAACCACTTGATGGAGTTGCAGGAAATGGAGAGCATACTCACATAGGTGCTCAGGTTAAGCTAAAAGATGGAAGTATTAAAAATTTATTCTCACCAAAAGACATGAGTACAAATTATATGAGCGAGATTGGATATGGAGCAATGATGGGAATATTAAAAAATTATGAAGTAATAAATCCAATAGTCGCATCTTCTAATGATTCTCTAAATAGACTAGTTCCTGGATATGAAGCACCTGTATCTATAGTAACATCTCTTGGCCATAGTTATGAAATACCTTCTAGAAATAGATCTATATTAGTAGGTCTTATCAGAGATTTAAATAATCCACTGGCAACACGATTTGAACTAAGATCACCAAATCCATTATCAAACACATATTTAGTATTAGCATCATCATACCAATGCGCTCTAGATGGAATTATTAATGTAGCAAAAAATAAACTTACTACTAAGGAATTGGAAAAAGAAATCTCGAAAGCAGTAGGAGTAGAGGGGATTTATTTAGAAAAAAGTAGAGCATACAGAGATGAAAATAATATATTTGAATATTATACAGAAGAAGAGAGAGTAGAACGATTCTCTAAATCACCTAGAACAGTATACGAAAATTTAAGTGCATATAAAACATATCCTGAGAAATCTAATGTTTTAAAAAATGGAGGAGTATTTACAGATGATATATTAAAATCATTTATATCTGGTACTTTAAATAGATGGATAAAAGAATTAAAAAATAGAATAATACAAGAAAATCTAGAGAAGATAAAGGACTATGAAATATTACACAAAACAGATGATATGGATGCTTTAGATAAGGTAGTCTGGAATACAATAAATAATCTTAAATATTATCTAGTAAAAGATAGCATAAGCAAAAAATCTTTATTTGGAAAATTAAGAGAAGCAATAGACTCGGATAACTATGAATCTGCATCTATACTACAAATAGAACTAAAAACAAAAATGAATGAAATAGAGCATTTGTATAAGCAATATTATAAGAATATATTATAATTTTATATGTTATGTAACCTACGTTACGTACTTGTTCTCTTCAAATAAGATATTATTAGTGCATAAGATAAATAAAAAATTTGGAGGGAATTATGGAAAATAAAATGTTTTGTTTTCAATGTCAAGAAACGGCTGGATGCACAGGATGTACTAAGTTTGGAGTGTGTGGTAAATCACCAGATTTAGCAAGGATGCAAGACTTATTAATATATATAACTAAAGGGTTATCAGAAGTAACTACTAAGCTTAGAAATGAAGGAAAGTTAGTGAGCGGTGATGTAAATAACTTAATAACATTAAATTTATTTACAACAATAACAAATGCTAACTTCGATGATAAAATATTTTATGATAGAGTAAAGATGACTTTACAGGTAAAGAGAAGTTTAATTGAGCAAGTAGAAAACAGAGGCTGCTTAAGTGAAACTGCTATATGGGATGTTGATTTAAGTAAGGATTTAGATATACAATTAGATCAAAAATCAACTACAGTTGGTATATTGACAACTAAAGATGAAGATATAAGAAGTTTAAGAGAGCTTATTATTTATGGACTTAAAGGAATGTCTGCTTATATGAAGCATGCAAATGCACTAGGTTTTGATAACGAAAATATAAATGCATTTATGCAAGATACATTATCAAAGACCTTAGAAAATTTATCGGTAGATGAGCTAGTAGCTTTAACTTTAGAAACAGGTAAAGTTGGAGTTGATGGTATGGCTTTATTAGATGAGGCAAATACTACTACTTATGGTCATCCGGAGGTAACATCTGTAAGTATAGGGGTAAGAAATAACCCAGCAATACTTGTATCGGGTCATGACTTAAAGGATTTAGAACAATTATTAAAGCAGACACAAGGCACAGGTGTAGATGTGTATACTCACTCAGAAATGCTACCTGCACACTATTACCCAGCTTTTAAAAAGTATGATAACTTTGTGGGTAACTATGGAAATGCATGGTGGAAACAAAAAGAAGAATTTGAAAGTTTTAATGGACCGATATTAATGACAACAAACTGTATAGTCCCACCAAAAGACACTTATAAAGATAGAATGTATACTACAGGTGCGGCAGGATACGTTGGTTGTACTCATATAGATGAGGAAAGTGGTGAGGAGAAGGACTTCTCTCAAATTATAGAGCACGCGAAGAAGTGCACACCTCCTATGGAAATCGAAACGGGAGAAATAATAGGTGGATTTGCTCATAATCAAGTATTAGCTTTAGCTGACAAAGTCGTAGATGCAGTAAAAACTGGTGCAATAAAGAAATTTTTTGTAATGGCAGGTTGTGACGGAAGAGCTAAATCAAGAAATTACTATACAGACTTTGCAAAAGCATTACCAAAAGATACTGTAATATTAACAGCAGGTTGTGCAAAATATAAATATAATAAGTTAAATTTAGGGGATATAGGTGGAATACCAAGAGTATTAGATGCTGGCCAATGCAATGATTCTTATTCATTAGCATTAATAGCTCTAAAACTGAAAGAAGTGTTTGAGCTACAAGACATCAATGAATTACCAATAGCATTCAATATAGCGTGGTATGAGCAAAAAGCTGTAATAGTATTATTATCTCTGTTATACTTAGGGGTGAAAAATATACACTTAGGACCAACTCTACCAGCATTTTTATCTCCAAATGTAACTAAAGTATTAGTTGAGAATTTTGGAATCGGTGGAATAACAAACGTAGAAGATGATATTAAGATGTTCTTAGGAGAATAATATAATAAATAAAAAATGACCTATTTGGGGTCATTTTTTATTGCATCAATATTTCTTCTAATGCACACTTATCTAATATTTTTATAAAATCTTTAGAGTAGTCAATTAACCCAAGTTCTCTCATATTTATTAACTCTCTTGATAAAGAAGGTCTAGGGATACCAAGGGCCTCTGAAAGTTTCTGCTTGGTCATATTAAGCTTTATGAACATGGTACCTTGCTTTTTATACTCATTAATAATAAAGTGGCTTAGTTTCTGACGAATACTAGTTAAAGATAAGCCTGTTATAGATGTATTAAGAGTCATAATCTTATTAGTCAAATCATTTAAAAACATTTCTAAGAACTTAGGGTGATCTGTACAATAATTTATAAAGTCGATTTTATTTATGAATAATACCGAGCTATTAGTAGCAGATAGTACTGTAGCAGGATATTTATTGGCATTAGAAAAAGCAATTATTTCTCCAAATAAGTTACCTGTACCAAGGGAAGCTACATGTATAGTACTATTGCTAGTTAAGATACGTTTTATATCAATCGTACCTTCTAATATAAGGCCTATCTTAGTACAAGAATCACCTTCAAGAGCTATTATATCATTTTTAGAATATGTGACTACTTTGTATTTTGTTTCTGTGAATAATTCTAAAATTGTATCTTTTGTATGGTTCTTAAACATAATTACTCTCTTTCTAATTTTTGAAAATTTATTCTTCTAATTTAAAGGAATATGTAATTAAAAATATTTTCTTACTTTATTATATACTAATTATATTATATTTAAATCATATTATAAATTAAAATAAGCCCAATATCTATATGCAGATAGATACCGGGCAAAATGTATATTTAAGAAAAAATGTATATTAAGATGTAAATATTTTGGGGCTTAGTTTTTAATTACCTATGAACATTTGTGTCCAGTAGATACTTCCGTTAGAGTTCTTAGCAACACCAACACCTATTTCAGTAAAGTTAGCACTTAAGATATTCTTTCTGTGACCTTCTGAGTTCATCCAAGCATTTACAACTTCAGATGGGGTTCTTTGACCCATTGCTATATTTTCTCCTGCTGTTCTATAGCTTATTCCGAATTGCTTCATCATATCAAATGGAGAACCATAAGTTGGAGAAGTATGGTCGAAGTAATTTTTATTTATCATATCTTGAGATTTAGTAGTTGCTACGTTAGATAATTTAGCATTTAATGTAAGTGGTTTTAATCCTTGCTTGCTTCTTTCAACATTAACTAAGTTAACGACTTCTTGTTGGTAAGATGCAAAGTTACCACTTGGTTGGTTATTGTCTTCAGGTTTTTCAGTAGATTCTGAGTTGTTACCAGAGTTATTTTGGTTGTTGTCTTCAGGCTTTTCAGTAGATCCTGAGTTGTTACCAGAGTTATTTTGGTTGTTGTCCTCAGGCTTTTCAGTAGATCCTGAGTTGTTACCAGAGTTATTCTGGTTGTTGTCTCCAGGTTTTTCAGTAGATCCTGAGTTGTTGCCCGAATTATTCTGGTTATCATCTGGAGTTACCTCAGGCTTAGATGGTTTATTTATACATCCAGAACCTATTTGATATTTGTATTTTACACCGTTCACACATAAATATATAACACCCTTAGATTTAGTATTTGTTTTAGGGCCACTAGTAGAAGTTTTTGATAATGCATTTGATGGTACCATAGTAGAAGCAGTAACTACAGTTATCACTCCTAAAGATAATAAAGCTTTTAATTTTTTTGTCATGTTAAACACCTCGTTGTCAAAAATTTTAAAGATTTCGATTTTGTCACCGAATTGTAACCTTTAAGTTAGGGGTTACCCCCTGTGCAACTATAGTAACATAGAAAATACGCATAATTTACTGTAAATTTATGTAAGAAAGGGTTGGAATATAGGTGTATATAAGTTATAGACAGGCTTTAAAGATTTTAAAAAAAGTTAAATTTAGTGCATTATATATGACAATTTGGGCAATATATTTTAATTTCTTCAATAAAAATATAATTTATTTAATAAAAAGTTACAAATTAATGACGTGAATTCTTATATATAGTTACATAAAATTTGATGAATTGATAAAAGATAATTAATATGGAAAAGTCATATTTATATATATGAAAAAAGTTTTAGATGCCAAAATATTAAATAATTATAAAATCTAGGAGGAAAGAATATGGCACAGATAATAGGAAGCAATGAATTTAAAAGCGAGATATCCGATGGAGTAGTTATTGTAGATTTTTTTGCAACGTGGTGTGGTCCTTGTAAGATGTTAGCACCAGTGTTCGAAGATTTATCATCAGAAATGGAAGGACAATCTAAATTCTTCAAAGTAGATATAGATCAGAGTTTGGATTTAGCGAGGGAGTATCAGGTGACAACTGTACCGACAATGATAATATTTAAAGATGGAGAGAAAGTAGATTCTCTAGTTGGATTTATACCAAAAGAAAATATCAAGTCTAGTATAGAAAAATATTTATAGCAAAATAAGGATACAAGTATAATAGAAGAAATAAGCTCAGACTAATCTTCTGAGCTTATTTCTGTTAATACCTCTTTTAAATTCTCAAGAGAATTATTAAGTTTATCTAATTGATTATCAGGTATAGAGGATAATCTCTCTTTAAAAGTTCTAACTAAATCTTCAAAAGCATTATCTAAATGTTCTTTTCCTTTTGTAGTAAGATCAATATTAATTATTCTTCTATCTTTTTGATCAGGAAGCCTTTCAACATAACCATCATCAATAAGTTTATTTAGAAGTTTAGTCATATTAGGTGTAGATATGAATAGTTTCTTTGCGACATCTGAAATTGATGATTTACCGTAATCTTTTAATACCACAAGAATTTGCATATGCGAGTGATTTAGATTATCGGGATTAACATGGCATTTAGGTTTCATAAGTTTTTTTTGGAATAAGGGCATAATAGTTATAAAGTTTTGTATTATAATCTCTAGCTTAGCATCATTCATAGTTTTTCCTCCATTAACGCAATATTGTAATTATATAATATTTAGATATTTAATAAAATAGAAAGATTAATTTTAAATAAACAACTTATAATAAAACTAACCATACTATAACTAGGTGATCAGTTTTAAGTTAAAAATAATCAATATATATCATTATTATTGACATTTAAAAAGAAAATATATATACTTAAAAAATATAATAGTTAAAAAGTATAACTATTAACTAATATAATTAATATAATTATACAATAAAAATAAAAAAAATGCTAAAAATATAATATTAAGGATTTAATATTGTATTAAAATATCAATTGAAATGGAGGAACAGAACACAATGTTTAAGATTTTTAAATACTTAAAGCCATTTGTAGTGTCTATTATTGCTGTAGTTACACTATTAATCATTCAAGCAGTTTGTGATTTATCACTACCAGATTACACATCAAACATTGTAAATGTAGGTATTCAGCAAGGTGGTATAGAAAATGCTGTACCTAAAGTAATTCGTAAAAGCGAAATTGATAAACTTATGATATTTATGAGTGAGTCTGAGCAAAAAGAAATAAAGGATAATTATAAACTTATAAATGATAATAAAAAATATCCTGATATTAAAGGAGAATCAGTGTATGAATTAAATACTGATAATAAAGAAGTTATAGAGCGTCTTAATTCTATAATGAGTAAAAACATAATGAGAGTACAAGGTATAGAAATGGCCCAAAAGCAGGGAGCAATAAAAGATATACCTGAAGGAATGGATATTTGGACAGTACTTTCTAATATGCCCAAAGAACAAATGGATGGGCTAAAAACAAATATAGATAAAGAATTAGATAATATGAACGAAAGTATGCTAACTCAAGCTTCAGTATCATATGTTAAATCAGAATATGAAAAAGTAGGAATAGATACAGAGAAGTTACAAACAAATTATATATTTAAATCAGGTGGATTAATGCTAGCTATTGCGTTAATAAGTATGGTTGCTACAGTTACAGTAGGCTTCCTTGCAGCAAGAATAGCAGCAGGTATGGGTAAGAACCTTAGAAAAGATGTATTTAGAAAAGTAGTTGGATTCTCTAATATAGAATTTAACAAATTCTCAACAGCATCATTAATAACTCGTAGTACTAATGATATACAACAAATACAAACACTAATGGTTATGTTAGTCAGAATGGTATTTTATGCACCAATACTAGGTATAGGAGGTTTAATAAAAGTATTAAATACAGATACTTCTATGGCTTGGATAATAGGGGTTGCACTTATAGCTATTCTTTGTGTAGTAGCAGTACTATTTACATTAGCACTTCCTAGATTTAAGGTTGTTCAACAATTAGTCGATAAATTAAACCTTGTAACTCGTGAAAGTCTTACTGGTATGTTAGTAATACGTGCATTCAGTACACAAAAAAATGAAGAGCGAAGATTTGATGAAACAAACGCAAATCTTAGAAAAACAAATACTTTTGTCAATCGTATTATGACAATGATGATGCCGATAATGATGTTAATAATGAACATTATAACTATACTAATAGTATGGATTGGTGCACATCAGGTTGACCTTGGAACAATGCAGGTTGGAGATATGATGGCGTTTATACAATATGCAATGCAAATAATTATGGCATTCTTAATGATATCTATGTTATCAGTTATATTACCTAGAGCATCAGTATCAGCAGGGCGTATTAATGAAGTGTTATCAACAGACATAGCTATACATGATTCTAAGCAAGCTAAGCACTTTGGAAAAGATAAAGATGGTGTAGTTGAATTTAGAAACGTATCATTTAAATATCCAGATGCAGATGATGAAATAATAAAAAATATAAGCTTTACTGCAAAGCCTGGTCAAACTACTGCTTTCATAGGAAGTACAGGGAGCGGTAAATCAACTTTAATTAATTTAATACCTCGTTTCTATGACGTAACAGAAGGAGAAATTTTAATTAATGGTATAGATATAAGAGATGTAAGTCAACATGAATTAAGAGAAAGAATAGGATATGTACCACAAAAAGGAGTATTATTCTCAGGTACTATTGAAAGTAATATAACTTATGGATTAGAAACAGCAACAACTGCAGATGTTGAAAAAGCATCGAAAATTGCTCAAGCAATAGATTTTATAAAAGAGAAAGCGGAAGGGTTTAAGTCTGAGATAGCTCAAGGTGGTACAAATGTATCTGGTGGTCAAAAGCAAAGACTTTCAATTGCTCGTGCACTTGCTAAGAAACCTAAGATATTTATATTCGATGATAGTTTCTCTGCACTTGACTTAAAGACTGATGCAAAGCTTAGAAAAGAGTTAAAATCTGAAACGAATGATTCAACAGTGCTTATAGTTGCTCAAAGAATAAGTACTATTATGAATGCAGAACAAATAATAGTACTTGATGATGGTGAAATGGTTGGATGCGGAACTCACAAAGAGCTTCTTAAAAATTGCGAAGTATATAATCAGATTGCCCTATCTCAGCTTTCAAAGGAGGAGTTAGATCATGAGTAATCAAAAAAGACCAAGAAAAGGACCAGGTGGAATGGGTATGGGCATGGGACCAATGGGCGGTTCAACAGCCAAAGCCAAAGATTTCAAAGGTACCATGAAAAAATTAATAGAGCATTTAAGACCATATAGATTTGCAATGCTACTTGTAGTTATATTTGCTATAGGCAGTGCAGCATTTTCAATAATAGGACCAAAGATATTAGGAAATGCAACTACTAAGATATTTGAAGGATTAGTAAGTAAAGTGTCACAAAGTGGAGGTGGAATTGACTTTACCTCTATAGGAAGAACATTAACTATATTGGTTGGACTTTATGTTACTAGTTCAATATTTTCATTTATACAAACTTTTATTACATCAGACATAGCACAAAAAGTTTCTTATAATTTAAGAAAAGAAATATCAGAGAAGATTAACCGTATGCCACTTAAGTATTTTGATCAAAATACACATGGAGAGGTACTATCTAAAGTTACAAATGATGTTGATGCTATAAGTCAAAACTTAAATCAGATATTATCTCAAATGATAACATCTGCAACAACGATTATTGGAGTACTTATAATGATGCTATCTATAAGTGTGTCAATGACTGTTGTGAGCTTATTAGTACTTCCGATATCTATGGTATTAATATCTGTGGTTGTAAAAAAATCACAAAAACACTTTAAAAATCAACAAAAATATCTAGGTAATGCTAATGGACACGTAGAAGAGATGTATAGTGGACACAATATAATGAAAGCTTTTAATGGTGAAGAAAAGGCCATAGCTGAATTTGAAGAATTAAATGATAAATTATACAACTCTGCATGGAAGTCTCAGTTTTTATCAGGGATGATGATGCCTATAATGACATTTATAGGAAACTTAGGTTATGTAGTAGTTGCCATTATGGGTGGATACTTAACTATAAAAAATTCAATACAAGTCGGAGATATACTGTCATTTACTCAGTACACAAGAACTTTTATGCAACCTATAGCTCAAACTGCTCAAATTGCCAATGTAATGCAGGCAACTGCAGCGGCAGCAGAAAGAGTATTTGAGTTCTTAGAAGAGGAAGAAGAAAGTGTAGATCCTGTTAACTTTGTAAGTACAGAGGATATAAAAGGTGAAGTATCATTTAAGAATGTTAACTTCGGATATAATAAAGAACAAACAATAATAAATGATTTCTCTATAAATGTAAAACCTGGTCAAAAAGTTGCGATAGTAGGTCCTACTGGGGCTGGAAAGACTACTATAGTAAAGTTATTAATGAGATTCTATGATATAAACAGTGGCCAAATCTTAGTAGATGGTCATGATATAAAAGACTTTAAACGTAATGATTTACGTAAGATCTTTGGTATGGTTTTACAGGATACTTGGCTGTTTAGTGGTAATATAATGGAAAATATTCGTTATGGTAAACTAGATGCTAGTGATGAAGAAGTTATTAAAGCTGCAAAACTTGCACATGCACATCACTTTATTAAGACTCAAGCCGGCGGATATAAGATGGAAATAAATGAAGAGGCAAATAATATATCCCAAGGTCAAAAGCAGTTATTAACTATTGCTAGAGCAATACTTGCAGATCCTAAGATACTTATATTAGATGAAGCTACAAGTTCTGTTGATACTCGTACAGAAGTATTAATTCAAAAGGCTATGGACAATCTTATGGAAGGTAGAACAAGCTTTATAATAGCTCATAGATTGTCTACTATAAGAGAAGCTGACGTAATATTAGTAATGAAAGATGGAGATATAGTAGAGCAAGGAAACCATGAAACATTATTAAAAGCAAATGGATTCTATGCAAGTTTATATAATAGTCAATTTGAAAATGAAGATCAAGCTTCATAAAATAAACAAATAGAAATAGATTAAAAAGATATTCCAATTAATTATTGGAATATCTTTTTTTGAAATTGTTTTAATTATATCTATAAGCTAAAATAATATAGTGAGGTTAAATTATTATACATAGAATTGCAGGGAGTTGAGAAAATGAGTAAAGTCAGTACAGATTTAGGGAAAGATAATATAGGGAAATTACTATTTCAATTAGCCACTCCAGCGATTATTGCACAGCTTGTAAATTTACTATATAACATAGTTGATAGAATCTTTATAGGTAGGATGCAATATGGAGACATAGCTATGGCAGGGGTTGGTATAGCATCACCAATAATATTAATAATATCGGCTTTTAGTAGTTTAATAGGTATGGGTGGTGCTCCACTAGTTGCTATAAAAATGGGTGAAAAAGATAATAGAGGTGCAGAAAAAATAATGAGTAATGCTTTTTCATGCCTTATTATATTATCCATAATCTTAACTATATTATTTCAGATTTTTAAAGAGCCTATGTTATGGAAATTTGGTGCAAGTGAGGCGACTATTAAATACTCTATAGATTACTTAGGGATATATTTAATAGGTACGATTTTTGTTCAAATTGCTTTAGGGATGAATTCGTTCATTAATACACAAGGGTTTGCGAGAATAGGCATGACAACCGTGATGATAGGTGCAATAATAAATATAATTTTGGACCCTATACTTATTTATGGATTTAATATGGGGGTAAAAGGAGCTGCTACAGCTACAGTAATATCACAATCAGTGTCAGCAGTATGGGTTTTAAAGTTCCTATTTGGAAAGAAAAGTATACTAAAAATTAGAAGAGAGTTTATTATACCAAAGTTAAAGATAATGTTACCTGTCTTAGGTCTTGGGATAGCACCATTCATAATGCAATCAACAGAGAGTATAGTGCTGGTTACATTAAATAGTAGGCTTCAGATGTTTGGAGGAGACTTAGCTGTTGGTGCAATGACTATAATGAGTAGTATAATGCAAATTATAACAATGCCAGCTACGGGATTATCTCAAGGATCTCAACCAATAATAAGTTATAATTTTGGAGCTAAACAAATTGATAGAGTAAAGAAAACATTTAAGTTGTGTATTTCATTGTGTTTTTCTTATACTACTTTTATGTGGATAATGCTTATGATTGTACCTAAATTATTTGTAAAAGTATTTAATAATGATCCAGCTTTACTTGGAATAGCTAGTTGGAGCATAAAGGTATATTTTGCTGGAATATTTATGTTTGGTATTCAAATGGCATGCCAGCAAACTTTCTTAGCACTTGGGCAGGCAAAGATATCATTATTTCTAGCACTACTTAGAAAAATATTTTTGTTAGTTCCATTAGTATTTATTCTGCCTAATTTTATAGATAATAAGCTATTTGCGACATTATTATCAGAGCCTATCGCTGATGTAGTTGCGGCTGCAACTACAGCTATATGCTTTGTTATATTTTATAAAAAGACATTAATGAATATAGAAAAAGAATTTAATAATGAAAAAAATAATGTAATTAACTAAATATATTTATTATTAATGGCGAACTTTAGAAGAGTTCGCTATTTTTTGTAGTTTAATTATAAATATTAACTTTATATAAGATTAAATGTAGAAAGAAAATTAAAGGTAATAAGTGGAATCATAATGAATATAATCTTTGTAGGTGAAATTAAGAAATTTGAAAATTTTATTCACAATAATATTGAAATATTAAATTTATCCTGTGAGTTTAAATGAATTTCTTAATTATAATCAATGATAAGAATATTTATCGTACTGGTATTATAAATAAGAGTCTAGCTCATTGAGTTAGACTTTTTTGTTATAAATATATAAATATTAGGGGGAGAAGATTTAGCAATGATGTTAGAAGGTACTAGAGAGCAGATGAATTATGATTTAGACGATTATGGAAGCACGAGCAAAGTATACATACTGAAAGATTTAATACAAAAATATATGCCTAGTATTGAAGGTAGGAATTTAAAGGTACTAGATATTGGGTATGGTTCTGAATCTTTAGCTATATTTATGGCATCATTAGGTCATGATGTTACATCTATTGATTGTTCAGAAGAGGTGCTAAAAAAATCTATGAAAAACTCAGGTGAATATAGGAATATTATAAAGTTCAAGAAAATGGATGCACAAAGCCTTCATTTTAAAGACAACTCATTTGATTTAATAGTTGCAAAAAATCTTATAAGCAGCTTAGATTACCCAAGTATGGCATATAGAGAATGGTATAGAGTTTTATCTCCAGGTGGAAAGATTATAAATTTTGATATAAAAGATACTATAACTAAATATAGACCACTTAGCAATATAGAAAGGCCATCTTGGGATGTAGATACATTACTAGAGATTGGTTTTAACAAGGTTAAAGTTAAAAATAACGTAAAAAGTCAAGGATTGCAAGCAGACGATTCTATAAATTACTCTGAATCATTGATGTTTATGGTTGTTTCAGAAAAATAAATAAAAAACTCCCCAAAAAATTAAAAAAAGTTGTTTAGACTTAAAAGCACCGGGTATATATGATATTATAATAATAGTAATGATTACTACTTTTAAAATAAAAATTGGGAGGAAATAAAATTATGAAGAAATTTGTTTGTACAGTATGTGGTTATATACATGAAGGAGAAACTGCTCCAGAGCTATGTCCAGTATGTAAAGTAGGAGCTGACAAGTTTGAAGAAATGTCAGGAGAAATGGTATGGGCTGATGAGCACAGAATAGGTGCAGCAGCTGGTGTTGATGAAGAGATATTAGAAGGATTAAGAGCTAACTTTACTGGAGAATGTACAGAAGTTGGAATGTACTTAGCAATGAGTAGACAAGCAGATAGAGAAGGATACCCAGAAGTTGCTGAAGCTTATAAGAGAATAGCTTTCGAAGAAGCTGAGCATGCTGCTAAATTCGCTGAATTATTAGGAGAAGTAGTAGTTGCAGATACTAAGAAAAACCTAGAAGCTAGAGTTGAAGCTGAATACGGAGCAACTGAAGGAAAATTAAAAATAGCTAAAAAAGCTAAAGAATTAGGATTAGATGCTATACATGATACAGTTCATGAAATGTGTAAAGATGAAGCTAGACATGGTAAAGCGTTCTTAGGATTATTAGAAAGACACTTTGGAAAGTAAGATTAATCTCAAATAATATATAATAAAAAAATAGGTGGATATTCACCTATTTTTTTATTATATAAATATTCCAACCCCTGGACCAAGTGGTATTTTAAAGAAGAACCATACTATAGCAAGTAAAGTCCAAGTTATCATCATTGCAATTGTGTATGGAATCATAGTTGAAATGACTGTACCCATACCATATTTCTTATCATACTGTTGAGCTAAGGCAATAATAATAGGTATATAAGAGAATAGTGGTGATATTATATTTGTAGTAGAATCACCTATTCTATATAATAATTGAGTTAAAGCAGGATTATATCCTAACATATAGAACATGGGTATAAATATTGGTGCTAGAAGGGTCCATTTTGCAGAACCACTTCCTATAAATAGGTTTATAAAAGAGCAAAGAAGTATGAACATTATAAACAAAGGTATTCCTTTCAAATTCATAAATTCTAATAGCTCAGCACCATATACAGCTATTACATAACCAATATTACTCCAGTTGAAATACGCTATAAATTGACCTATAATGAATACTAAAACTATATAAGAACTCATTGTACCTATTGATTTTGTCATAAATGCAGGCACATCTGCTGCTGACTTTATTGTACCTACTGTCTTTCCATATATTATACCTATTGATACAAACCAAATAATTAATATAGGAGCAATACTGTTTATAAGTGGGGATTTCTGAATTATAGATCCTGTTTCAGGATTTCTTAAAAAACTATTTTCCGGAATAGTAGCTGCAGCAATTAATAAAATAAACATTACTGTAAATAAGCCGGCATATTTTAAACCTTTTCTTTCTATATCTGTAACCCTATCATTATTTACTTTGATTTTACCATTGTACTTTCCAAGCCTAGGCTCTATAAATCTCTCTGTAACAATAGCACCAACAACTGAAAGTAAAAAAGTAGATGCAATCATGAAATACCAGTTATCAGCTATACCGACATGCATATTTGGATCAATAATTTTTACAGCTTCGGTAGATATACCGGACAACAGTGCATCGGTTCCGCTTATCATAAGATTTGCGCTAAATCCTGCAGTAGTTGCTGCATATCCAATTGCAATACCTGCTAAAGGATGCCTGTCCATAGATACAAATATCATAGCAGAAATTACAGGTACTACTACTATAGCAGCATCGGATGCTAAGTTACCACATATACCTATAAACATTATCATAATAGTTACTAATTTAGGAGAAGCTCCTAATATTGAATTTCTCATGAATGTAGAGATTAGACCTGAATGTTCTGCAACACCGATACCTATAGTCATAGATAAAATCAAGCCAAGTGGTGCAAATCCAGAGAAGTTGGTGATTAAGTTTTCTAGAATAAATACAATTCCTTCAGCTGAAAGTAAATTTCTTACAGATACAATTTCGCTAGTTGCTGGATTTTCAACATTCACACCTATTATGTTTAGAAAACAAGAAAGAATAACTATTATTAATGTTAGATAAAAGAATAATAAAAATGGATGTGGTATTTTGTTACCTACTTTTTCAATCCAAGCAAGTATTCCACCATTTTTCTCTTTGCCAATAGATTTAGTTGACATTAATTTAATACCCCCTTTTATTAAATTTTCTGTATATTTTGAATTTTATCACAAAAACTTGCTAAATTCTATAATGTTTTGCTAATATTATGATATAGGGAAAATATTAGAGAGGGGAATAGATATGGAGAGCATTGGAGTTTTAAGTATTGAAGAACTAATAAATAAGTATATTGCCGATGTAATTAAAATAAGACGAACTATTCATGAAAACCCAGAGCTAAGCTTAAAAGAAGAAAAGACATCTCAGTTAGTATATGAAAAGTTAAAAGAAATGAATTTAGAAGTACAAAAAGGTATAGGTAAAACAGGTGTAGTAGCAAATCTTAATTCAGATACGACAGGCAAAACATTAATGTTAAGAGCTGATATGGATGCTCTTCCGATTCATGAAACTACTGATTTAGATTTTAAATCTAAAGTAGAAGGAGTAATGCATGCCTGTGGACACGATGTTCATACATCAATACTACTTGGGGCAGCCAAAGTACTTAGTGAAATAAAAGATGATATACCTGGAAATGTTAAGTTTGTATTTCAGCCAGCTGAGGAAAATAATCCAGTAGGCGGAGCACCTTTAATGATAGAAGAAGGAGTACTTGAGAATCCAAGAGTAGATGCTGCATTAGGTATGCATGTGTGGGATTTACCCGTAGGTATGGTGGCTACTAAAAAAGGACCTATAATGTCTCAATCGGATAGAATATTTATCACGATAAAAGGAAAAAGTGCTCATGGATCTGCACCACATATGGGCAATGATGCGATAGTTTGCGCAGGTTATCTTATAACAGCACTTCAAACTATTGTAAGTAGAAATATAAGTCCAGCAGATAGTGCAGTAGTTACTATATCAACTGTCCATGGTGGCATAAGATACAATGTTATAGCTGATGAGGTAAAACTTGAAGGAACAGTTAGATGTTCATCACCAAGTGTGGGAGAGTATTTACCTAATAGAATAGAAGAAATAATTAAAGGTATATGTGATACGTACAATTGTGAATATGAATTTAAGTATGGATATGGATATCCTGTAACATATAATGACCCCAATTTAGCTCAAAGTGTACTTTCGTCATTAAGAAATAACTTAGGAGAGGAATCTGTAATGGAATTAGAATATCCAGCAACAGGAGGGGAAGATTTCTCATTTTTCACTAGAGAAGTACCATCAAATTTCATGTTTTTAGGATGTAAATCAGAAGAAAATAAAGATACATGTATAATACATAATCCAAATTTTGTATGTGATGAGGATTGTATAGCTTATGGTAT
>NZ_NOJY02000160.1 GCF_002250835.2 Romboutsia weinsteinii
ACGCGGGACACCCTGATTAAAAGTCAGGTGCTCTACCGACTGAGCTAATGGATCATAATGGGGTGGATAATGAGAGTCGAACTCACGACCTCCAGAGCCACAATCTGGCGCTCTAACCAACTGAGCTATACCCACCATACTATTTGGTCGAGGTGGAGGGACTCGAACCCCCGGCCCCATGGTCCCAAACCACGTGCGCTACCAAACTGCGCTACACCTCGAATTTGTTATTTTAATCTATATGGTGGACCATCAGGGACTCGAACCCCGGACCTACCGGTTATGAGCCGGGCGCTCTAACCAACTGAGCTAATGGTCCATATAAATTGGTAGCGGTAACAGGAGTCGAACCTGTGACCTTTCGGGTATGAACCGAACGCTCTAGCCAACTAAGCTATACCGCCACAAAATGGTGCCCAGAGGCGGAATCGAACCACCGACACGGGGATTTTCAGTCCCCTGCTCTACCGACTGAGCTATCTGGGCAAATTGGCGGAGAGGGTGGGATTCGAACCCACGGTGCCGTTAAGCATCACTAGTTTTCAAGACTAGCTCCTTAAACCACTCGGACACCTCTCCGTAAAT
>NZ_NOJY02000161.1 GCF_002250835.2 Romboutsia weinsteinii
TGATCCATTAGCTCAGTCGGTAGAGCACCTGACTTTTAATCAGGGTGTCCCGCGTTCGAGTCGCGGATGGATCACCATTTTTACGGCGACATAGCCAAGTGGTAAGGCAGTGGACTGCAACTCCTTGATCCCCAGTTCGAATCTGGGTGTCGCCTCCACAAAAAAATAGCCGAAGTGGCGGAACTGGCAGACGCACAGGACTTAAAATCCTGCGGGACTTACCTCTCGTACCGGTTCGATTCCGGTCTTCGGCACCATTTTTAAATTACTATCGCGGGGTGGAGCAGTTGGCAGCTCGTTGGGCTCATAACCCAAAGGTCGCAGGTTCGAGTCCTGCCTCCGCAACCATTAAAAATGGCCCATTGGTCAAGCGGTCAAGACACCGCCCTTTCACGGCGGTAACAGGGGTTCGATTCCCCTATGGGTCACCAATTAAATACGCGGGTGTAGCTCAATGGTAGAGTTCCGGCCTTCCAAGCCGGCTGTGAGGGTTCGATCCCCTTCACCCGCTCCAGATTAAACTTATGGGACTATAGCTCAGCTGGGAGAGCACCTGCCTTACAAGCAGGGGGTCACAGGTT
>NZ_NOJY02000162.1 GCF_002250835.2 Romboutsia weinsteinii
GGCTTACCAAGGCGACGATCAGTAGCCGACCTGAGAGGGTGATCGGCCACATTGGAACTGAGACACGGTCCAAACTCCTACGGGAGGCAGCAGTGGGGAATATTGCACAATGGGCGAAAGCCTGATGCAGCAACGCCGCGTGAGCGATGAAGGCCTTCGGGTCGTAAAGCTCTGTCCTCAAGGAAGATAATGACGGTACTTGAGGAGGAAGCCCCGGCTAACTACGTGCCAGCAGCCGCGGTAATACGTAGGGGGCTAGCGTTATCCGGAATTACTGGGCGTAAAGGGTGCGTAGGTGGTTTCTTAAGTCAGAGGTGAAAGGCTACGGCTCAACCGTAGTAAGCCTTTGAAACTGAGAAACTTGAGTGCAGGAGAGGAGAGTAGAATTCCTAGTGTAGCGGTGAAATGCGTAGATATTAGGAGGAATACCAGTTGCGAAGGCGGCTCTCTGGACTGTAACTGACACTGAGGCACGAAAGCGTGGGGAGCAAACAGGATTAGATACCCTGGTAGTCCACGCCGTAAACGATGAGTACTAG
>NZ_NOJY02000163.1 GCF_002250835.2 Romboutsia weinsteinii
TTTAGGAGGCGACCGCCCCAGTCAAACTGTCCACCTGACAGTGTCCCAAGACCTGATTCAAGGCCTATGGTTAGAGTCCCAGTACTACAAGGGTGGTATCCCAAGGATGACTCCACACAAACTGGCGTTCATGCTTCATAGTCTCCCACCTATCCTGTACATGTAGTACCAAGACCCAATGTCAAGCTACAGTAAAGCTCCATGGGGTCTTTCCGTCCTGTCGCAGGTAACCGGCATCTTCACCGGTATTACAATTTCACCCAGTCTGTTGTTGAGACAGTGCCCAAATCGTTACGCCTTTCGTGCGGGTCGGAACTTACCCGACAAGGAATTTCGCTACCTTAGGACCGTTATAGTTACGGCCGCCGTTTACTGGGGCTTAAGTTCACTGCTTCGATTGCTCTAACAGATCCCCTTAACCTTCCAGCACCGGGCAGGCGTCAGCTCCTATACATCGTCTTGCGACTTAGCAGAAACCTGTGTTTTTGGTAAACAGTCGCTTGGGCCTATTCTCTGCGGCCATC
>NZ_NOJY02000016.1 GCF_002250835.2 Romboutsia weinsteinii
CTTATTATCACTAAAATCCCCCCTAATTTATCTATATCATATCAAAAGTATAATTATTTCGCATTATATAACAATTGCAAAATAGTTTCATTAAAGCAAAGGGCAAAGACTTGCACTAAGTTAATTCAACATATCTATTTCTAAATACTATTATCAAGAGTAAATCTAAAATAATATTAGAACAACTTAATCTTAACATATTATATATGTGTAGTGTGTACAAGTTAAAAATCCACTAGATATATAATTATATATTCAATGGATTTTTTAGTTCGTAATATATTAATACTGTTCACTAAACAAAACTCCAATCAGCTCACCTTGGTATTGATGAGATTACAGAAATACAGTTCTATTTGTAAAGCGATGAAATACCAAGTGTTTATATACTTTTGACAGACTTGAAATATAGTCTGCTATTTTTATGTCTTGACGATATGGTATTAATTGCCTATAATGTACTTATACAATAAGTACACTACATAACGAAAGGAGATGCCATGTGGAAATTATAATCAGTAGTAATACAAGTAAGCCAATATACGAACAAATAACATCACAAATGAAAGCTATGATTATGAGTGGAGAGTTAAAAACAGGTGACCCAATCCCTTCTATGCGCTCACTTGCTAAAACAATTCATGTTAGTGTAATAACAGTTCAAAAGGCTTATGAAGACTTAACACGAGATGGTTTTATTGAAACCACCGTTGGAAGAGGAAGCTTTGTAGCTGCTCAGAATAAAGATTTTATACAAGAAGAGCAGCAAAAACAAGTTGAAGAGCATTTAATGATAGCGGCTGATATTGCTCGCACCAACGGTATTAAGTTAGAAAAAATAACAGAACTACTTAAAATATTCTATGAGGAGGATTAATAAATGGATTACGCTTTAAAAGTTGAAAACCTTTGTAAGGTTTATGAAAATACGGATTTCAAATTAGATAATGTGACTTTTAGTATCCCTAAAGGCTCCATTTTGGGCTTTGTGGGAAAAAATGGTGCTGGAAAGAGCAGCACAATCAATGCAATTTTAAATATTATTAAAAAGAATAGTGGAACAGTAAAATTTTTCGGTTACGATATGACTGATGATGCCATTTCTATTAAAGAAGACATTGGTGTTGTATTTGATACCGTTAATTTTAACCAAGATTTAACGGCGAAGAATATAGAAAAGATTTTGTCGGATATCTATACAAATTGGGATAAAGATTTATTTTTTTCTTATCTTGAAAAATTCAAAATTCCGAGTGATAAAAAGATAAAAACATTTTCTCGTGGTATGACTATGAAATTTTCAATCAGTATTGCTCTTTCTCATAAAGCACGTTTTCTAATTTTAGATGAAGCTACAGCAGGTCTTGACCCAGTTGTGAGAGAAGAAATTTTAGATACATTTTTAGATTTTGTAGAAGATGAGAATAACTCTATTTTAATATCATCTCATATATCCAGTGACCTTGAAAAGATTGCTGATTATATTGCGGTTATTGATGATGGTAAAATTATTTTAACAGAAAGTAAAGATGCTTTAATTTATGAGTATGGTATTGCCCGTATGAAACGAAATGATTTTGATAAACTTCAAAAATCTGAATATATTTCTTACAGACAAAGAGGCTTGCAAATTGAAGCTTTAATTTCAGATAAAGTTAGTTTTTCAAAAAAATATCCAAATATTACTATAGATGTAACAAGTATTGATGAAATTTTACCACTTATTACAAAAGGAGAACAAATAAAATGAAGGGTTTAATAAGAAATAATTTTTATTCAGTTGGAAGTGCTTTAAAATGGAATATAGCTTTTTGCATTGTTGTAAATTTTGCAGTCATAATTGGAGCAGAGATAATCACCAATAATGATACTATTTTAACAATATTGATAGTTGGACAAATAATAAATTTTACAGGTTTGGCTGGAACTGCCCTTCAAAAGGATAACACTTCAAACTGGAGTAAATATGAAAGAACTTTACCAGTAAAAATACGTGATATTACAAGGGCAAGATATATTTCTTTCATAATTTTTTCTATTATAGGAGTTTTGTTTACTACACTTACTGTAGTATTATTATCTGTTATTTCAGCTCAACCAATGAATCTTGATAGAGTTGGCTATGGATACAGTTTTGGAATTACATATTCTCTTTTAGTTCCAGCACTTTTATATCCATTAGTATTAAAATTTGGAGCAGATAAAGTAAATACACTCCTACTTACTTCCACGGGAATTATGTTGTTTTTATTTAATGGTGGAAGTGTAATTTTAGCACCATACTTGATTAATCTAAACAATGCAGATATGATTTATAGAATAGGTTGGATTGTTATTAGTGCGATAATGCTTATATCTTCTTATTTTATCTCTCTTTCTATATATAAGCGAAAAGAATTTTAATTTATTATCACATCATCATATCATGATGAAACAAGAAAATTGACTAAAATCTTGATAACAATGTGCCTACCGATGTAACAGTTGATAGGCATATTTTTTATACCTAAAACCGAAAGTAGACAATACATATTAGTTTTTAAGTTGTAATAATTAACTCCACGACAAATTACTATTTATCTATATCATACTAGAATCATCTTTATTTCGGATTAGATAACAATTGTGAAGTAAACAGTTATAATATAATTATATTATAACTGTTTATATATATATATCAGCACCACCATTTAACATTTTTATGGCGTAAGTATGTCTAAAAGAGTGATTTTTAAAGTGATATCTATTTCCAAGTTCATCGGTTATATTATAATCTACTGCAAATAAATTAAGTACACTTCTAATCCATTTTTGACAATATGGCTTATCTTTACGAGAACCTTTATATCTAACAAATATATAATTTTTAGGATTGTTGTCTTCATTGCTATATTGTTTAAAATCATTAATTAAAACTGCTAACATATTAGCTAGTTCATCATCAATAGGTATTCTATGACCTTCTACATAAACTTTTTCTATATCTATCGTTATCCAATATTTATTATTTAATTTAACTAAACAATCATGCGTTAACTCTAAATCATCTGATACTCTAAGTCCTGCTTTAAACATCACATAAACAACTGGAATAACTTCTTTGTGAAATTAATCTATTTTCAAAATAAAAAGGAGTGGAACTTTTTTATAAAAATCCACTCCTTTTTATTTGCATATTAATATCTCTAAAATATCAAATATTGATGTATCACTATACCTCTCTAAGATAATCAATTCCAACGATAATGTCTTTTCTTAACTCTTCTTCATTATTTTCATTAAATTCATATCCATAGCATAATCCTACAACAAAATTACCTTTCTCTGAACTGTAAAATATATACTTTTTATTAACATCAGTATCTTCTTCTTCTTTTACCTTCACTATATCATCAGGAAGAACTTTGTTAACCAATTCTATAGCCTCATCGTATGCAACCCTTGTTGGATTAACTTCTGAAAAATAAGTATACCCCTGTAATATACTTGCATAATTTTTATCTCTTAATGGTTCTGCCACTATAATCTTAGTTATCTGCTCTTCATCTGACCTATCATTATTCTTCTTAATCGTTTCATACTTTAAATCTTTTTTGTTTACCTTCTCATAACGCTCATCAATTATACTATTATCTATATTTGTATAATCAATCTCACCTGTTTCTGTCTTTAAATAAGGTATATCATTTTCTTCACTAACTACTACTTGCTCTGCTTTTTTATTTGCTTCATCAGGCTTATCATTTTTCTTAGAAACATCTTTCTCACATCCAATAGCTAAAAGACTTGCTATTGATACAATCATTAGTATCTTTATTCTTTTTTTCATAATAAACCACCTTTCTTGAAATAGACTATTTAAAATATTAAGCATTAAAGTCCAGCAGGTTTATTTGCTGGACTTTGTGCTAATTTACATTATTCAAAAGCTCTCTCTACTACTCTTTTATAACCTTTAGTATAGATGCTTCTATATCTGATGCATTAGGAGTAGCTATAAAGTATACATAATTTCCAGCTGTTTTTAAAATAGAATTAGAAACACTTTCAATATTGTCTTCCCCACCGTATCCATCAGCAAACATCCTTAAAGAATTTTCCTTATACTCTTCTAAAGCTTTAGTTATAGCTTCTGGGTCTGACGTTTTTACAACGATAACATCTCTTAGCCTAACATTTATCATAGCACCAAGCTTAAAACCTTCTTCTATCTTATCTTTAACAGATTCAAAACCATAAAATTCCTTAGCATCAATATCGTCAATGTTCTCTTCGTCAATAAGTTTTTCTGATAATATAGCCTCTTTTATATCGTTTGTAGATACGTCTTTAACTTTCGAGTCTGAAGAACAACCTACTAACGCAAATGTACAAATTAAAGAACAAATAAGTAATATTTTTTTCATTTAAACACCTCCAATTAAAATATATTTATATTTTACTATATAAATCTAGTAAAATATAAGAAATAATGAAAAATATACAAAAAATTTACAAATCATACAAAATATATACAAAATCTTTAAATAATCAATGACTTTATAAAATAAAATTATATAATTCTTTAAACAAACTACTTAAATAAATCCAACAGTTCATCATCAGTCAATGACTTTAACATTCCACCATCTGATAAATTACCATCTATAATATCGTCTATCAATTCCTTCTTATTATCCTGCATCTTTACAATTTTTTCCTCAATAGTGCCCTTAGCAATTAACTTTATAACCTCAACTACTTCTCTTTGACCATACCTATGTGCCCTATCACTTGCTTGATTCTCTACTGAAGGATTCCACCAGGGGTCAAAGTGAATTACAGTATTTGCAGAAGTTAAATTAAGACCTGTTCCGCCTGCTTTTAGCGAAATTAAAAACACTTTCTTTTCATTACTTTCATTAAATTCATCTACAAGCTTAATTCTATCTATTGCCTTAGTTTGACCATCTAAATAACTAAATTCTATATTATTTTTAGTCAACTTCTTACCTATATTTTGTAGCACTGTTGTAAATTGAGAAAATACTAATATTTTATTGTCTATCTCAACATATTCCTTTATTATCTCTAAACAAGCCTCAGTCTTAGCACTTTTCCCCTTATATCCTTCTATTATTACACTTGGGTCTAAGCACAATTGTCTAAGCTTTGTTAAGTAAGAGAATACTGTTATTTTATTTTTTATATCCTGTTTTTCTTTAAGATTTTTCTTAATATCTTCTACATACACGCTATAGATTTTTCTTTGTTCTTTATTTAAATCTACTAAAAATTGCTTTTCTATCTTATCTGGTAACTCTTTTATAACCTGTCTCTTAGTTCTCCTTAGTATAAACGGTCTTATCATTCTCTTTAAATTTTCTATCTGAGATTTATCTTTTATAAATATTGAGTCAAACTTATTCAAATTATATAAGTATCCAGGCATAACAAAGTCAAATATTGACCATAGCTCTACCAAGTTATTTTCTATTGGTGTACCAGTAAGTGCAAATCTACTTTTTGCTCTTATTGCTTTTACTGCATCAGTACTTACTGTAGTTGGATTTTTGATATTTTGAGCTTCATCTATTATACAGTAGTCAAAGTCTATTTCCTCATACTTTTCTAAGTCATTTCTTAAAGCTCCATAAGTAGTTAGTATTACATCGTAATCATCAATACTAGATATTACTTTTTCTCTTTCTTTTTTAACTGAATGTGCTATACCTATCTTTAAGCTTGGTGCAAATTTATCAAGTTCACTCTTCCAGTTATGAATAAGCGATGTAGGTGTTATAACCAAGCTTTTCTTTCCTTGTTTTGATAATAAAAATCCTATGGTTTGTAGGGTCTTACCAAGACCCATCTCATCAGCTAGTATTCCACCAAATCCACAGTAATCTAGGGTTTCAAACCAATTAAGCCCATCTACTTGATAGTCACGAAGATTAGCATTTAAATCTTTTGGCACTTCACATTTTAAGTTTTTAAGATTATTAAATTTATCTACTACTTCTTTAACATTATCTATTCCATCTATTATAGGAATCTTTTTATCTGTCATCAAATTATTAATAAACAAAGCTTTACTACTATTTATTTTCATATCCTTCATACTACTAGTAAAGCCTAAACTCTCCATTAACTTAAACATCTCTCTAGTTTCTTTATCTTCTAAATTTACAAAGCTTCCATTACCAAGCTTGTAAAATCTTTTGTTAACCTTAAACGCATCTATAATAGATTTGTATTCACTTTCATGAACACCTTCAATTTCAAACTTAAACTCTAGGTAATGATTTACTTCCTCGCCTAAAGAAACTTTAATAGCACTAGAGCTATAAATCTTCTTTTCTTTTAACTTATCAGAGTAATACACCTCGCCTATATTTCTAAGTCTATTGATTTCTTTACCCAAGAAATCATATATTTGATAGCCGTTTCCTCTAAATATATACTTATCCTTATATTTTTCAAAGTAATTAGTATATAATCTATATATTGCTTCTTCTTCTTTTTGAAGATCTCTTATTATAAATTTACCCTCATCTTCACCTTCATATTCAAATTTAACATCACAAGTTATATTTGAGTTTTCTAGATCAAAATAATATTTAACTACTAACTCTTTGGAAATATTTGCTTCTATTTTTTTATCTACTATCACTTCACTTGATATGTTGTTAAGCTTTGGAACCATGTTTGTAAGTACTTCACTTACATCATTTTTGCCAAATCTAATCTCTTTAAATTCATTTAATACTTTGTGTAGCTTATTATAGTAAATTCCACTTTCCTTGCTTAATAAATAAATGTTTCCATCATAAAAAACTATATCTCCACTTTGTGTTATAGGAATAGGAAGTTTGTCATGGCTTTTTAGAATTATTTCTTCATTTCCCATTTCTAAATCTATATTTATAGGAAGTTCTCCCTTTATAATTCTTGGATTATAATAAAGATTTCTATATTTAAATTCAAAATCTCTATATTGTAAAATCTCAATCAAACGCCTTAATGCCGATCCATTTACATTCATGTATCTAAAACTATTTGGAGAAGATATGCTAGAAAGATTCATGCCATACTCCTCTATCATATCTACAAGCTTCTCATCTTCTTCAGAGAAGTAGTTATTTACAGGATTGTATGCAAAATCTATTCCGTATATAAGGTCTTTGCCTTCAAGTCTTGCATATGCAAATTCTCTAAGATTTTTTAATACGTACATCTTATCAATACCTATTTTAAAGTCAGCACTTACAGAATAGTCTCCCACCAATTCTAAGACTACTTCTAAATTAACTTTTTCCTTAGGCTTGCTGTTAAAGTAATTTAAAAAATCCTTGTTTATAAAATCCATATTTCTAGAAAGCTTGTGCTTATCTTTTACAGTATCAGTCTTTTGTTTTAGGTTATTAATAATATCTTTTCTTAATGAGTTCACCACATCAAGTGTTATGGCTGCTATATGCTTACATATTGCCGGCTTATATGAGGTAGTCCTTGATATACAATCTTGGCAATCGCACATAGCTGATACTATGCTTTTTTCATCCAAATCCATAATAATATGGCTATTATATGTACGATTTTGATGCTCTGATTCAACCTGTCCATATATACTTAATAAACTATCTTGCCTTTCATAATTTACATCATCTATATATCCATCTTTATAATAAGTATTTCCTCTGCTTAATCTAAGATTATCTGTATTTTTAATTAGTATGTCGTTAACTGTTTTAAAGTCCATTCGTCTCACCTTTTTCTTTTGTTATAAATTTTATTATATATAAATAAACAAAAAAAGCCATACCTTTCACTAAAAATATCCTTTAGTAAAATCATATAGCTTTGATTCTTCGTCTCCATACATATCTTAATTTGTTGTATTATGTAAAATAACCGCATAATCAATATTTTATCAGAATATTCAATAGAAATATAGTCTTTTTTAAAAAATGTTTTCCTATTATAATATATATAAGAAAATAATAGAAAGAAAGAGGACTTTACCATGAAAAAAATGATTATGTTAGCAACAATTTTATTTAGTGGATTATTATTAGCAGCAAAATTTATTACTAATCTTAGAGAGTCTAAATCAGGTTTAAAGTACTAAAATAAATTCAAGTCTAATTATTTAATTTTCTATCTAATAAAAGATCCAGTCGAGAATTCCGACTGGATCTTATTAATTATACTAAGTTTTATACTTTTATTATTTATTCATTAAAACTTCTATTTCTTCTCTCTGCGGCATAGATGGTGCAGTTCCAATCTTGGTTACTGATAGTGCAGCTAGTGCATTTCCAAATCTACATGCTTCAAATATATCTTTTCCTTCAGATAATGCTGTTACAAATCCCCCATTAAAGGCGTCTCCTGCTCCTGTAGTATCTATCGCATCTACTTTATAAGACTCAATAAATTTATCTTCCTTACCACTCTTAACATAAACACCTTGTTTACCTAAAGTTATAACAACATCTTTTATTCCTTTGTCTTGAAGTTTAGTAGCTGCAATCTTTGCATCTTCAACAGTTACTACTTCACATCCTGTAAGTATTGATGCCTCTACTTCATTTGGAGTTATTATATCTACTAATCTTAGTGTGTCCTCACTTATTTCCTGTACTGGGGCCGGATTTAATATTACTAAAGAATTATTTTCATGAGCTAATTTAATAGTAGATTCTATTGCATCTCTATTTATTTCTAACTGAGTAAGTAATATATCACTATTTACTATAGCTTCTTTGCATAATTCTAAGTTTTCCTTAGTTATGTTATCACATGCACCAGAAGTAACAACTATTTCATTTTGAGAAGTTGTATCATCAACCATTATTAATGCAGTTCCAGTTTCTAAAGCATCATCTTTAAATATATACTTTGTATCTAAACCTTCACTTTTGAATGTATTAAGTGCCATTTCACCAAATTCATCGCTTCCTACTTTTGATATAAAAGTAACATCACAATTTGCTCTTTTAGCTGCTATTGCTTGGTTAGAACCTTTTCCTCCTGGTCCCATTTTAAAACTTAACCCTTTTACTGTTTCTCCTGGATTTGGTAAATGTGGTGTTCTCGCCATTAAATCAACTATAAAACTTCCTACTACAGTAACTTTCTTTTTCATTTTATTGCTCTCCTAATTTATAATATATATTTTAACTTAATAATCTAATCTTCCATACTTAACTTAATATAATCTAATAAAGTACCTTTCTCTATATGTTTGTCCATTTCTTCTCTATCTCTTGGGTCAAATGTTATCCAAAGCACTACTTTTCCACTAGCATCACATCCAGCTACAGCTTCTCCATCCTCACTGTCTTCACAACATCTATATGCAGTTGGTAGTATTTTCTTAATTTCATATATCACTTTGTTTACATAGTAATCCTGCTTTTCACCTTTTAAGAAGTAAATCATCTAATATCCTCCTAAAATCTTTATTAATTATGATATCATAGATTCATAAAAATACCAATATATCCTAATTAATACGAAATAATATAAAATTTTACCCAAAAGATATAATTATTCTGAAAATAAAATACAGGATAATCTTACTTTATTTACAAATAATAAAATTATGTTTTGCATTTTTAAATAAACTGATATTTATGTTTTGCCATATATTGTATAATAAATATATTAAATGTTAAACTTTTAGGAGATGATAAAATGAAAAAATCTATTTATTATAATGGAACCATCGTAACTGTAAATGATAAAAATCCTACAGTTGAAGCAGTTTTAGTAGAAAATGGAAATATATTAAAAGTAGGATCTAAAGAAGAAATACTGTCTCTTGAGGATCAAGATACTAGATTAGTAGATTTACAAGGAAAAACAATGTTACCAGGATTTATTGACCCACATGGTCATATAGTTGCTGTGTCTCAAACTTTAATGGTAGTAAACTTAAGTGAAGCTAATTCTAAAGAGGAATTTTTACAAATACTAAAAAAATCATTAGCAGAAAATCCACCTAAAGAAGGTGAATGGTTAATCGGGTTTGGTTATGATAATACCAAATTTAAAAACCAAGAGCATCCAACTAAGTTTGATTTAGATACTGTATCAAAAGATATACCTATATATGTAAGTCATGCTTCTGGACACTTAGCAGTGGCAAACTCAATAGCACTAGAAAAGTTAGGTTACATAGGTGAAAGCTATGAAGTACCAGAAGGTGGAGTTGTAAGAACTGTAGAAGGTTCAAAAGAACCAAATGGTGTTCTAGAAGAAAATGCTTGCTTAGACCCAGATAAGAAAAAACTTATACCTGGCCCTTCAGTAGAAACACTTATGAATTCAATAAAAAAAGCTCAAGAAATATATGCTTCCCTAGGTATTACAACAGCTCAAGATGCAAGTGTTGATGAAGGTATGAATCAATTACTACAGGGTGCAGCTCAATGCGGATCTTTAATAATAGATATTGTTGGTTTTGCAATACAGCATACAACTATGAAGTTATTAAAAAATGAAGGTACTCCAACTAGAAAATATCATAACCACTACAAATTATTGGGTGGTAAAACATGGTTAGATGGATCACCTCAAGGTAAGACTGCTTGGTTAACTAAACCTTATTATGAAGTTCCACAAGGACATTCTGCTGATTACTGTGGATATAAAACACAAGAAGATTCTGTAGTAACTGACTACTTTAAGACTTTAGTAGAAAACAATATACAAGTAAATGTTCATTGTAATGGTGATGCATCAGCTGACCAATTTATAAGATGTTATAGAAAAGCTTTAGAATTAACAGGAAATAAAACTGATTTAAGACCAGTAATGGTACATGCTCAAACAGTAAGAGAAGATCAATTAGATGAAATGAAAGACCTAGGTATTATACCAACATTCTTCTTAGACCATATTTGGTATTGGGGAGATTATCATTATGAATCAGTACTTGGACCAGATAGAGCTAATAGAATAAGTCCTGCCGCATCTGCATTAAAAAGAGGAATAAACTTTACAATACATCAGGATCCTCCAGTAAAAATGCCAAACCAAATACTAGCTATACACAATGCTGTTAACAGACAGACTCAAAGTGGTAGAGTATTAGGTGAAGATCAAAGAATACCAATAATAGAAGCTATAAAAGCTGTTACTATAAATGGAGCTTACCAATGCTTTGAAGAAAATACAAAGGGAACTATAGAAGAAGGTAAAGTAGCTGACTTTGTAATACTAGATAAGAATCCTCTTGAAGTTGAAAAATCAGAAATTAAAAATATAAAAGTTTTAGAAACTATAAAAGAAGATAATACAGTATTTAAAGCTTAGATAATATATAAAGAGCCGTATCTATTTATTTATGATACGGCTCTTTATATATTAATACGTAATATCAGTCTATAATACTTCGTTTATATAATCTTTAATTTTTATTATCTCTTCTTCATTTCTTGCATAAAGAGTCCACTGACCAATCTTAAGAGATCTTAAAAGATTTGCCTTTTCTAAAATTGATAGATGCTCTGAAATTGTTGACTGAGAATTTCCTGATTTTTTCTGTATGTACCCTACACACACATAGTGTTTTGAATCTTCATCATTATTATGAGGTTGCCAGCCAAACTCTTCAAAATTTAATTTAGGGTCTTTTAACCATAATAAAATATTAAATCTTGTTTTATTTGATAGTGCTTTTATTATCTTTATACAATCCATGATTATCCACTCTTTCTTCCTTTATTAATACTTACTATTGTTATATATAATATAGATTCTGTCAATAATACAGTAGTATTTAAAATGTTTGAGAAAATTATTTTATAAATTTTATTAGACATTATTTGTCTTGTATGATATTATAACTTTATTAATCGGTAAATACCGATATATATTTTAGTATTCACTACTATATTTTACAAAAGGAGAATTAAATATGAATACAAATGAAGTAATGGAAGTTTTAAATTTCAGACATGCATGTAAAGAATTTGATGCAACTAAAAAAATAGATGATAAAGAGTTAAACGTAGTTTTAGAAGGTGGAAGACTTGCAGCAAGTTCTATGGGTATAGAGCCTTGGAAATTTATAGTTGTAGAAAACCATGATTTAAAAGAAGAACTAAGTAGAGTTTGTTTTGGAGGAACTAAGCAAATATCTACGTGTAGTCACTTTGTTATCTACTTAAGCAGAACTCCAAAAGAAATAAAATCTGATTCAGCTTATATAGATTATATATTAAAGGATGTTAAGAAACTTCCTGAAGAAGTTTCATCTATGATGAAAGGATTTATGAAGAGCTTTGAGGGAACGGTACTTAAAGATGATAAAGATATGCAAAGCTATGCCAATGAGCAAAATTATATAGCACTATCTAGTATGATGTTAAGTGCTGCTATGCTTAATATAGATTCTTGCGTAATAGGTGGTATGGATAAAGAGGCTCTTACAAAAATACTTGTAGACAGAGGCTTATTAGATACAGATAAATTCCAAGTAACTGTAACTTGCGCATTTGGATATAGAAAAAATGAAGCAAGCCCTAAGTTAAGACAACCAATGGATGAGGTTGTAACTTGGGTTAAGTAATATAGATTTTATTTAACAAAAAAGAGAGTAATAATGTTTAATATTATTACTCTTTTAATTTACAATCCAACTTTTGCCTTATTTTACCTTTAAAATATCCTTTAATCTTTGTATATACTCCTTGTTTATCAATTCCCATACTTGTAAGTTACATATACTTTCTTTCCATATTAACTATTCTTCTTATTTGATTTGCACTAAGATTGTATTGCCTTCCAAGCTGACTAGCATTTGCCCCATTAAATTTGCTTATGATCTCTTGATTTCTTGATGCTTTAAAAAGTTTTTTATAGGTAGGTATGTATAGGTTATCTCCTCCATGTAGCTTTACTATCTCAATAAACTTGTCTTCTCCAACAACGTCAATTATACTATGCAAATTTTCTGGTATATCTTCAATATTAATTCTCATACTACCCCTCCCCCTTCTTACTTATAATTTTACAACAATAATATATTTCTTGTACCCTAATAACCAAATTATTTTCATATAAAGTGGCAACATTTTTTATAATAAATGTTTTAGACACATGTTTTAACTACATGCACACTATACCATCTAATATATAATTATCAAATGAAATTTACTTAATAAAATCTTATTAAGCTTACAATCATATTTTATTTGATAATAAATTTATAGGAGGTAATATATATGGCTGTTGTTGTACTAAGAGAACCATCGACTCTAAAAATTAGATTTAATCATGGAGCTGATACTCATGGAAAGGCAATAATTAAAACTAGAAGTTATGCTAATGTAAAGCCTATAGCTTCAAATGATGCAATCTATGCTGTAGCTACTGCAATATCTTCACTTCAGGAACATGACATGTACGAGGTGTCCAAAGTAGACAATACTACTTTAGCAGAATAATATTTTAAATTAATTAAAAATAGGGGGAATTAAATTATGAATGTTGCTTTAAAACTTGTTATGACTTTTAAAACTACTGCTGGAAATAAAGTTTCATTGACTGTTGCTGATCCTAGAAGTGATGTTAGTGAACAAGATATAAAAGATGCTATGGAGGTTATTGTAAATAATAATATCTTTGCTCCAAATGGTTCTGAATTGGTTGAGGCTCTAGAGGCTAAAGTTGTTAAGACTGACACTACTGATTATGATTTAGTAGTATAGGAGTGATTTTATGGATAATATGCAGACTTTGATAGCTAATGTTGGCTTTCCAATTGCTATATCAATGTATTTGTTGATTAGGATTGAAGGTAAGCTTGCTAACCTCACATCTAGCATAGATAATCTCTCTGCTAATATTTCTTATTCTAAAAAATAATCATTTAAAAAGCCTTTATTTACCCCCTTAGTTTAGTAAGGGGGTATTTTATTATCCTTAACTAATAAAATTATGTGACCATTTTGTGACCTAATTCATATTATCTTCACATGTCTTTTTAGTTGTTTATAGGGAAATACTGTCGTACATTGTAACATAGTAAAGTTAATCACATATATTATAATTAGGAGGTGATACTTAATGTCTAATAATTGTAATAATTGCTCCAATAATAAGTGTAATTGCAATTGTGGAAACCAAAATTGCAATGACTTTGTGTGCTATACAGATAGAGCGCTTACAAGAGCATTAAATTGTATATGCGAGACATTAAGAGAAGTTACAGCGCTAGCACCTAGCTATGCAACTTTTTGGCAAACAGATTTTGTTACAGTTGACCTAGAGTCAGATTTTCCTTTTAATTTTACAGGTCCAACTACACCAGATATAACTCTTTCAAGCCCGACTACTGTATTGGTTCAAAAAGCTGGAGTATATCATATAAACTTCAGAGTTGCAGTAAGTGTTTCTAGAAATGACAATCCTAATGATTTTGTTGACCAACGTGTAAGTCTATATGTAAATGATGTTCAAGAACCTAACACTCAAGCAAGCTTTGGTTTCTTCTCCCCTGATATCATAAGCTGTGTTGCTCTAGCTGGTGATGCTATAATTTATATTCCAGCTAATGCTACTTTAAAATTAAAAAATGACGGTGAGTTTAGCGGAAGTAGCTCTATAACTACTTGTGATAATGGTGTAAATGCAGTTACTTTTAATATTATAAAAATAGGATAAAATAAAAATAGGCTACAAATAGTATTGTAAAAACTATTTATAGCCTGTTCTATTATTACTTAATGTTATCTTCACGTATATAGATACTATTTAAAATACATCTTTCACTAGTATCTCAAGTTCATTATCAACAATCTTAAACATACTCCTCTTACCATCTCTAAAGTTTACTTCAACTAAATGATAAGAAACTTTATCTTTGTTTGCAGTAATACCAAGAAACAATCCTATAACACCAACTAAAGAACAACCTACTATAATTCTTATTAAAATATCAAATATATTGAGCTAGACTAATAATTACAATAATTTAAGGTTCTGTTTTTACTATGAAAATTTTCTATTTAGTAGTATATTAAGATATATTAGTATAAGAGTTTATCTTTAGGAGGAAATATGAATAAAAAAATATTAAAACAAATAGCAGATGGATTAAATAAATTAAATTGTACTTGGGCAATAGGTGGCTCTGTACTCTTAAATCATTATAATTTGGTAAAAAAACCTAATGATATAGATATTTTAATAGATCCTAATGATACATCTAAAATAAAAGATTTTATGGATAGTATAGGTACTCCTGTTGAATTACCATCTAAGGAACCTTTTAGAACTAAGGAGTTTTTCGGTTATATAGTTGATGATACAATGATTGAGTTTATGGGTGACTTTAAAATAGATATAGGTGATAATAATATTTATAGGTTTGTTTTGGATAAAGATGCTATTGTAAATAAGATGTTTGTAGATAATACAACAGTATATCTAACCTCTTTAGAGGATTGGATAGTGGCTTATAAAGTTATGAATGACCCAAAGAAAAGAGTAGTATTATTAAAAGAGTATTTTGTGAAAGAAGGCATAAAGCACAAGCATTTATTAGAAAGAAATTTACTGCAAGACTTACCTAAAGATGTAAAAGAGCTTATAATAGATTTATTAAATTAATAATAAATACTACATATGAGATTACACTTTGTATAGAAAAATACCAACAAATTTATTTGTTGGTATTTTTATTGTTATTGTTTAATTATATTTAAAGTCTAGCCTACAGATTCTCCAGAAACCTCTTCTTGCTTACCATTATCTATTATTTCTATTTTAGAAAAATCTATATTATCATCACTTTCTGCATTTATAGATAATTCTTCATCTGTAAAGTTGTCAAATACCTTAAATTCATAAAGTACATCAGAGGTAAACTTTCCCTTAGTATCATCAGATATTTTAACTATACGTTCTAACATATTATTCTTAGTGTTTACACAAACCTTATACCCATGCTTAGTGCTATAAATAAAATAATCCCCTTGTTTTTCTTTAGTTTCAAATACCTCTTTCTCAGTATCAAGTCCAACTACATTTTCAAGATAATCTTCTATATATGAGTGACCAATAAGCTTCTTATTCTCTTCTATAAGATTATCGGCAAGTACTTCCGTACTGCCTTCATACTCATTAGTTTCTTCATTTAGGTAAATCATTGTACTTTCTCCAGTAGGTATGTTAAATTCTGATCTATTTTTTAGCCTACCACTTATATTGTATTCATTTATTAAAGATCTACCAGTATTGGTATCGTTGTACTCTTCCTTCCAATCTCCTTGTGCTCCTACTACTTTATAATATTCATACCCCTTATTTGCTTGTAAAATATTTTCTATAGCTTCTTCAATCTCTTGTTTATTCTTCTCTGGAGTAGATTCAACAACTTCTACTGATTCTCCATCCCCTAGGGCATGTCCATCTAGAATTTCCTCTATAGTTATCTCTGTACTGCTACCATAAACTTTTTCAGTGTTTGCCTCATTTTTACTGCTACAACCAGAAAGCATCAATGCTAATATTGTTGTAACACAAGCAACTATCATTCTTTTTTTCATATTTTTCTCCCTCAAAGTATTTTGTATAATTACAAATTAATCACTCATAAATTATATATTCTTTTACATATTTTTACAATTGTTCTTTTCTCTAAAATGTATATTTGTTCGCTACTTTTTAATTATTTTTTGCATACTTTAACTTTTATTAATACAATAAATATTGATAGTATATAATAAATTAACATGTTTATTGTTTCTAATTAAGAATCATTCGGGGGGATTTTATGAAAGAATTAAATCAAGATATTATAAAATGCGAGCTAGAATACACAAAATGCTTTTCAGAATCTGAAGATAATAAAGATATAATTAGGTTTCGGGATAATCAGCTAAAAGATATGTATTATCACAATTTTACTTTTATAGGAAAAGAAATGGCAGAATCTAAACTTATAAGCACAATAGATAATGAAATTTCATATAGTATACTTGAAGTTAGGGACTATTGTAACATACTATTAAACTCATCTATTGACCCTTCTATACTTTCAAAGTTTGATAATAAGCCAGACATATCAATAAATGGGTTTTATTCTTTTGATATTGAGAATTTTTCTGTTTTAAAATCTTTATCTAATTGTGATATCAGAAAAGTTGTTAATCAAGAAATGGTAGATGATATTTTATATTCTGATTTGCAACATGATGAGTTTACCATTGGAAAAGATTTTTGTACTAGAAGAGCTTATAGACGTGGAAAAGTATATACTTCTAATACAGGTGTTAATGCTTATGTATGCTATGAAGGTCCAGATGTAATTGGCAATTGCGATTTGTTTATATATGATGGTGTTGCTAAAATAGAAGATTTCTCTGTCATACCAAAATACCAAAGGAAGGGTTATGGAACAAGTATTTTAAAGTATTTGATTGACATTGCTCTTAATGAGAATTGCCACACTGTATATCTAGTTACCGATGAAGATGATACTCCAAAAGAAATGTATAAAAAACTTGGATTCAATAAGGTTGGAGAAAGAACAGATTTGATGTTTAGACTATAGCCCTAAACTATAATAAGCCCTGTATAGTAAGAGTTTTCGGATTTACTATACAGGGCCTTAAGTAGCATTTTGGTATCTATGTAGGAAAATTATATATATTTACTATATCTCCTATTTTCTATATTCAAGCAATTTATTATATACAAGTTTAGTATCATTACTTTCTTTTTCATTATAAATAATTATTTCATCCTCTAACTCAATTTTTATAGATGGATTACTGTTATTATATATATAAACTCTAGCATCTTGATTTTCTCCATCAATCTCGGCTAATCCTCTGGAGTAAACATTTGTCCAAGTCCCAGTTTTTCCTCTTCTTATGTTAACATCCTCTAAAAGTTCAATATTTTTTATATCTTCTTTATTAAAGGTTCTAGTTTTAATTCTAACTTTATTGTCCTCCATAGTCAGTTTATGACCACTATAATCAACATTATTTATGAGGATTGATGGTAAAAATACTATAGCAAAAAAGAAAATGTAAACTATTATCTTATATTTTTTTGTCGATGATTTATCTTTCATAAATGTCTCCCCCCATTACTTTGCTTCTATTCTTGCTGTCTTATTTAGTTGTACTACAATCCTAATTATAAAGAAGATAACGATACATCCACCTATCCATGAATACATACTTTCACTAATTTTTATTATATTTAAGAAGCAATATATCATAGTATTTAATATTGATAAACTTCCCATCATCACAAGATTATTTCCAGCTATTTTACTCGCCTTTGCTCTGTCATGCTTTTTTTCATTAAACAAGGTTATAAAGTCAGCCCCATAGCCACTTTTTAAAACCATACCCATTAGAATAAATATTGTATTTACTAAAATTCCAATGATTAATACTGCAATATTTTCTCCGTTCATACTAATAATCCCCCTGTAATATCTATTTCAACTTAGATTCTTATTTATATAATATATAACTAAATTTTCTTTAAATACTATCTTTTAGTTCAGTATATATATCCTTTAGTCAAATTACAATAAATTTTCACAAAGTATAGTAAATAGTACATAAGTTGACACTCTCCCCATAGATAAATCTAGGGGATTCTTGGTGGCTAACTCACTTATTTATACCTAAACAGTACAACAGAGGTGGTTACAAAGCCAAGCTACATGGGCGGTGTCTTCGCCACTACTACCTTAAACGGTAGATACTTTTGAGCCACGTGTGGGCGAATTACTTTATATTTATTGGTTGCTTATGGTTTATTCTAAAGTCTACCAAACCATATTTATGTTTTTTATTCAGAATATTCCATGCTCCAACTATATCTCTATGAGTTTCATAACCACAAGTACAACTATATGTTCTACCTGATGGCTTGTGTTTTTTAGAACACTTTGGGCAAGTTTGAGAAGTGTAGTTTTCTTTGACTAACTTAACTTCAATACCTTGCTCTTTTGCTTTGTATTTTATATAGTCTTTAATACGACTATACTCCATTTGAGATATTTTCTGTCTATTAACTCTATTTAATCTTTTCTTTTTCTTAGTATTTTTCTCAATCCCTTTTATATCTCCAAGAATTATTTCACATACTTTCTGCTCTACACAAAAATCTATAAACTTTCTAGTTGTTTGATGATATAAATTTATTAATTGATTATTTGTTTTAGTTCTTATTTTATTCTTTAATCTCCATAACTTCTTTGATTGTCTACTACCTTTTTTACATCTACTTAGTCTTTTAGATATATAAGAATACATCTTATTTCTAAATTGTTTAATACTCCTACCTTCTCTATTAGATATGATAAGTCCATTACCTTCATTAGTTATACTAGCAATTGAATGTATTTCACCCATATCTACACCTACGGTATTAGTACCTTTCGGTGTTGGATTAACTATTCCATCATCAAAACTATAATATAAATAATAACCGTTTCTCCAAACTATTTCGGCAGTTTTTATATTATCAATTGCAAAATCTAATTCCAAATATCTACCTTTAGACATAGATATTTTTAGGTTCCCCATTGCATTAGTGTTTATAGCACTATTTTTAAATGGAATTATATAAAACTTCTTCTCTTTATACGGATACTTAGCCTTTGTATTACCCTTTTTTCTAAGTTCTGCAATAGTTTTTCTATTTGCGCTAAACTTATCACTTATGGCTTGTATAGTAGCACTATGAAGGTTATATCTACCTTTGATTAACTTTTGTATATCATAGTTACTTATCCATTGTTTATTCTCAAAGTAGTATTCTTTAGATATTCTAACAACTTCATTCCAACAGTTAGCACATTCCATCTGCTTTTCTCTTACTAGTTCAAATTGAGATTGAGTTAGCTTTAGTTTTACTCTATGCGTCTTAATCATTTCTTTTTTGTCCTTACTTGTTGATTTTCAATATATTGTTTTACAACTTCAAGACTTACAGAACCAACCGTTCCACAGAAATAACTATTAGTCCACATTGATGGCATTGTACTTTTTAAATGTGGGAAATTCTCTCTTAATACTTTAGAACTAAATCCTTTTAATCCTTTTACTACTTTATGAATACCAAATTGAGGGTCACAAGATATTAATAAATGAACGTGGTCGATATCTGTTTCCATTTCAATTATTTCTGCTCCAAGTTCTTCGGCTTTGTATGGTAGAATGTTTTTTAACATTTTCTCTACATCACCAACTAAAACTTGTTTTCTATACTTTGGACACCAAATTATATGATATTTACAATCGTATACTATATTTCCGTTAGATTTCAGCATATTAACTAACACCTCCTGTATTTTATAATTTATCATAGGTTATGTTAGTTTACAATAGCTGATTTAACTTTTCTTAAATCCAAGACCTTGACTTTCATCCCCACACCTAAAGGAGGTGGCTTTTCGTCAATTTAGTGTAAAAAAATATCAAATTCTACTTAAGAGGTACTTTAAACTCAGCCAATATTTTTAATTCTTGTGTGGCCTTATCTACAATATGAACCACTGCATATTCTGAATCATCAGAAATAGGTTCATACTTACGATAGGCTAAAGTACCAATATCACTATCTAAATTATAACTACAAGTATGATCTTGTACTCTTTTACCTTTGTCATCATAAACTAAAACATAGGCACTATCACCAAATTCCTTAGGTATATCAACTTCAACCTCAGTAGTTCCTGGTGTAATAATCAATTTTTTTAGTATCGCACCATTACTCTCAAGATTTGGTTCATATTTTATATTTTTACTATCATTTTTCTCAATAGTAAATTTATGCCTCCAGCTACCCTCTACAACCTTACTCTTATCACCAGGTATTTGACGTGAGGATATTTTATGTATATTTGTCTCTAGCTCAAACTCATCAGGAATTTCTACACCTTCATTAATATAAGTTGCCAAATCAATATAAACTACACCAGCATATGTACTATCATCTACCTTCTTAAATGCATAATCAGAAGTTTGTAACATCTCATCACTAAAACTAGCTCTTATCTCTCTATAATTAACAACATCATTTATATTAATAATATCATATTCATTTAAATCCCCATCTTCCACCTCTATTATATAACTAATAAAAATATTACTTCCATCACAGTAAGCCTCTTGCACAGTAACACCAATTCCTTTATCTACAACTTTTTCTTTAATAGACTTAGCATCTTCATTTTTTATACTTTTTACAATATTCATTTTCTCAGCAAAAGGCTTATCCTCTGTTAAATTGTTCATTACATTCCCTATAAAAGGTATTTTTGCAGCAAGAGAAGGATTAGTTAAACTTATCCCTGCTACAATAACGCAAGTAGCAGCTGCTGACATAGATAAACTTTTTACCATTTTCTTTCTTCTAGCTTCTTTTTTTAAGATATCTTTGCTTTCCTTAAGCTTTAAATCAATATATGATGGAACTTCTTCATCTCCTAATATCTTATAAACTTTATCACTTTTACGCATTGTTCATTTCCTCCCTTTGTAAGTAAGTAGCTTTCACTTTGCCTTTTGCTCTTGATAATCTAGACTTTATAGTCCCCTCAGGTTCTCTCAATATCTCACTTATCTCTCTAGTATTTAATTCTGAGATATAATACAAAGAAATCACAAGCCTTTGCTCTTTAGATAAATCCCCTAATAATTCATCTAACTCAAATTCTGTTAAAAATTCTTGAGTATAAGATGCCTCGATATAATCATCTAAGCAAAGCACTTCTTTATTTTTTGCAATAATATCTTTGCATTTATTTATTAATATCCTAGTTAACCATGTCTTAAAATAGCCTTCATCTTTCAATGATTTTATATTTTTATATGCTGATATTACAGCCTCCTGCATAGCATCTGCTATGTCATGTTCATTGTTTAGTATAGATTTACAAGCTCTATACATAGGTGCTTTGTGTTTTTCAATTAATTGAAAGAAAGCATCTATATCACCTTTTTTAGATTTTCTTATCAAGTTGTTCATTACATCCTCCTAGTTTATATTCATATATCCCTAATCAAACTTTGATTTATTTGTTTTCAAGTATTAGACTGATGAATTTGTATAATTAGTTCCATTTTTATAAAAATATTTATACAAAACAAAAAGACCCATAAACGGATCTTATCTACCAGTCGGGTTTTCCGACTCCATGTTTAATCATTACTCATATCATTACAAGGCTTATTATACAATAATTCTTCATAAAAATAAAAAATAACTCTATTTAAAAGTTATTCTTTATCTTTAAACAAAAATTAAAATTATCCATTATCCTCATAATGTAGTCTATATTCAAATCATCTATTAATATTTCTTTAGGCATTATTTTTACATTATCTCCTGCCCATATGGAACAAATATATAAATCGCCTGTAGTATGATTATTTTTTATATAGTCTAACAATTGCTTAGCCCTTTTTTTATCACAACTACATCTGACCATATATGTATACTTATTATCTTTGCAACAACTTAGCTCCTCATCCCATCCATATTCTCTATGAATAAGTAGGTTTCCTGAATCATCTTCATTTTCACAGTAAGAAATTTCAATATCTTCTCCTAACTCTTCCCAACTACACCAATTGGGTGGTCTTATCCCCAAAGATTTTGCTTCATTGACTGTTATGATTTTTTCATTAGTTAAATCAGCTTCTGGCAGTTCACAATTTGATGTTATAAAAATATATTTACTCATACTTCTCCCTTTATTTTTCTAGTCTCTATTAAAGATATTTTATCAATAAATCTGCTTAAGGTGTAGTACTCTTTACAATAAAATGAATATGCTCTGTTGAATCTCTATACTCTTTCATTTCACAAGTTTGTTTACATAGCTCTAGAATATTTTCATAGCATTTTATATCTTCATCTGCTATTCTTTTTATCTCACTATGTATTCCAACTGAAAAACTTTCAGCACCAAAGTATGAAATTATCTCAAGACCTGAATCCTCTATCTCCTTAATAGCTCCACTAGGTGTCACTACATATGTTTCTGTAAATGATTCTTCCTTGCTCCAAGCCTTATTTTTCATGAGCTTACAGACATGTTCAAGATTTGCATATTCATAGCTACATTCATGCAAAGCTGCTTTTATAATACCAAGTCCATTTAAATACGCTACTATTGCTACACCATCTTTCTTTAAAATTCTCTTTATATTTTTAAGTAGCTCACCTCTTAACTTAATATCCTGTATATGATACATTGGTCCCATTAATAACACCGCATCAAAAGAATTATCATTAAACCTGTGCAAGTCAGTACAATCTCCACATACAAACTCATTAGCTTTTAATCCATATTCCTCTATCTTTTCTTTTGCAACATTTAGTTCTTCTTCAGAAATATCATACAATGTTACATCATAACCTTTTTTCAAAAGCTCAACAGAGTATCTTCCAGGTCCACAACCTATATCTAATACCTTACCCGTACTTTTAAAATACTTATCCATCATATATAAAGTAGTCTGAAATTCAATATTACTATATGGGTTAGTTAATCTATTCCACTCGATTATAGCATTTTCATTGTAGTATCCTTTTACAATCTCACTCATAAGCATATCCCCCTTGAAATATATTTCTATTAATTATATATATCTTTAAAATATATCTCAACATATATTTTAAAGATATATCTGACTCTATCTCATTTTAATGTATTTCCATTTTAAGGAAATATATTTGTTGACATTATTAATCAATAAACTATAATTAAATCATGAACAGTGTTCACAAAATAAACATCGTTTACATACTATTTCAAGAGGAGAAATTATGGGAGCAAAAGAAAGAAGAGAAAATATAAAAAAAGAAATATATAAAGCTGCTAGTGAGATAATTATTAATGAAGGGTATACCGGTCTATCTATAAGAAAGATAGCTTCAAAAATAGACTACTCTCCTGCTATGATATATAACTACTTTGAAAACAAAGCAGATATCGTAAGCTCAATCTGGCAAGAAAATGCAAAGAAAATTATATCGACTATGAGTACTTTAAAACTAGATAGTATTGATGAAAAAGAAAATCTAAAAACAATATATAGAACCTATATACATCTAATTTTAGAAAGTCCACAAGAATATAGAGCTATAATGTTAAACGATATTGAAGGTATCGATAGAGTTTATTTCGATTTTACAGATGAAGAAAAAGAAAGTTTAAGAATCAATAATACTAAAATATTTTATGATAAATGCCTAAAGTTAGGTTTACTTAGACCTATAGATACAGAAAGATATGCTTTTTTCTCTTGGATATCTATTAACGGTCTTATATCAAATATGATTCTATCTAGTAATAATGATAAAGAGTTCAATAAAAAATTAATTGAGGATTATATTGATTTTATAATTCATGGGTTATTTAAGAATAATTAGGAGGTATAACTATGGGAAATGTTATAGTGATTTATGAATCTAAATATGGAACTACTGAAAGATATGCAAATTGGATTTCAAAAGAACTTGGAGCTAAATGTGTTAAAAGAAAAGACTTAGATATCAATGAACTAAGTAACTTTGATACAATTATTTACGGGGGATGGCTTTGTGCAGCTAGTATAAAAGGATTTAAAACTATATCAGATGAAATAAAAAAATTAAAAGATAAGAAAATAATTGTTTATTCAGTAGGTTGTTCATCTCCTAAAAAAGAGGCAACTGATGGTATAGAAAAAATGAATTTTGAAGGTATTGACAATATAAATTACTTTTACTTAAGAGGTGGATTTAACTACAATAAATTAGGTCTGGGTAATAAAATCCTTATGAACATGCTCAAAATAAAGTTAAAAAGTATAAAGGAAGAAGATAGAGATGAAGATACAAAAGGTATGCTTGATGCTTATACTAATCCTATAGATTTTACTGATAAATCTAATATAGTACCTTTAATTAATTCTATTAAACGAACTGTATAAATAAAAATATAATCAATTTAGACTATAAATAAGAGGATATAGATAAATCTGTTCTATCAAAATTTATCTACATCCTCTTTACTTTTATAAGCTATCCCATAACTCTCATTAATATAATCTGAATAACTAACATTACTAAAGCTACTGGTAATTGCTTTTTAATAACTCCATACTTATCCTTCATCTCAAGAATAGCCACCGGAACTATATTGAAGTTTGCCGCCATTGGTGTCATTAAAGTACCACAGTATCCACTTGTTAAACCAATTATACCAATAACATTTGGATCTAATCCGTACTCTAAAATAAATGGTATACCTATTCCTATAGTAATTACTGAAAATGCCGCAAATGCATTACCCATTATCATAGTAAATAGTGCCATAGACACAGCATAAACTATTATTGCTATAGTAACATTACCTTGTGGTACTACTCCACTTACCATACTAGATATAACATCACCTACACCTGCTGCTGCAAATATAGCCCCCAGTGATGCAAGCAACTGTGGAAGTATTGATAGTGGTCCAACAGTATCTAAAAGCTTTTTACCTTCTGTAGGTATTGCTAAAACACTATCCTTTGACATTATTAGTATTGTTATTGCAGAAACTAATATACCAAATCCTAACCCAACTAAAGCTCCTAAATTTGGTAGTGCTATACCAAATATTAATGCTAATACTCCCATTGTAAGAGCTGGTATAAATATTTTATTTCCAAATTTATCTGCCATTTTTCTTTTGTATTCTTCTGGTATTACTTTGTTAATTCCAGGTGATACTTTATTAAGAATTGGAGGAATTGTCATTAATACTACCAAAGTTCCCGATACTATACTTGGTAAAAATTTGCCTAAACCTAATAGTGTTCCCAAAGATATCCAAAACACTGCTGTTCCAAACTTATTCCTTTGTCCTTTATCTTTTAATGCTCTAACCCCTACATATGCAGCCATAAGTCCACATGCCACATATATGATCTCCATTATAATATCTTTACTTGTCATTTGTCTTCACCCCTGATTTTTTCTTATACTTTTTCATAATCTTTTTGTCTATCATTATAAAGTATATTGCTGACACAACAACTGCTAATACGAATACTGGTATCTCTGCTTGAACAGCTTTTGCAGGATCTATCTCATATCCAAATGGCTCTAGTGTACTCTTAACAAGTAATATTCCTGAACCTGCAATAAATAAAACTTGTCCAAAGAACCAAGCAATATTTTCAGCCGCACTGTTCATTGCCTTTATAGTATCTCTATCTTCTTCTTCTAATTTCACTCCGTCTTTTTCAACAGATGCCTCAGCCATTGGACATATTACTGGTCTTATAAAACCTGCAACTCCACCAAAACTTACATTGAATGCAGCTAATGCTCCTCTTATCGCAGTATATCCTATAGCTATTAGACCAGGAGTTGCTTTTTTAAGCTTCCCAATTAAATCTCCAGCTACTTGTTTTAATCCGTTTTTTTCTAATACTCCAACAACAGGCAGTGTAATTATAAACATTGCCATATATCTATTAGAAACAAATGTATCTCCTAGTGTTGTTAATATTTCCGGTATTGTCATCCCCCCAACTAAACCAGTTACAACTCCTGCTGCCATTACTATAGATATAGCATTTAGCTTAAGTGCAAATCCTATAACTATAATTAAAATACCAATTAATTTAATCATGTTAAATCTCCCCCGTCTTGTATTTTATTTAAACTTGAATAGGTCTTACTCTCACACTTTTTAGCACTAATTCATTATCTTTTTCTAAACACTCTTCATGCTTCTCAAACTTAGCTTTATACATCATGTCTATTGTAGCAATATCAGATATATTGTGTGTTCTACTACAAAGGTCTAAATAGTCCCCTTGAGCAGTTTCATCAGAAACCTCAGTAGTCCAATCAAGTGCAGTTATCCATGGATATCTATGAGATACATGCCAAGCATCATTACTTGGCTTATATGGTAACCAGTAGTATATTAAATCTTTATAATAATTAGCTGGGAACAACTTAGGCATCCACTTATGAGCATATTTTTCAAATCTGTTTTGCCAATCAACATTCCACTTAGTTACTTCCTCGTCATTATTAATATAATCACTTACAACATCTTGTAATGCTTCACTTAATATCTTATTTTGCGGATATTTTTCATCATCTAAATACCAGAAGTATCCATAAAATAATGCTCTTGGTAACCAAAACCCTTTAAACCAAGGTGAAGTATATCCAGAAAACTGCTGATCCCACTCATGCTTTGGCACTCCATGATTATCGACTAATATATCTGGTAACCACTTATGCCATAGTTTAGTCAACGCTCTACTTTCTGTGTATTTACTATCTTCATTGAAATAGTCTCTAGCAAATTCTTTACCTACACTATTGAATCTAGCAATATGGAATTGCCACTCTGGATTATCCTTTTGAAGTTCATAGTGAATGTATCCTCCATCTACATTTTCAAATGGAATCATAACTATATTTACTTTATCCAGATATTTTCTGTAATCTTTATTAAGAAGTAATTGCTCTACAAGTAAGAATGCAGAGTTGGTACTAGATACCTCATTAGCGTGGTGTCTATTGTTTATTTGGAATACTGGCTTATTGTTAATAAGCTTTGTTCTAGATACTAGGCTTGATTTATATTCTTTAAGTATCTCAATAGCATATATATCTCTACCTTGATAAGATTTAGAAACCCTCCAAACATTAATACCTTTTACATATCTTAATTTATCTATTATTTGTATATATTCCTCATATCCTATAACCCTATCTTGCGGGATATTGATATCTCTTATATCAATAAGCTTGTCTTCTTTTACAAACTTATTATTATTTTTAATACATATCTCCTGATTATTAAATCTTAAAATTAAATTATTAAAACTATAATTTCCAAGATTTAATTTTTCTTCAATATAGTTAATTTTACTTTTAATAGTTTCTAAACAGCTTTCCTCTCCATCAATATCTATGTATACATTCTCTAATCCTGCACTGCTTATGCTAAGCTCATTTATGCATAAATCAAGATTAAACTCTTCTACACTACTATCCTCAGATTTCTCTAATGTAGCTTTCATATATGTGCCTTGTCCATTTCTCTTATTAATGATAGGAAGTATTAATCCTGGTTCATCAAGAGCTTCATTTACCATTTTTAGCCCTAGGGTTTTGAAGAAATCTAATCCTGCAAAATATATATCCTCATGAAGTGAACTTAATACTGATATAATATCTTGCCTTACATTTAACTTATAATCTGGCTCACTAGTTAATATATCTAGTTTTAGTACATCAAAGAATGGTTGTTTATCTTTACTTGGGTTATTATTAGTCTCTTCTAATATGTAGTTCTTACATTTTTCTAATACCTCACTTTGATATACATCCCATATTCTTTCAACATCTGTTTTTACAGTCTCACTTAGTACTACTTTATTGTTAACTTTAACTTCAACTAATCCAGTACTTGGATGAACCTTTCCTATACCTTCAAACTCATCAAGGTATGGTCTTTCTGAGTACTTAATATCAAAATTATCATATAAAATCTGTTCATTACTTTTGTTATAAACTATAAATTCATAATCAGAATTTCCATCTTCTAATATTTTAAACTCAATATTATCTCTACTCAATCCAATTTCATCTTGAATCAAGTCGTCTACAGGAAATAACTCTTGGACTAATCTTATAGGTAAATCAAAGTACTTATCTGGGTTATCATTTCGTGATGCATCGATATTAGGAATAGATCCATCTTCATCATCCCATTTTGTTTTTCCCTCTGGTAAAAACGGCTTAAACTTAATGTCTATACTTCCTATATCCTCTAAGCTTATGGTCTCTTTTACACAAGGGACAAGCTCTTCCATTATCCAACTTAGTGCTTGCTTATAAGAACAAAATACACTACACTTGGATAAATTAATTTTCTTATTCTCAAATAAAGATTCAATATATGTTTTTAACCCGTCTCTTATTTCTTTTTCTTCACTTACTAAAATCTTTATTTCCACGTCATCATCTTCATTTATAGCATCTAGCAACTTATCATTTAGAATACTTTTAACATCATCGACTTCCCAATCAAAGTTATATTCTTTTTCAAATATAGTAACTTTATTTTTATTTACTTGTGGCTTAAGAATCTCATTAATATCTTCTTTAAAGTCCTTTAAATTAACTTCATTGGCTCTTATTATATTTTCATAGTTTTTGCAGAAGTAATTTGATGTTTCTATAAGCTCTTCGTCTTTACCACATATAAGTAATCTGTTACTTTTAGGTACAAATCTTATATTTCCATGTACTTTATCAGAGTCTGCAAAGCTATCTCCTATACAGATACTAATCTTGTTAGAATCATTGATATGATTACTTGTAAATGCTATAGGAAGATTACATCCTAGTGTATTTAATCCTAATGTAGTAGCAATATTACAGGCTGCTATAAATTCATTTTCACTACAGTTTTCATCAATAATAATTGATGAATTGATTTTATCTCCTAAGAAATCATTATCTGTATCTATAATTAGTCCATACTCTTTATTAGTTACTTCTGATAAGTCTTTTACTTTAAAACTTATTTCTGGTAAATCTTTTCCTTCATAGTTTATATCTTCGTTATTACTTTTTTCCTTATAATTGCTTGATTCTTTACCTACGTTAATTAATGAATTTAAAAAGTCAAAATTATCTACTAAAACATCATATTTTCCTAAATCCTCTCCTTCATCAATTACCTTAATAATAGGTAAATCAAGGGCTGTACTCTCAAATCCAACCACTGCACATAAATTAATAGCTTTTAATTTTTCTTCTATACTAGCATTTTTTCTTATCACTATCTGTCCATTTAAGCCATCTACTTCATTAGTGTTTTTATCTCTATTAAATAAATTTTTATCATCAAATATTTTCCTAATATTATCTATTAGCATATTTCTCCACCAACTACACTAATATCTTCTTTGTATAGGGTACAAGCTTCTATAGCTAATTCTAAACCTCTAGTTATTTCTTCTAATGACATATATGGCATATTTCTCTTATCTAAAACTTGGCTTGTTGTAAATGGTATGTGTATAAATCCACCCTTGATATTTGGGTATTTTTTATCAATCATGTATAATACTCCATACATTACATGGTTACATACGAATGTTCCTGCTGAGTATGATAAAGTTGCCGGTATACCATTAGACTTCATATGCTCAACCATTGCTTTTACAGGTAGGCTTGTAATATATGCTATTTCTCCATCCTTACGAACTAATTCGTCAGTTGGTTGATTACCTTCATTATCAGCTATTCTAAAATCATCTATATTTACTGCTACTCTCTCTGGAGTTATATCAAACCTTCCCCCAGCTTGACCAATTGATAGTACTATATCTGGGTTGTGCTCATTTATAGCTTTTTCTATTGCTTGAAGTGACTTTTCTCTAACTGTTGGTATAGTTAGTTTGATTATTTTAGCTCCGTTTATTTCATCTTTTAACATTTTTACAGCTTCTTCTGCTGGGTTTATACTTTCTCCTCCAAATGGATCAAATCCTGTAACTAATATTTTCATGTCTATTCCCCCTTAGTTTTTAATAAAGCTTTATATATAATATATATTCTTTGGCAAAAACTGTAAATGACAAATTTTAGACAATCTTATACAAATTCTACTAAGTAACTTTTAATAATAAATTAAAATTAGCCATATATGTTTACTCTTATATAAACTTCTTTCTAATACTAGATCTAGAGTTAATATATTGATAGTTATTGTAATCTGTTAGTTGTGGCTACCTAGTTTGTTGACTTTTATATCTATTAATAGTTACTATCTAAGTAAAGATTATAATTTAGGAGGAATTAATGAAAAAAATTATTTACTCAGTTTTGTCTCTTATTATTCTAATCATAATAAATATTATCTCAGCTAAGCTTATAAATGTTGAGTTCTTAGAAATGTCATTTGCCACAGGGTTAATATCCTCTGTTGTCATTGCATTTTTTTCAAGCGAAGGTGGATTAATTTCCAATGCAGTAGATATGAAAGTAAAACATTTTCTTGAGAGTGAAACTAGAAAAAATTCATATTTTACAAAATTTCATATGAATATTCCTCTTAAAGTGGCTATATGTTATACAGTAATCTCTATTGTGTTAAGTGTAATTGCTTATTGGAAGTATTTTTAATTTAATGTTTTACACAACAAAGGCTATAGTATAGAATTCTATACTATAGCCTTATATAAATTTTATAAGATAATATCTTTAATTTCACAAACAATATCAATTAATTCTTTATTTGTTGTATCCACCTTTACTGTGTCCATTTTTTCATACAATTCTAATCTCTCTAAACTTCTAGATATATTCTCATCATTTCTAAGTCCTTTTTTAATATCTTCCTCAATTCTTGAGATTAATACTTCTTTTGAACACATTAATGTAATTTTATGTACATCAACATCATTAATATTTAACTTACTTAAAATATCACTCATTATTTCATCAGTATGAATTACCCAGTTAAACAGAATATATTTACTATTTGAGTTTTTAATAAAATTATTTAAAATATAAGAGATATTATCAAGAACCATATCTTTATTCTCTTCATCAACTATAAAAGGATTCATCATCCAGCAATTATCCCCATCTAACCAAAAAGAGTTTTCAAGCTCCTTATAAAGCACCTTACTAATAGTAGTTTTACCTACTCCCATTACACCATTTATTATTATTAGTTTTTTTCTCATGTTGTCCCCCTCAAATCCTCAAGTTTAATCTACCAGTCGAGTTTTCCGACTCCATCTTAATCTTATTTCCTTGATATATTTTTCAATTTATCTTCTCATCTTTTTAATCATTAGTTTTGTATCATTGTCACACTTTAGAGACTCACCAATTTTTTGTAGTGATTTATTAAATGTAAAATCATCTAATGTATTGTTATTTAAGTATTCTATAGTTATCTCTTTAAATTTCTTATAGCATATAGACACTGCCCACGCTACTGCCATCTTTACATAATATCCCTCATGTTTAATATTATCTAAATGCTTTAATACATCATCAATATAATCATTATCAACATAAAAATTAAGCATCATTACTACAGCAAACCTTACTTCAAACTCTTTATCTGATGAAAGGTATGGTTGTAAAAACTTCCATATCTCTTCTTTATGATTTTTAGTTAACTTAAGCCCAACACAAAAACTATCACACAATGACCAGTTATCTATTTTCGGTATGAAATAAGCTATGTATTTTAACATTTCATCTATTTCTGCATCTTTAACATAACCAAGTACCATACCTTCTAGCATTATCTCTTCAAAATAAACAGCTTCATTATTTTTTAAGAAGCTACGCCAATCATCCTTTGCAATTTTTTGGGCTATCTTTCTTAGGTTAGGAAGTCTTATCCCTAGTATATTATTTACTCCTGGTAAGAGCTTCATTGAAAAGTTTCTATATTTTTCTTCTGACAATTCCATAAGCTGATTTCTTATTTGCATATTTTATTTTCCTCCATATTTTATTTCAATAATATTAGCCCAAAGTACTTACATAAAAATCTATCAAGTCAAATATGTAATGTCTAACATTTCTAAACTTATAACCAATATCATTAACTTTCGTATAATCCATAGTAAATCCACCACCATTATATGGAGCAGTTACACCATCTTTACTTATCCTTGCCTTCTTTCCAGTAGTCTTTTCTATATAATCGATAATTTCACTTATCATAATAGTACCTTCATCGCAGGCATTAATAGGACCTGTATAGTCACTTTCACTAAGCCAACCTAAAAAGTCGCCTGCACTTTCAGAGTGTATAAAGCAGAATATACTTTCCATATTGTCAATATCAATAGTTTCTTCATTCATTATATTTTCAACATAAGAGTACAATCTTTTAGTGTAATCATTCTCCCCTAATACTATTGGAAATCTTACAGCAATAGTCGGGATATCATATTTTTGAAACGCTACTGCCTCAACTAGTTTTTTACCCTCTCCATAGTTATAATCATCTGTTGTTCCATAGCTAACAGTATATTCATAAGGATTATAATCATCTTCTTTAGAGTAATACTTGTTATCATATACTGAACCAGTTGATGTTACTATATATTTATTACACTTACCTTTGATGATGTCGCATAAGTCATCTATATTGTTTGGTGAATATGCAATATTGTCATAAATCACATCAAATCTCATATCTTTTAGCTTATCTTCTAAAGATTTTTTGCTATTTCTATCTATTTTTATTCTATTAACTTTATCACCAAATCCATCTTCTGTAACTCCCCTTGTTCCAACTGTAACGTCATTACCTCTTTCTATAAGGTTTTTCACTAATTCTCTCCCAAAATACCTAGTTCCACCTAATACTAGTACCTTTTTCATATTTTCCTCCTATGCTCACCATCACTTAATTTACCTTCAATATAATTATAAAACATTTAATTCTTTTGTGTAGCAAAAATAGCCATATATACTACATATATAGCTATTTTTATTAAATAATTTTCTAAACAATACTATGCTCTACCCATTTGTCTCCCCTTAGCCTTGATGTATATAAGATTCCTCTTATCAACCAATCCGTATACATACCAATCCATATTCCAAGTACTCCAATTCCTAGCACAACACCTAATAGATATCCAGTACATATTCTAAATATCCACATGCCAATAATAGCAGTAACCATAGTATATTTAGTATCTCCTGCACCTTTTAAACCTGAAGATAACACAAATGACATAGGCCATATAATCATAGCAATACTATTACTTCTAATCAATTGAGATGAAATATTTATTACTTCTGAACTATCCGTGTATAGACTAGATATCCAAGGTGCCAGTGGAATAAATATAAAACCTAGCAGCACAAGGCAACCTGTTGCAAACTTTGTTAAATAAATTAAAGTACTCTTAGCTCCATCAACATCTCCTCTTCCTATATATTGACCTACAAGTGCCGTAGCTGCAAGCATAAGAGCATTACCAATTACATTTATTATTGATGATACTGACATTCCAATTGTATTAGATGCAATTGAAGCAGTTCCCATTGTTACAATAAATATCTGCACAATTAATTTACCTGCATTAAAAAGTACTTGCTCTATTCCTGCAGGAATTCCTATACTAAAAATATTCTTTTGTATCTCTACATTAATCATAAAGGGAAATACTTTTCTTATTTTTATAATATCACTACCCTTAAATAAAATTAATAAGATGACAATACTTCCTGTAACTCTTGCTATAGCAATAGAAACTGCTGCACCTATAATACCTAATGAAGCTGAATAAATAAGTAAATATCCAAATACGATGTTTACCACGTTCATAATCATAGATATAAGCATTGGTTTTTTCGTATCCCCACACCCTCTTAACACTCCACTAGCTATTTGTTGAATTGCAACAAATGGATACGTTAAAAGTGTTACTTCAATATAAATCTTTGCATTTGTTTTCACTAACTCTGTAGCTGATCCATAAAATGAGTTAATCAATACTTCTCTAAAAAACCACATTAAAATTGTAATTATTAATGATATTAAAATCCCTGATACTAACCCTTGTTTTATAGTCTCATTTGCCTTGTTATTATCACATTTCCCTATATATTGAGAAACTACAACAGTAGCCCCAACTGATAATGCAGCAAAAAATGCTATAAACATGTTGTTAATAGAATCTACCATCCCTATTGCAGACACAGCCTCTGCACCTATATGCCCGGCCATCATAGTGTTTACTACACCTAAAAGCATTACAAATGTTTGCTCACCGATTATTGGGATGGCAACGCTTAGTACATCCTTTCTAAACATCTAATCACCCCTCTTTTCTGATTGTTACCCATATTAAAAAACACTCCATAATTTATATTACTATAATGATTAAAGAGTGTGCCTATTTAGTGGTGTATACTTTTATTTGATTTTTATTATAAGTTTAGTATATAAATCATAGAAAAATATTATTTCCTTAGTAATAAATTGTAATATATCATAATAAAGTAATCTAAAAATATTCTTGTAATAATTTGCTTTTTTTTGTAGCATTATTATAACCCAAACATATATTAGTATTGAGATAGAAAATCTCACAAAAATGAGATAATAAATCTTACAAAAATTAATATGGAGTGATCAGTTTTGAACAATAATGATATGAATATCTACACAAACAAATTACAATCTTGTGCTAATGAATTAGTAATTCTTGCAACAAAATTTGATGGTCAATCAATTGGAGACGAAGCAGCAGATTTCTATTTAACTCCTTGTACAATTTGGGAATATATAAAAGCTGCATTAGTAGGTTCTAACTGTCCTATGGTAACAACTCCAGTTTATGATGTAGAAGAGCAAGAAGAAGCTTTAGCTCCTCAAAGAAATCAAGGGATATTAGATGATATATGTGATGCATTAGAATATATATTAGATAATTACTCTATAGGAAACTGCGAACTTAGAAGACAATTAATAAGAGCATTAAAATTATGTAATTGCTTAGCAGAAACATTAAGATCAATAAATTGTATAGACCGTGCTAAATCATTAGTAGGATTACTATTCTGCTTACTAGTACAACTTATACTTTTAATAGCTGCTATCATAGTAAAAATAATAATACTATTATTAGTTTGTTCAGATAACAACTGTGGATCTAATGACAAAGTAAATACTGCTTTCTGTGATTGTCTACTTTGCGAACTTAAAAAAGAATTAGATCAAGCTGAAAAATTAATAGACGATCTAAGCGATTTAGCAATAAAATTCATAAAATTTGCTAAATGTAATTTCTCAAAAGAAAACAATAATAATGGATGTAACTGCAAGTGTAATTGCCATGAAAACAAATGTGATCATGAAGATAAGTGTAATTGCGAAGAAGATTATAGACCTTATGGAAATGGATGCAAGCATTGTGGAAATGGGTACAGACCTAACTACGATGATCAATGTAACAGAGACCCAAGATATAGATACTAATTCATATGTGCTTAATAGTAAAATAAGTATATCTTCTGTTTTATAGAAGATATACTTATTAATATAATCTTTATTAATAAGGCTATACTTATAAGTATAGCCTTATTAATATTTTTAATTTTTAGTTTACATATATTACAGGTGCAATTGCTAATAAGTTATTGATATTTACTTCTTTTTCATATAACTTCACAATAATACTATCACCCTTGTTTATTCCATGTTTTAACTCTATAATCAGTCCTTTTGTATATTTCGTAATAATCTTTTGACCTTTTCTTTTTATTTCTAATATATATTCAGTACTTATTAGTTTTTTATTGTTTTCATGAAAATTAAAACTAATATAATAACTATTAGCTTTTTGATTGATATATGCTTCCAATATATTTTCCTTTGTTATAAAAGTTTGTCCATTTTTAATAGCCATATAAAGTTCATCTTTACTAAATTCTTTTTCATTAACTTTTATATAAGTACGAAAGCAGTTTTCCATACTCGCCCTTCCATGTAAATCCATACCTGTTGTCATAGATATCTTATATCCATCTAGTACTAATTCTTCCCATAGCTCTAATGCTTTTTCATTAACTTCTATAGGCTCTGGATTATTAAAAATCTCTATAAAATCTATCATTGAGTAATCATTAATTTTCATTTCCCATCTGCATCCTTTTGCGTATGGATACCCCTTGGAAAATGGATGTGCTATACCTACTAATCCTCCCTTATCTCTAATTTGTTTAAAAATTATTTCTGGTTTATTTTTATTTATATTCTCCCAGTTTATATATTCTTGTAGGTTTAGGCATAGTATATGTCCGTAGTAGGTTGTAAGTTCAACTCCATATATTAAATCTATATTAATATTATTTTCTCTAATTACTTTAAATGCTTTATCATGACCTGAAATTGTATTATGATCTGTAATTGCTACGCCATCAACATTCTCCTCTACCATATAGTTAATAAGCTCACTTACAGATATATTTCCGTCAGATTCACTTGTATGATTGTGAAGTTCATATCTTTTAAACATAATCTGCTCCTTTTAATACATCTCCACTTACATTAAGTTTATATTGTGTATTGTCATATATTACGTTAAATACCATAATATTAACTTTTAAAACTCCTTGTATATTATCTTGGCAAATAGCTCCATTGGTAGATTCTTTACTACTTATATATATACTCCTATCTGTCAATTGGCGATGTATCCCCCCTATAAATCTATCATTTAAAAATGCTGATATATGAATCTCTGTTTTCATGTGCTTAGCACCCTCTTTAAATTTTTCCTCACTTGGCTCATCAACTAATTCATCTTTATGGTCATTAGTATAATCTATTATCATAGCTTTTTTTATTTCATCTGTAATCTCATTTACAATTTGCTTATCAAAAGAGAAATCTATTTTAATATTTTCATATACTTTCTCTAAGCATACAGTGTATGAAATATGTCCTACGAAGCTTCTATTTAACATACCTTCTACTCTATAAATATCTTCCAATTTCTTAATTCCCCCTATTTATATATGTAAAGTAAACCTTGTTTTAGGTATTAATATTGATATTGAAGTTGTATTTGCTTTTTTGTTATTACATTCAAACTAATATTTGTTATTACATTCAAACTAATATTTGTTATTAGTACAATATATAATATTGGAAGGCTTGTTCCAAGAAATAAACTTAATACTGGCATTACTATATATAAAACATACACTATCAAGCATAATCCTATCAGGAGCAATAATGATATTAATAAGTTTGAGAATGGATATAATATTGTATATTTTACATTGTCTTTTATGCTCATCTCATAGTGGTTATAAATTGAATACATAACTAGAGAGGCTATTATACTAAATATCATTAATAATATAAATAAATAAGATATGTACAATGAATAACTTGTACTAATTGACGAAAAGTAAATATAGTCTAAAGTAAGAACTACTACTATAGCTAACATTATCCATCCTAATATATTCGCATTTATAAAATCCTTTTTAAAATAGTATTTATAAGTATCATATATATTAAAATCTTCTTTTCTTATCCACTTACGACATATTGCAAACATTGCACATGTAGATGGGAAAATACCCGCAACTAAAAGTCCGTAGAAGCTAAAATATATCCACAATATATTTGCTATCATTAATCTATATATCCAAATATAAACTTTATTTAAACCACCATATATACTTTCCATTTTATCTCCTCTTTTTAATTAAGTAATGTCTATTTTTTTCCAATTACCTTTTTTCCATCTAATATAAAATAGCGTTGCTCGTATCCATTCATCTATAATTGAAACTACCCATACACCACAAATTCCATATCCAAGCACTACACCTACGATAAAACTCATTGGAATAGTTAAAAAATATGTAACAACCATACCCGTAATCACTGGGAATCTAACATCTCCAGCTGAATTTAATTGTGCTATTAATATAGAATTTGCTGCCCTTGCAGGTTCTAAAAGTATACTTAATATTATCAAACTTATTGCTATTCCTATTATACTTTTATCATTTGTAAATAAGGAAATTATAGGTCTATAAAATGGCACAATACTTATACTAATTATAAATATTGCAATAACCCCTTTGTATAAGACATTTATTCCATATTCTGATGCCTCTTCTTTTAATCCTCTACCAATTAGCCTTCCTACGATAACTGGTACTGCTAATGATATAGCAGATGATACTGTAAATATAAATGATGTAGTAGTTTGCGCATATATTTTTGAAGTAACTACAGCCGTTCCAAATCCAGCTATTATAGCAGTTAGCATAACTTGTGATATATTATAAGATATACTCTCCATACCTGAAGGCAATCCTAGCTTAAAGATTGATTTTAAGCAGTCTAAATCTATCTTTGGATTTATAATACTTGACTTATATTCTTTAAATAACTTTAAGAATAAATAAATATATATGATTGCTCCTATAATTCTGGAAAGTAAAGTAGCATTTGCTACACCCTCTATACCTTTTCCAAGTAATGTAACAGGAGTTAATATAACTATTGAGCTTCCTATAAGATTTATAATATTTATTATTATTGATATTTTCATTATAGGTCCTACAATGGCAAAGCTTCTAAATATTGAAGCAAAGCTAGTCATTATACCTTGAAATATCAAACTAAATCCAACTATTTTTAAATAGCTATATCCTTTTTCTAATAATATTTCTGGCGTTTTAATAAAACTTAGAAAGTGTTTCCCAAATAAAAGTAATACCATAAATATTATAAAAGAAATAACCAGATTCAAGTATATTGAACTTCCTATCACAAGTTTTATTTTTTCATTTTTATTACTACCCAATAGTTGAGTTAATAAAATTACAGCTCCTATTGCAACAACCCCAAGTATCATAGTTCCTATTACTATAATTTGATTAGAAAGACCTACAGCTGCAACTGCATCATCTGAGTACTGGCTAAGTAGTAGGATATCAACATTTCCTATTAAAGTTTGAAATACTTGCTCTACTAATATGGGTATGAATATATGTATAAATCTTAACTCATTTTCTTTTTCTAGTTTGTTATAAGTTATTGTCTTCAACATTCATTGTCTCCATTTTATAATCATCGTTTATGTCTAAATCTATAACACGTACACCTCTTGGTAAATCTCCATAACATTGATATCCTGTAACATTTCCATAACCGAGTTTAATACCATGATGCATTCCCAAAAAGTTATTGTCATGATCATGCCCACAAAACATTGCATCAATTTGTTTATTTATATACAGAGCTGAGAATAATCCTGTATTTATATAAGGTGCAGATATCATATCATTTGTTTCATTACATTCTCCCGATATTATATTTTTTGCAGCTTCCCAATATTCAGGTATAGGTATGTGCATAAATACTAAATCTCTTTTCCCACAATCTCTCATATATGTCTCTGATGTACTCCTAAACCAGTTTATTTGTTGTGGCTGTATCCAATCATAAGTTCCGATATCAAGTTTTGGGTACCATCCTGAATCAAATAAATATAATACATTTTCTAGGTTTTCTCCAGATTTATTAAATATCTCAACACAATAACTTTCCTTTTCTTCAAATATAAATGTATGTTTTTTCTCTACTAGATTATCAAGTAATCTCTCCATTACCCTCAAATCACATCTACTTACACTCATCTCAGAATCATGATTACCATAAGCAATGGCAACGGGAACAGCATGTTTATTTATCCTTTCCATAAGTTCAATAAATATTTTTGCTGGTGCAGGTACTCCATCTGTCCAAATTAAGTCACCTGTAATAACAACCAAATCTGGATTTAATTTAGAAATAGCTTTGTCTATCAAATCGAAGGTTTTATAATCATCTTCATGATGAGGTAATGAACCTATATGTAAATCTGTCATTTGTATAATTCTAAAAGTATTATTTTCATTGTATTTTAATTTCATTATATCCCCCAGTTTAATCAAAATTTATTCTTTTATTGAACCCACTGTTATACCTTGCACAAAGTACTTTTGTATAAATGGATACATTATTACTATAGGAAGTATTACTATAATAATGGTAGCCATTTGCAAACTTTCTCCTGTAATACTTATTTTTTCTAACATGGTATATGCCTGTTCTCCTGATGATTTTAGCAATATATCTGCTAGTGCATTTTGTCTAGTAAGCATTTCTTGAAGTATGGTAGCTAAAGGTTTTAACTTTGCACTTCTTACAAAAAATGTACCTGCATACCAATCATTCCAATGACCAACAGCAGTAAATAGTGTTATTGTAGCGAGTACTGGTTTACTCATTGGTAATACTATTTTTGTGAATATATTAAATTCACCATACCCATCTATTCTTGCAGCTTCAATTACACTACTTGGTAACTGATTAAAAGAAGTTCTTAGTAAAAGTATATTAGTTACACTGTATAATGTTGGAATTATGTATACCCATATACTTTCTGTCAATCCTAACTTGTTAAGAACAAGATAATATGGTATTGTCCCTCCACTAAATAACATAGTAAAGAAAATGAAAAATGAAATATACTTTCTTCCAGGAAGTGTTTTTATTGTAAGGGCATAAGCTGCCATTGACATAAGCCCTACACCAAATGTAGTTCCAAGTACTGTTCTAAATACTGAAATAAATAAACCATTTAATAAATTGTCTTGTTTAAATACCTCAATATAGTTATCTATTGTCAATGCTCTTGGAAGTAGTGTGATTCCCCCCCTTTGTGCATCTACCCCTGAATTAAGAGATAGTGCCAATATATGCATGAATGGTAGTATTATAGATAAACATAAAATAACAATTAGTGTAGTATTTATTACTTTTGATGCTTTAGAGCTTTCCATACTTTTAGTCATTTTAACTCTCCTTTGTTAAGATAAACCTAACTACTATAGTAAATTATAATAGTTAGGTTGTTTTATTAGTACTTTATAGTTACCCCGCTTGCTTCTTTTTCTTTTAAGAATTCACAGAACTTAGATAGTCCATTTTTCTCTAAGTTTTTAAGAGAATCATCTAGTATCTTTTTTGCTTCTGATGATGATTTTGCATAATATGCACGTTCTAAATCCTCATTATATCTAGTTAAAGCTGCTTCAAGATCACCCTTGCCTCCATCAAATTCATACAAAAATGATTTAGGAGTCATACCATCTATAACTGAAGCTTCCTTCACTTTCTTGTCATAATCATACATTTCTATTATTTTAGTTGCTGCCGATGTATCTTCCTCTTTAACTGATTGTCCCCATTCTGCTTCACCAAAGTCTTCTTGATTATCAAGATCTGTATATCCTAGATGCTCTCCCCAATAAGAACCTACCCCTCTAAAACCAAGCTTTTTCGCTTCTTCAGGTTTCTTCTCTTTTAACTCAATCACTTCTTTTTTTACTACTGGATTTCCGTTTTCATCAAGATCATAGTCTCTTCCTTCTAGTCCATAGAAGTATAGTCGCTTTCCTTCTTCAGATGCTAACCAATCAGCAAACTTAAATACTTCTTCAGCATCCTTAGTTGTAGATGGTATTGCCCATCCAGCATAACCAGATTTATATGACAGTACCATATTATTGCTTCCATCTACCCTACTTATTGGTCCTAAAGGTATATATTCCATATCATTATTTTCAGGTAAGAAGTTATGCATATCTGCAACTATTCCAAATGAACCATTGACTACTCCTTCTTTAGCTCTTGTTTCATTCATAGTGTAAAATTCCGGATGCATTATACCTTCTTTTATAAGTTTTTGAACGTATTCTACTCTTTTCATTCCGTACTCAGTTTGAGCTTCGTGTTTTATATTACCATCCTTATCTTTAAAAAATTTCTCTGAACTATCTCCTGACCATACTAAATCATTGTATAAAAAATCCCTATCTGATCCTCCCCAAGCGGTTGGACCTATTGCAGTTATTGGTGCTCCATTGTCATCCTTATATCCTTTTTCTTTTATCTTCTTAGCCAAATCATATAATTGGTCTGTTGTTGTAATTGAAGCAGGATCTATACCTAAATCATCAGTTATAGATTTTTTTATATAAGTTCCTCCTATATACGCTCTATTAACTTGTGCAGGAGTTCTATTTATTGACATATGCATAAGATACGATGAACCATCCCAGTCATCTCTAAACATTATATTATCTCTAGTATCTGCAGGAAGGTAATCCTTATCTAGGTATTTTGAGTAAGTCTTTGAGTTCTCCATAAATGGTTTTAAGTCTGTAAACTGTCCTTCATTAGCTGCCTTTAATAACATCTGCATTTCTTCTCTACCACTATTATTTAAATAAAATGCTATAAAATCAGGTAAATTACCTGCTGCAAGACCAGAAGATAATGCTCCTTGAGAATCTTCAGCTGTTATTCCCTCTAGCTCTAATGTTATACCTGTTCTTTCTTTTATATATTTTTGTATCTCAGGATTCATATCAACTGATGCATCATTTGCTGATTGAAAAATTAATCCTTTAATAGTTCTATCTGCTATCCAAGTATCCGGTGCATCTGCTGGCTTTTCGCTACTTTTGTTACTTGAGCATCCTGTAACTATAGATGTACAAAGCATAAATACTGTTACTAATTTTGCTATCTTTTTAAATTTCATATTGTCCCCCTTAGACTTGTTTTACCATAAAGATGTTCCGAATTTTTTACTTGAAATCTTATTAACTATAACAGTTAATACTAAGCCTATAGCCCCTTGCATAAGTCCAATAGCTGTCGCGTATCCAAATTGTCCTCCTAAAAGACCTGTTCTAACTATGTATGTGTCTATTGTTTCAGCTAAGTTGGCATTTCCTGGTGTTTGTAATAAATATATTTGATCAAATCCAGCCGATAATATACTTCCTATTGATAATATAAATAAAATAATAATAGTTGAACTAATACCAGGTATCGTAATATTAGCAATTTGTCTTAACCTATTTGCACCATCAATTGATGCTGCTTCATATAGTGATGGTGATATTGCAACGATTGCGGAGAAATATATTATCGAATCCCAACCAATGTTTTTCCATAGATAGCTTAAAAATACTATTGGGAAAAAAGTATCTTCCTCCATTAAGAAAAATGTACTTCCATCTCCCCCCATAGATGTTATAGCTTGATTCAAAAGTCCAGTATTCGGTGCAAGCACTCTTTCTGCTAACCCTACTACTACTACCCATGATAAAAAGTATGGTAAATATGAAATACTTTGAAAGGTGCTTCTTAACTTTGGACTTTTTATCTCATTAAACATAAGCGCTAGCATTATAGGAAATGGTAAATAAACAAATAACTTAAGAGAACTAATAATTAAAGTGTTTTTTATATATAGCATACTTCTTGGGTCTTCAAAGAACTGTTTAAAATATTTTAGTCCTACAAACTCTCCTCCAAATAAACCTGTATTAAATCCGTACTCCTTAAAAGCTAGTACCATACCTGACATTGGTATATACGAAAATATAAAAAAGAATAAAATGCATGGCATTAACATAAAGTAAAAAACTTTATGCTGTTTTATTTGTTGGATAATTTTTGGCTTTGTAGGATTAAAGTATTTCTCTATATCATAAGCCACAATGGATTGCTGCATTTTATGCCCCCTTTTTTGCTAGCTTCTTAGTATTTTGTTTTTTACTTTTCACCTCTGTGTCTAGCTCTATTCTTAGCTGTGAGTCTATATCAAAGAAATGAATTTTATCAAAATCAAATACTAAACTTATATCTTGACCCGGTGTAAAGTCTTCCATAGTATTAAGTTTTGCTATTAATGATTCATTGCCTAGTGTAAAGTGTACTAACGTCTCTGAGCCTGTAAGTTCTGCTATATCAACATATGTATCAAATTTATATTCCTCATTTTTAATGTTATTTTCCTCTGCCAAATAAATATGCTCCGGTCTTATCCCAACCATTATCTCTCTACCCATGTATCCTTTTTCCTCTAAATATCTTACTATTTCACAAGGTATATCAAATACTCTATTTCCAAGAGCAACACCATATTTTCTTAAGTCCATCTTTATAAAATTCATAGATGGAGACCCCATAAATTTACCTACAAAATAATTATATGGTTTAAGATAAATTTCTTTTGGTGTTCCTATTTGCTGTACAAATCCATCTTTCATAACTACTATTCTACTTGCCATAGTCATTGCTTCTGTTTGATCATGAGTTACATAGATCATTGTTGTTTTTAACTTCTTATGTAACTTTGTAATTTCTGCTCTTGTTTGAAATCTTAACCTAGCATCTAGATTAGATAATGGTTCATCCATTAGAAATACTTTTGCATCACGTACTATAGCACGTCCAAGTGCTACTCTTTGCCTTTGACCACCTGATAGTTCCTTTGGTTTTCTTTGTAGCAGTTCTGTAAGTCCAAGTATATCAGCAGCTTCTTTTACCCTCTTATCCATTTCTTCTTTAGTGATTTTTTTCATTTTAAGTCCAAATGCCATATTCTCATACACTGACATATGAGGATAAAGAGCATAGTTTTGAAACACCATTGCTATATCTCTATCTTTAGGATGTAGATTATTAATCACCTTTTTATCTATTAAAATCTCCCCTGAAGTAATATCCTCTAGACCTGCAATCATTCTCAAAGTTGTAGATTTTCCGCACCCTGATGGTCCAACCAAAACTATGAACTCTTCATCCTCAATTACCATATTAACATCCGATACTGAGTGAATCCCTGGTACATAGTCCTTGAATAAATGTTTAATTTCAATTTTTGCCATATGCTCCCCCATAGATTATTAAATTTTGAATGATTAAAACAATTTTTAGTATTCATTTTCTCATTCTTTAATTAAATTTTATCCATCTTTTATTAAATCCATATTATGGAAAAGTTAAGATTAGATTTAGAATTAGTTAAATATTTGTTTTTTGGTTAAGTAAATTTAACTATTAAATAGCAAATTCGCATAAAACTCGTTAATTATATAAAAAAAGAAAGGTTAAACTCATAAAGAATCTAACCTTTCTTTTTCTAATTATTAAATTTCATAACTTTCACTATAGTTTATATCTTATAAACTAACAGCTATTTCTTTTTCAACTTCATCTTCGTATTTATTTAGCCATTCTTCTCTTTCTAATCTTAATTTGCTAGCAATAGCCGCATACTCATCAGAAGTGTAGAAACTTCTTGGATTGTACTTTTCTATATCTATACCACATACTGATTTTGGAACTAAATATCCCCACTCTTGATCTTTAGTCCACTCAATATTATCTCTAGCTATCTCTTTCATTATAGTGGTAGAAACATTTATAGTTAATTTCTCCCCATCAAATCCTGTTTTAGCTCCAACACTTCCTGTATTTAATATAAAACATTCCATATCTGGGTTATTCTTTAATATTTCTCTAAGTTTTAATCCTTCTTCAATCTCTGAACCCATTATAAATGGATTAGTTCCAACACATCTTTTAGATTGACCTGCTTTAGTAGGATCTCCTGCTGAAGTCTCTATAGATTCACCTAGCATAAAAGCATCAAGTGCTTGATGTGGACTTAACTTTACAACTGGTGGAACTATATCTTTTCTTCTAGTTATAAATATTATCTTATTAGCTTTTTCTAAATCTACTGTATCATCAGTATTTTCTATTTCTTCTCTTAATACAATTCCTCTTGCATTTGAAGTAATAGTAGTATCATAAAAATCTACTGTAGAATCTTCTTTTACCATAATATTTTCAAGTATAGCATTTTCAGCAGTAGCTGCTTGATATAATACACCTTGTTGCTCTTTATTTAGACCTTCTGTCTTTATATAAAATCCATTTTCACTACCTGCGCAATATCCATTCTCATCCATAAATATAACATCATCTTGTCTTACTATAGATTTTTCTTCCCCTATTAACTCATGATCATGTATTGTTAAAGTAGTCTTCCCTGTTCCACTTAATCCAAACATTATAAACCCTACATCTTTTAAGTTTCTATCTTTATCATATACTCTAAGAACCTTACTCCCTGCGTGGAAGCCTAATCCACCTTCTTGCTTTACTTTATACATTGCCATTCTTAAGAAAGATTTTTTAGATTCACCGAAATAATCACTACCTAAGATAAATGTTACTCCACTTTCTGGATAAGCAAACATTATTCTCTCTGGCCATTCTGGCACATATATGCTTATAAGATCAGGATTTTCTGTATCTATTGGATCAAATAATGTATTGTTCCACATGTATGCTATTCTTGCATAATCTTTTGATATGTATAGTCTGCAATTGTATGAAAACTTTTCGTTCATACCCATTTTTCTATCTACTCTTATCATTTCTTTTTCTTTTAAATATTTAAAAACTTTCTCTGCAATTTCATCAGCTTTAGTTTTACTTATCTCACTTTGATCTACCCCTACTTCTATTTCATCAACAATATAAGTGTTTTTAGCACTCCTATTTTTAACTTCACTTTTATAGCTTGGACTTTTAAACTCAGTTGTTATCTCCACATTACTCGCCAAACTTTTTAATTCTTCCTTAGTTGGATTTACTATTACTCCTTTGAATAGTTCATCATTTATATTATTTATAGTGTACATAAAGACCCCCATATATTAATTAGTGTGTTGTTTACAATATATAGTGTAACACAATAAATTAAAAAAGCTATTATTTTTTGTATTTTTTTTAATTTTATATACTTTTATCACCTTAGAGTATAACAAATACAAAATTTGGTCAATATCTATTTATAATTTTTATTCAAATATAATTTTATTTTACATCAAAATATACTATTACTTTTACTATACTAGTTGTATATATGTATTTAAATTATTCATACTATGATTACTCTATCATTAACCTTACTTTAATAGACAATATCTATATTCTATTTCCTAAATAATGTAAATATCTATGGTTGTTATTTTTACTTGATAAATAATAAATTATAATATATACTATTTTTATAGAAAATGATTTTCATTTTCGAACTCTTATGTTTTTTACTTTTCAAGTCAAAGTATTTAGTAATAAAAAAAGTCGGCTGATGATCGACTTTTTTTATTTACAGAAATTATTTTATTTTTTACTTGCTTTTTATTTGTTTTGTATATATAATAATTTCTATATTAATAATTTTTACAAAATTTAGAAATTAGGGAGATAATAAAATGATAATGTGTGCAGCCTTTAACTTAGTAAAATTAAATAACTATTATTATAGCTATTATAGATAAAGGTTTGTATTTATGAGATAACAATACTATCATAGATGCAAATCGTAAAAAATTTGTATCTATGGTGGTTATATTTATAATGAATAAATTTAGCCATGTAGATAATACTATGTGGCTTTTTATAATCCTAGGCAAATTGTAAGCCACATAGTGTATACCTATGTGGCTTTTTTATATATTTTAATCTTAGGAGGAACAATTATGAACAATGAAAGTCTTGCGTCAAATTCGCAAAAATTAAATAAGAGAGATGTTTTTTCAAATAAATTTGGATTTATAGTATCTTGTGTAGGTGCTGCTTTGGGTTTAGGAAACATATGGATGTTTTCTTACAAGCTTGGTAAATACGGTGGTGCAGCATTTTTAATACCATACTTCTTATTTGTATTTGTACTTGGTAGTACTGGACTAATTACTGAATTTACTTTTGGTAGAATGTTTAAATCGGGTTCATTTAGTGCTATAAAACAAGTTTTTAAAGGTAGAAATATAAAAGGTGGATCTGTAGTTGGTATTATCCCTACACTAGGATTAGCTGGTGTATTTATGTTCTACTCTATAGTTATAGGTTGGATTTTAAAGTACTTCTTCTTAAGCGTTACTGGAGAGTTAGGTGCAATTAATACTACTACTTACTTTGATGCTTTTGCTGGAACTAGCTCTACTATACCGTGGTTTTTATTATCTGTACTTATTACTTTAAGTGTTGTTGGTCTTGGTGTTAGTAAAGGAATTGAAAATTTAAATAAAGTTATAATGCCCTTATTATTAGTATTATTTATAGTATTAACTATTAAATCATTAAGCTTAGAAGGTTCTATGGCTGGTGTTGAGTACCTATTAAAGCCTAGATGGGAACATCTACTAAATGGTGAAACTTGGATAATGGCTTTAGGTCAAGCATTCTTTACTGTATCACTTAATGGATGTGGTATGGTTGTTTACGGAAGTTACATAAATGAGAAATTTGATATACCTTCATCTGCATTTAGTACTGCTTTATTTGATACAATAGCTGCCTTAGTTGCATCATTTATGATAATACCTGCAGTATTTGCTTTTAATCTTGATGTAACTGCAGGTCCATCACTTTTATTTATAACTGTACCTACTATATTTAAATCAATGCCTTACGGAGATATTCTAAGCATATTATTCTTCTTAAGCATAATATTTGCTGCTATTTCTTCATCTGTTAACATGCTTGAAGGTATTGTTGAAGCAGTTATTTCTTCAATTAATATTAGTAGAAAAAAAGCTTCTTTATTTATAGGTCTTATTTGCTTTGTATTAGCAATACCTCTTGCAACAAATATGATTGCCTTTGATAACTTTACTAACCTTATTACTATAATTGTATCTCCTATTGGAGCTTTAATAGTTGCTGTAGTATTCTTCTACATGATAGATAAAGATACTATTTTAAATGAGATTAATAAAGGATGTAAGAAAAGAATAAATAATGGATTTATAGTATTTGGTAAGTATGTATTTGTATTAGTAACTATTGCTGTAACTATACTTGGTACAGTTTACGGTGGCATAGGCTAAAATTTTTCTAGTAGTTATATTCCTTAGAAAAAACACTAATGTTTTATCTAAGGAATATTTTTGTGTACATTATAATTTTTTTTACATAAATTATTGTGTAGCCAAATAAACGGTGTTACTCTAATGTAATAAATAATTTTTTATAAATAAGGGGGGAATTTATGACTAAGGACATGACTACTGGAAATCCAGTAAAATTAATTCTATTTTTTTCTATTCCATTATTAATCGGAAATATCTTTCAACAGTTTTACAGCATGGTCGACACTATAATAGTTGGAAGATTTTTGGGGGTAAAATCACTAGCGGCTGTTGGGTCAACGGGTTCAATGACATTTTTGATTATAGGATTTGTATTAGGTTTAACTTCGGGCTTTTCCGTATTGGTATCTCAGAAATTTGGTGCTAACGATGAGGAAGGCATAAAAAAAGCTGTTGGTAGTGCAGCAATACTATCAATTATTATGGCAATTATAGTTACAATAGTAAGTGTATCTTTAGCTAAACCAATATTACATCTTATAGATACTCCAGATGATATTATAAATGATGCAATAGCATATACTACAGTAATATTTGCAGGTACTTCTGCAACATTTTTCTATAATATGATGTCAGGTATCTTACGTGCACTTGGTGATAGCAAGACTCCACTATACTTTTTAATCGTTTCATCTATTTTAAATGTTATCTTAGATTTAGTATTTATAATTAATTTTAAGATGGGTGTAGCAGGAGCTGCCTATGCAACGGTTATCTCTCAAGGGGTTTCTGGACTTTTATGTTTAATGTATACTGCTAAAAAGTTCCCAATATTAAAACTTGAAAAAAAACATTTTAAATTTGATACTTCATACTTTAAGCAACATCTAAGAATAGGTATCCCAATGGCACTTCAGTTTTCTATTACTGCAATAGGTGCCGTGATTTTACAAGGTGCCGTCAATGCATTTGGATCAACTGCTGTTGCTGCATTTACAGCTGCATCTAAGGTTGAACAACTTGTTATGCAACCTAGTGTAACATTTGGTGTCACTATGGCAACTTACTGTGGTCAAAATCTTGGAGCTGGTAATATAAACAGAATAAGAGAAGGTGTTAAGAAATGCACTATGATAAATATAGTTATAGGAATAGTAGCAGCTTTCATAATAATAATATTTGGCAAATCATTTATCTATATGTTTGTCTCTAATACTGATTCAGTAGTTATAGATTATGCTAAAAAATATTTAGATGTTATTGCATACTTCTTTATACCACTTAGTTTAATATTTATATACAGAAATGCCCTTCAAGGTATGGGATATACATTTATGCCTATGATGGCTGGATTTGCAGAACTTGTAGCTAGAACTTTAGTTGCATTTACTCTACCTGTATTAATTGGATTTACTGGAATATGTTTAGCTGGTCCTGCAGCATGGATAGCAGCTGCTGTACCTTTAATGCTAAGCTACACTAAGACAATAAATAGTATGTCAGACTTACCAGAGTATTCAATATAGATCATTCGTTCGAATAAGTTTCATAAATATTCTATAAATCATGACATCTTCTTTTTTCTATGTTATAATATAAATATCTACAAGAAAAAAACTAATACCATTATCCATTAGTCTATTTGATGTAGAACTGACAAGTAGATTTTCCCAGAATCTACTTGTCTACATATTAAAATAAAATAGATATTATAAACTGGCAGGAGATATTTTCTTCTACCAGTTTTTTTAATTGTTTTGTATCAAGTTTACAAATATATAATACTATATCTATTGCTTAGCTTCTTTAATTTCTTTTAAGATGTTATTATACTCTTTTTCATATTGCTCTTTTTTCTTCTCATCATTTTCTATAGACAGTAAAGAAATAGTATAACTTAACTTATTTTCTAGAATCATAATATTTTCTTTATCAATTCTCTCTTTACTAGTTAGCTTAACTTCTTTTTTGCTATCTACATACTTTTCATAAGATCCGTTAAATTCAAATAGCTTTTTATCCTTTAAGTCAATAATATAATCACAGATATTCGAAACAAATGCTATATCATGAGAAACCATAAGGATTGTCTTATCAACATTTTTCAAAGCTTCTTCTAATGCTTCTATAGCAACAATATCTAAGTAATTTGTAGGTTCATCTAAAATTAATAAATTATTATCTTCTAAAATAATCTTACATAGTGCAACCTTTACTTTTTCACCACCACTTAGATTATCTACCTTCTTATATACACTGTCTCCCTTAAATCCAAATAAATTTAAATTTATTCTTATAAAAGTTTCATCAAAAGACGAATCCTCTTTAATATTTTGCAATATGCTTTTATCTGAATCTAATATATTTTGATTTTGATCAAAGTATCCTATCTTAACTTTATTATTTATCTTAATACTTTCATTATTATTTTTAATTATATCTTTAAGTAACATAGTCTTTCCACAGCCATTTGTTCCTATAAGAGCTATCTTTTTATCTCTTTTTATTTTAAAAGAGATATTATCAAGAAGTATTCTATCTTGTATTTTTAGAGTGAGATCTTTTACCTCTACTAAATTTTTACTCACAATTTCCATTCCATCTTTAATTTTTATCTTAATTTGAGCTATATTCTTTGGCTTTTCTTTAACTTCTAATTTTTCAATTCTTGTCTTCATAGCCTTTATATTTTCATCTAGGTTTTTCTTAGCTTTTTGCCCACCCATCTTGTGTAATCTAGCTTCAGAATTACCCATTCTTTTAGGTGGTCTTTTTATGCTATCTCTTTTTTGAGCTTTTTGTGCTACAGCTTTTTCTAACCTCTTCTTTTCATTTACATATTGTGTATACTCAAACTCTTCCCTTTTTATATTTTCTCTTTTTAGATTAATATAATTTGTATAGTTTCCTTTGTACACTTTGAGTCTGCTATCTTCTATCTCAACAATAGTACTGCAAAGCTTATCTAAAAATTCTCTATCGTGAGATACTAGTAATAATGCACCTTCATGACTTTCAAGCATCTCTTCTAAAGTTTTTATACTTCCTATATCTAAATTTGATGTGGGCTCATCTGCAATAATAAGCTTCTTCTTTTCTTTCAGAGCATTAGCTATTCTTATCTTTACTTTTTCTCCACCAGATAGATGTTCCCTATATTCATCAGGTACACTTAGTAGGCTCTTAACCTTGCTATTTACACATAATTTTTCATTATTTTCACCTTGACTTATATAAGAATAACTATCTGTTAAATAAATACTTCCTTCATCAGGTTCAATTTCTTTAATAAGTGACTTTATCAATGTTGTCTTACCAGTTCCATTTGCTCCAACAAGCCCAATTTTTTCATTTTCTCCTATTTCAAATTTTTCTATATTTAATATCAATCTATCTCCATAGTATTTTTTAAATCTATCTATACTCGCTATTGCCATATATATTCCTCCCTATACTTACTTAAATATAAGGAGAGCATTCATTTGCTCAATAATTTTGTACACAAAAAGGGTACGATAATTAAAAACACGCACTATAATCTACTCTCCTTAATTTAAGTATCACAAATAAATCCATCAAAATAGGATTTTTTAAATTTATAATACGTTAAATTATTAAAAAGTAAATTATCTCTTCATGTTCTTAATTACCATACCCTTTCTTCAATATGCTTATATTATATGCGATTTTGTTAAAAGTATCTACAATTTTTATTTATAAGTTATGTACAATACTGCGATAATAGATTATATCGCAGTAATCAGTTCATAAAATAGCATTCTTATCTTTTGGTGAATTTACGATTTTAGAAAGAAATTAAATAAACTTACTTTTTACCAATAAATAGACCGTGTTGACTATATCCAATTAAGCTTTTATTTTCACAAGTATCTAGGTGATACTTCATCCATAGATCAAACTCTTCCTTTGTAAATTCATTTACTCTTAATCTAAGAATGTCTGATATACCATCACTTCCTATGTGTTTAACTCTTTCTATGCCATTAATATTCATTAAATATTCTATTTCATCATATGTTGAATGATAGAAACAATCTCTATCATCTCCAAACTCTATCCCAGTTTTAGCAATATTTCTAAGTCCTATATCATTAATATTTTCTTTATTTCTATTAATCATATTAGCAAAAGTAGCAAATCTACTAATATATGCAATTGCAAACAATCCACCTGGTTTTAAAACTCTTAATGACTCTTTAATGCATCTATCCCTATCTTCAGGTTTCGTAAGATGGTATATTGGACCTAGGCACAAGACTACATCAAATGAGTCATCACTAAACTCACTTAAATCTAAAGCATCTCCGTGAATTATCTCTATTTCATTATTCGTTGTTTTTTCTCTCATGATTTCAATGTGTTTGTCACACAATTCTACTGCTGTAACACTACATCCATTTTTACTATAATAAAATGAATATCTTCCTGTAGCTGCCCCTAATTCTAATATTTTACTTTCTTTGTCTATATATTTATTTAAATAGTGTGTAGTTGTAATAAACTCAATACTGTGTGAATTATCCTTTATTAATCTATTCTCTTCATCGTAATCTTTATAGTAACTATTTACTTGCTCTTTATACCTCAATATTACTCCCCCTTTTAATTACTCGTATTCTATAAACCTGTATATTCTATATCTACACTTAATTTACCTTTGTATTAGCTTTAGTTATTTCTTAAATCTACAGGTCGAGTTTTCCGACTCCTTAAATAAAGTTATCTTTATCTTTATCAATATAACCATTTCTTTACTTTTCCTAGCATAGTCGCCTTACCATCTATTACTAATACTGCCCCTTCATTTTCAATAGAGTATATAGGCTTTCCTCTTTCTTTAATACATCTACGTATACTTTCATTTTGAATTATAGAATCTTCATAGTGTACCTCAATATCAAAGTCTTTGATAATATTTAACCCCTTGTTATAAGAAAACTCATCATAGTCATGGTCTTGACTTATGTGATAATCCGCTATTTGAACCATTGCACCAGCACTACTACCAATCATAATTCCTTTGTAATTTTCAAGTGCTTTTACTAAACCGTAGTTAATAAACCTATCCATCATCTTATCTGGGTATCCACCAGTAAAAAATATTATATCGCTACTTTCAATCTTATCTAAAATAATTTCTCTACTATCCTCAAACTGATTTATCCAATATATATTATCTTCTGTTATCCCATAAGATAAGAATGGAGATACAATATCTTTATAATGACTTCCATTATTTGGGTTAAAGGTATTGTACCAATCATAATTGTCTTTTAACCATTCTTCATGGTAGGATAACGGAGCTATCAATACCTTATAGTTAGACTTAATAATATCCTTTAAAGTATCATAGCACCAGTCACTATCAAAATTATACAAACTAAGTAAAATATTTACCATTATGCCCTCATCCTTATTTAGCAGATTTATAAATAACTATCTTACTTATAATAATATGAACTTAATATTGTTATTGATATTTATAAAATAATTATTTATTACTTTATATTTTAATATGCTCATAATATCTAAATTAATTTCATTTAATATTACTATAAATTTTAAATATATAATTAAATATAATAAATATTGTGAATTCTATCATTGTAATATTGATATATTTCATAATATTATATACAATTTAACTTATATAAAGCTATTTGTTTTTAAATCAAATAGAATACTATTATGACATTTACATAGGGGGATTTTTGAAATTGATATTTAAAAGTATTTTTGCTCTAATTACAACTACCTGTCTTATAACCTCAGGTTGCACTAGTTCAAATACCGTAGATGTAGAATCATCTTATCTTGAAAAAAACTATTCAGAGATAAACTTACAAGATGTAGACAATTTGTCAGACCTTAATCTTCTACAGGATGATATTGGTAATAAAGAATTAATATTAACTGGAGAAAATCATGCAATAGCATCAAATAGACCGCTTAATATAAAATTGGTAAAATATCTAAAAAAAGAAATAGATATAAAGTACTATCTAATGGAAACACAATACTCTGAGTCTTATTTTTTTAATAAATATCTAGAATCCGGTGATGAAAGTATTTTAGATGAATGTTTCAAAGCTACAAAGGGAACTTTTACTTATAATGAAGATGCATATAATTTTATAAAAGATCTTTATGAGTTTAATAAAACTTTATCTAGTAAGGATCGTATTAAAATAATAGGTATAGATATAGAGCATGCTCCTGCAACAACTATAAAATATCTATCAGAAGTAATTAACAAAAATAAAGATCAAGTTCCTCAGGATCTATACAGATTTTTAGAACAAATCAATCCAAGTAAAACTCAAGACTCAACTAAAGTAAAAGAAATTTGTAACAATCTTCTCAATGATATAATTAGAAGTGAAGATAAGTACAAAGATTACCTTAAAGAAGATTATGTTGGATTTAAATTAGTAATAGAAAATATAATTGCTAGAATAAATGCCTATGAAAACGATGATAATTTCACCTTGATAAGAGAACCTAAAATATACGATAATTTCAAAGTACTTTACAACTATTTACCTAAAGGTAAGTACTATGGTCAATGGGGTGGTTTCCATATAAATCAAGAAACCTCTACACAAGATGGAAATATAGAGTGCTTTGCATATTTACTTAATCAAGATAGTGAGTTTGAAGATAAGATATTATCTATTATGTACGCATATAATGATTCAAAATATATGGATAAGCCAAGTAACAGCAATCCAAACTACAGGGAATCCACTGTATCAAATGTGGACAGTAAACTATTTACTAACTATATTACTAAAGGTAAAAATAATGCTATTATCTTTAAGCTAAATAGTGTAGGCTCACCATTCAACGACAAACTAATTTGGTATAACTCTTCATCTCCAGATAATAAGGATAAAGTCACTACCGATTACTTTGACTATCTAATAATAATCAATGAATCCAAGGCTTCGAAGCCATTAGATTTATAAAATATAGGGATTATAATTATCTTCTTTGTAGATAAATTATAATCCCTATCACCAAAATTAATTTATATAGTTTAAATATTATAAAGTTTAATTATTTATTAGTTTACTTTCTTTGATATAGTATTTATCATATCTATTAGATCTTCATAAGATTTAGTTCTAAAAATAAACACATGGTTACCCATAGCTCCTGATAACACTTCTGGTACTTCTACATCAATTAGCAATTTCTTATTGTATCTATTCTTTATATCGTTAATAGAGTGTTTATATTTGTTATGATTTCTTCTACTTGCGTATCCAACATAATACTTTCTATCTATTTCCACAAAAATTTCATCGTGGATTAGCATATCTGCCCAGATAGAATATACATCTACATCATAAGTATAATTTATCATATCAGGTATGTAAGCACCAGGAGCTCTCATATTCACTTCTAATCCTACTATATCACCTTTTTTTCCAAGCCCCTCTTTATCTTCATCTAATCTGAAGAATTCAAAGTGAAAGAAGCGGCTTCTTGTATCAAAGCTTTTTACTACTTTAGTTCCAATCTCTTCTATGTCTCTTCCCTTTACCGGCTGTGAATAAAAAGCTGTGTCTTCACATTCATTTACACAATCCATAATAGAGTTCATCATAACATGGCTTGATGATATTAGTATATTTTTATTAGAGTCTGTAATCCCGTCAAATGTCTCTACATGACCACAAACATATTCTTCTATTATGTATTTTATATTAGGATTTTTTGTTGCAAAGAAGTAGGCTAATTCATCATCACTCTTTAATTTATATGTGGATGTTGCCCCTACACCATTATCTGGCTTAACTACTACTGGATATCCCGTAGTTTTTGTAAAATCTAATGCCTTTTCATAATTTGTTATAAAATCATATCTTGCAACAGGTATTTTAGCACTTTCATATATTGCCTTCATCTTAGATTTATATTTCATAGGTCCCATATTTTCAATCTTCGTCCCTGTATTTACATCAAACTTACTTCTAAGTGTTGCTTCTGTTTCAAGCCAATACTCATTTTGTGATTCAATCCAATTTATATCACCATATTTTGATTCAAAAAATTTGCAAGCCTTATGTACTTCCTCAAAATTTTCTAAATTTCCTACCTTGTAGTATTCTGTTAGCGAACTTTTAGTATCTGCTGGAATTGAGTTGTAGTCGGAATCCCCGACTCCTAGAACATTAACCCCCTTTTCCTTTAATCTACTACAAAAATTATGAAAATATAAAGGAAAGTGAGGCGAAATAAATACAACATTTATTTTATTTGATACAATCTCACTTTCTTTAATATAAGATTTTGGTCTAGATAAAGTCATAACACTCATTCTATATCCCCCTCAAAATAATTATTTATATAATGTATTTAAAAAAATATGGAAACTGTACTCTCCACCAATCCCAATCATGATTAACGTCATATCCCCATATATCTACCCAAGCAGGTATATTTTTATATTCTAATAACTCCTTCATCCTTAAAGTACTTGGAATCATAAGGTTCTCCCATGCTCCCTGACCACAACACATAACTATTTTATTATTACGATACATATTTACATAATGATGGTCGTAGCTCATATCCTCAATATATTTAATTGGTGAATTATTATATATAATCTCATCACTGTATTCTCCAAAGAATATATCAGTATCATAATATCCGCTAAGAGCAATAGTACCTATAAAAATATCAGGCCTTCTAAACATAAAATTAGCCGCATGGGTTGCACCTAAGGAGCAACCTGTTGTAATTATTCCCCTTGCATAACTGCCTCCGTTTCCATGGTAATTTATATTAAAAATTCTAGGCACAAGCTCATTAGTAATATAGTAATACCACTGTTCATGCATGTAACTAGGTCTTTGAACATCTATATTATTTGCTGACCATGTCTCTAAATCAATACTGTCACAACAGAATAATTGAACTCTACCCTGTTCTATTAAATCTGAAACAGTGTCTACCATTTTGAAATTTTCAAAGTCATAATATCTTCCATCTTGCGCTGGAAAAACTAGCACTGGTTGACCTGCATGTCCATATACCTTAAACTCCATATCTCTATTTAAGCATTGGCTGTACTCTCTAAACCATTCTATCTTCATAAAATTCCCCCGTATAATTTTACATTTGTAAATTTATTTTTAAATTATAATTTATATAATAATATATAATACCGAATCTTCTAAATATTTTCAACTTAATTTTGTATACTAAATATTATATTATCTAATTAACAATTTATATCACTAAATATAACTACAAATTCTTACAAATTACCCCTCCAATAAATTCGTTTAAATGTTAGAATCTTTTAAAGTGTATTTAAATTAATTATATATAGATTTATTTTGTATCTAATTTTATAATTAATTAAAAGGGGTGGTTGTTATGATAACACATAAGGGAACTGAAACAATAAATACAGATAGACTTATACTACGAAGGTATAAGTCAGATGATACTAGCAATATGTACAAAAACTGGGCTAGTTGTAGTGAGGTAACAAAATTTTTATCTTGGGCTCCTCATACTGATGAAGAATTCACTAAAAAGCTTATCAGCGAATGGATTAGTGAATATGAGGATAAAAAAACATATCATTGGGTAATTGAACTTAAAGAAAATAAAAAAGTCATAGGTGATATTTCTTCTTTTAATTTAAACGATAAGCACTGTTCATGCGAAATTGGATATTGTTTATCAAGAGATTATTGGAACAGTGGTATTATGAGTGAATCATTAAATTCAGTTATTAACTATTTATTTAAAATTGGTTTTAATAGAATCGTAGCAATGCATGATACAAGTAATCCTGCGTCTGGTCAAGTCATGTTGAAAAATAATATGAAGTATGAAGGTACTTTAAGACAAGCACATAAATTGAGGGGAAATAGTGAGTTTAGTGACTTGTCAATATATTCTATACTTAAATCAGAATGGAATAATAATAAATAAATTTAAAACTAAAATAAAAATGACATTACGATTATAAAATGATGCTTAAAATAAACCTATAAGGTAAACACTCAATGAAGTTTACCCTATAGGTCATTTTTATATACAATTAAATTTAGTTGTTTATTATCTCAACTAACTTCTTTAATTTTTCTTGATCTATCTCACCAAATGGGTCTTTATTTACTCTTACAGCAGTTCCAAAATGGAAATCTGTAGCTTTAGTTAAAGACTTGATTTCTTCTATATTATCAAAATTAAGTCCTCCTCCTAAAAGAATATTTACTCCATTAGATTTCTCTATCATTGCCTTGATAACATCAATATTTTCTCTTATATTTGTTTTTCCAGCAGATGTTAAAGTATTAGTTATATTTTCATATTTGTTTAATATATCCATACTTTCTATAACATTAGTTTCATCTATTGCTCTGTGGAATGTTACATCAAGGCCACCACACTTAGCTAAAAGTGCTTTTAAGTCCTCTTCATCAATATTGTTGTTTTGATCTAGCATACCAAATACAACGCCATTAGCCCCAAGACTTTTAACTATTTCTATATCTTTTTCCATTATCTTAATATCTTCTTTGCTATAAACAAAGCTCTTTGCATGATGTCTTATCATAACATTAACTGGTATCTTTACACTTTTTACTACAGCCTCAATAAGCCCATAGCTAGGTGTAAGTCCTCCTTCTGTCAACGCGCTTACAAGCTCAATTCTATCTGCTCCACAAGCTTCTATTGCTATTGCATCCTCTACACTCATCCCAATTATCTCTAACATAATTCCTCCTTAGCTAACTCATATATTGCACTTGAAAATATCTTTGCATTTACTATTATATCATCTATATCCCAATATTCATCAGGATTATGTGCTATTCCTTTTTGACCTGGGAAAGATGGTCCAAATGGTACTATATTTGGCATTATTTTAGCATAAGTGCCACCATTTGTAGTAACAGGTGTACCGTCAAATCCTGTTACTCTCTCATATGCTACTTGTAATCCCTTTACAAGCTCACTTTCCTTATCAAAGTAGACAGGATTAAAGTTTAATACTACCTCTATTGAAGTATTATCTAACATATTCGCCTTTATCTCATCTAATACATCTTCTAATTTATAAGTAAAGTCGTATTTAATCTTTATATCTAATAAAAGATTTTCATCCTCAACCTTTATTTCTTTGTATGTAATATTTAAGTTATCGCTCAAACACTCTAAGAATTTAGCAAATTCTTCTTCAGTACAGTCATTTTCTCTTCTTAAAATTAATCTAGCCATTCCTTTTTCACCATAAACAACAGGGTACTTACAATCAGGCGTGAATCCCATTATAGGTGGTTTTTCTTTTTCTAAATAGTATGGGATGTCATTGAATCCTGTTTCTTCATTGCACCCAAATATTATTCTTACTTTTTTATTTAATTTAAGACCTACTTCTTTTATAGCATATAAGCCATATAATGCACTCATTATAGGTCCTTTATTATCAAGTACACCTCTACCATATATCTTATCATTTGCTATTACTCCACCATAGGGAGGATAAACCCAATTATCTCCCTCCGGTACTACATCTATATGCCCGATTACACAGATATAATCTTCTCCTTGACCATATTCAGCGTATCCTATATAGTTATCTAAGTTTTTAGTTTCAAATCCTAGTTTGCTTGAAATATCTAGCGCTTTTTCAAGTGCCTCTGCTACATTTTCACCAAAAGGGAAGCCTTCTTTAGGCTCCCCTTCTACACTAGGTATTTTTACTATATCTATAATATCATTTAATAAGTCATTTTTTAGTTCGTCTATTTTTCTATTTAAGATATCCATAAAAATCTCCTGTTCTCTTAAGTAATTTATTAGTCTATTTCTATTGGTGCTTTTATTCTAGCTGCGTATGCATCTAACCATTCCTTTGATGCTACTTCATGTTTAGTTGTTCCATCTACTCTATTTGATATATAAACTGTAGCTTCAAGTTCTTTTGTAGCAACTGAGAAAGTAAAGTTCTCTATGTTTGTAGCCACTCCCCATTCACCTTTATTATTCATAGCAACTAATGATAAGTCTCCAGCTTTTCCTCTTCTTCTTATAAGTTCTTCATCTAATTGATTGACTGCTATATCACAAGCTTCTTGTGGATGCTTTCCTTCTTTCATTAATCTTACGATCTCATAAGATATACATCCCTTCATTAAATCTTCTCCAAGACCAGTAGCAGTAGCTCCACCCACTTCACTATCAACAAAGAATCCTGATCCAGAAAGTGCTGAATCTCCTATTCTACCTCTTCTCTTCATGAATAATCCACTTGTAGAAGTAGCAGCACACATCTTTCCATGTTCATCTAAAGATATCATCCCTACAGTATCATGTCCTGCATATGGACTTAATCCTTTGTCTAACGTTTCCTTCTTTCTTTTTGCATAATGTTGCTTTGCTCTATCTGTTAACATGTTCTTTCTTTCAAATCCATTTTTATGAGCATATTCTTCTGCACCTGTTCCAACTAAGAAGTTGTTAACTTTTTCTTCACTTAATAATCTAGCTATGCTTACTGGGTTAGCATAATCTCTTATACCAGCTACTGCACCTATTGCTAGTGTATCTCCGTCCATATAAGCTGCATCAAGTTCTACTTCACAGTTTTCATTTGGAAGACCACCGTATCCTACTGATTTATAGAATGGGTAATCTTCTACCATTTTAACAGCAGTTACTACTGCTTCACCTGCATCCATACCTTTTTCTAATCCCTTACTTGCTTCAGTGATTCCTTCTACTGCCATTCTCCAAGTTGCTATCATTCCCCACATCTTATTATCCTCCTTAGTTCTCTTACATAATATTTAGTTTCAATAATAATTAATTCTAGTTGAACAATTAATTTAATCTTAGCATGTCTTTCTATATTTAATTACTATCTGATGTTGTTTTTTAAATCTTCTAATATATTCATGTCAACTCTTTTACAAAACTCTGAGATTACTTTTACTGTTTGAACATAATCTTTTTTATGTATTATTAATCTATTAGAATGCATATATCTTGTTGGAATAGATAATGTCATACTAATTACACCATCAAGTGTTTTGTGTATATTTCCTGCATCAGTGCCACCTGCAACCATACAGTCATAATTGATATCTAAGCCTGCTTCATTACATATATTTTCAATCTCTCTAATCAGAGCATTATTTCCTATAGTTGATGCATCTAATATACTTACTACAACGCCACATCCTAATTTCAATCCACCTTTGTCCATAGGGGTATCTTTTGCTGTAGTAACATCTATTGCAAATGCAATATCAGGTTTTATTTTATGGGTAGCGGTTCTAGCCCCTCTAATTCCTACTTCTTCTTGTACCGTACCTACTGAAAAAATATTAGCCTCATGATTTATATCCTTTAGCTCTTTAAGTACATCAATAGCAACGGCCACACCTATTCTATCATCCCAAGCTTTTCCAAGTAGATAATTGGGATTATTCATTATCTCAAATTCAGTATCTGGAGTTATCATGTCTCCTATTTTAATACCTAGCTTCTCAACTTCATCTTTTGAATCCACACCTAAATCTAAATAAAAATCTATTGGCTTAATTACTCTTTCTTTTTCATCTGCCGGCATACCATGAGGTGCACGGCTTCCAACTACACCCTTTATTTTAGAACCTGAATTGGTAGTTATCCTCATACTTTGAGATGGCATTACGTGACCCCACCATCCACCTACAGGTAATAAATTTATATATCCATTTTTATCAATCGATCTTACAACAAAACCTATCTCATCCATATGTCCTGCTATCATAACTTTAGGACCATTCTTATTCCCTCTTTTTAATCCTATTATAGATCCTAAGTTGTCATAATCTATTTCATCAGCATACATTTCAAAGTAGTTCTTCGCCACTCTGCTTACTTCTTTTTCAGCTCCTGATATTCCATCTGCCTCACTTAATTCCTTAAGTAGAGTGATATCTACTTCTTCATATTCCCTACTTTTATCACTCATAAAATCAACTCCTCTAAAAGTTATATATTCTTAAATTTTATATGTTATCTATTTTCAGATTTAAACATTGTGATTAACTCATCATCTAATGACTTAATAACTTCTAGCAGAGATTTTTTAGCATTTATATAATCATAAGCATCAATTATTGAGCTATTTGTCTTAGTATTTCTTGAACATATGCAAACTTTTAAAGTTGGACAGCCTTCTAATAACTTATGTATCCAACCTCCATCACCATCATCCATTGAATAGTAGTATTGATGTTTTATTTCTTTAGTTTCGCATATTTCTATTAAATGATTTAATAATGTTCTATTAGGCATCATAGATTTATCATAGAAACTTACTAAAACCCCTTCTCCTAGCTTTCCTGTATTATCTTCATTTCCATTTATATCATTTGAATGTAGACAATCTAACACTATTGCCATATCTGGTGCGATTAAATTTGTTGCTGTAATACATCCTCTAAGTCCTATCTCATTTTGAACAGTACATCCCACATATAAATCTACATCTAATTTAGTATCTTTTAATAATTCCAATATTTCTATACCAAGTACACACCCATATCTATTATCCCAAGCTTTTGATACTAGTCTTTTTCCACCTAATAAAGCTTCAAACTCTCCATCTACAACTATAGGATTTCCTAACCTAATTCCACATTCCTTTACTTCTTTATCTGAAGTAGCTCCAATATCAACAAACATATTACTTGATTTTATACTCTTATTTTTTTCATCTGAGCTAAGTGCTGATTGTGATTTTGTTACTATTACACCTTTTATTTCCCCTGTTGATGTAGATACTCTAACTCTCTTTCCTATAAGAGCTTGTTCAAAAACATTTCCAATAGGTAGTATCTTTATTAATCCGCTTTCTTTTATTTCATGGACTATAAACCCTGCTTCATCCATATGAGCACATATCATTACTTTTTTACTGTTTGGTTTGCCTGATCTCTTAACTGCAAATATTGATCCCAAATTGTCATATATTATTTCATCTGTATATTTTTTATAATATGATTGTAATGTCTTAGAAATATTCTTTTCATTTCCAGAAACGCCAATAATTTGAGTTAATTCTTCCATCAAACTTAATGTATTTTCACTTAATATCATAAGTTTTCCTCTTCTCTCTTATTTGTGTTAATATTTTTTAAAAGGTAGCTTGAATATTATCAAGCTACCTTTTTGTTATTTAATAGCAAACTTTACTTTTAAAGTCTTCTAAATCGCTACTATTGTCAAATTTCTTTTTTGCAAGGACGCATATATTTTTTAATGCTTCACTTAATCCTGTACCACCTTTTTTAGGCATAACTACGATATCTACTAAATCTTTATAAGAATTTATTGTATCCTCATTTTCTTTTGACATTGCAGCTATAGCAGGTATATTTGTTTTTGTACTTATTTCATTAGCTAGTGTTGCACACATTTTTGCATATCCTTCATAATTGTATGCTGGTCCACATATAACTACATCTGGCTTAATTTTGTTAACCATTCCTACCATCTTTGCTTTAACTTCTTCTTTATTTTTATCAAAGAATCCATCTCCACAATATAAACATGCTACGATTTTACCATCTGCTTCTTTCATCCCTGCATCTAGCATATTAGATGATCCTATTGCCATAGTTTTTCCGCCTAAAGGAATATCCAGTTTCTCTTTTCCACCAAGCCCTGCTTGAACTTGATCATATATCATTACAACTTTCATAATGTACCTCCAATTTAAATCTTAAAGATCTATGTCTTCAAATGATAAATCATCAAATGACAAGTCATCACTATCTCCATCATTACCCTTTGTTTCTTCTTCTTTTAAATATTTTTTATCTAACATTTTTATGAATGGATAGTAAATCACACATCCTATTGCTAATAATCCTAATTGCCATGCCGAAGCCATTAAACTTCCTGTAGATAGATATCCTGAGAAACCAATTGGCGTTGTCCACGGTAATGCAACCCCTGTTGTATATGGTATTATTCCAGCTTGTGTTGCTAATGTAGATAAAACTAAGTTCATTAATGGTACACCTACGAAAGGTACTATTAATATAGGGTTTAATACTATTGGTAATCCAAATATTATTGGTTCATTTATACCAAAGAATCCTGGAACTAGTGATAACTTACCAAGTTGTTTAATTCTTTGAGATTTACAGAAAAGTACCATAACTATAACTAATGATAAAGTACTTCCCCCTCCTCCATAGTTTGTGAAGAAGTTAGAGAATGAACCTGTGAATATATTTGGTAACTCAAGTCCTGCTTGGAAGGCTTCTAAGTTTTCCATAGTTAATACTTTTGTTATTGGATCAAATATTGTATTTGTTACAGCCGGTCCATTAATACCGAAGAACCATAATCCACTAGATGAACCAGTGTATGCCATTTGAGCAGCTAAAGTATTTCCTACTTCTCTAAATGGTGTTTGTAGCACTTCAAATATAAAATTATGAGCTGTTTCATAAGGTGTAAATTCAAATCCTATACGTACAAAGAAGAAAATTGTAATAACAATTGCACTTGGTACTAACGCTGCAAAAGATTGTGCAACTGCTGGTGGAACACCATCAGGCATCTTAATAGTCCACCCTTTTTTATAAACCCATGTAAATATTTTTACAGATAATAACGAAACTACAAGTGCTAAGAATAAACCATTAGAACCAATATATTCGAACGAAATTCCGCTCATTAATTCTGTTCCTTGAACGCCTTCAAAAGGTATTCTTGTTGGCATTAAAATAAAGTATGATATTAATGCTACTATTCCACCTTGTATAGCATCTCCTTTTAATGCTCTAGAGTAAGCATATCCTGTTCCTATACAGCTAAGTAATGCTACCATATTAAATGTTGCTCTTGAAACATTTGTGAACCAACTTGTCCAGTTCTCTCCTAATATATTAGACCAAAACTCTACCCATCCTGGAATTGGGAAGTTTGCTATAAGCAAGAATATTGACCCTACTATTAATAGTGGTGTTGATATTAAGAATCCATCACGAACAGCTATTAAAACCTTATTATTACCAAGCTTATCCGCCAGTGGCATAAGCACTTTTTCCATTTTTTCAAACATTTGCATTCCCCCTATGTAATACTTTTTAGACTATTTTCTACTATTTATTTTTTTTAATTAGCATTACTGCATGCTTTAAAACTTTTTCTCCATCCATTAATCCATATGCTTGAGAATCTATTACCGCAATAGGAGTTTTTAAATCACTAAACTTAGCTACAGTCTCATTGTATAAGTACTTAACTTGTGGTCCTAATAGTATGCAATCTGGATTTTCTGTTTTAACTATGTCTTCTATTTTACCGTGTGGAAAAGCTTCCACTTCTACTGGTAGTTTGTGTTGATCTGCTACCTTTTGCATTTTACTTGCTAATAAGCTTGTAGACATCCCTGCACTACAGAATAAATAAATCTTCTTGTTCATTTTTAAAATTCCCCCTAATATTATTTTTTCATTTCTTTTCTTAATTCAATAATTTCTTTTATAAGATTCTTTTCACTCATACAAGTCATTAAGTGATCTTGAGAATGTATTAATAAAAGTGATATCTCTGTTTTGTTTCCTCCAGCTTCACCTTGTATTAAACCAGTTTGTATTTTATGTGCTTCTAATATTTCTTTCTCTGCTTCTTTTATTAATTCTTCAGCTTTTTCAAAGTCATTTTCTTTTGCAAAAGCAAGAGCTTCATAAAGATTTGATTTTGCATTTCCTGCATGAATTATAATTCCTAATACTACTTCTTCCATAATGTCCTCCTAGTAAATACCTTATAATTTATTGTAATTTGTTAATTCTACACCATTTTCTTCTAAGAATACTTTCAATTTATAATCTGATAATATTTCATGTTCCTTAGTTCTATCATAGGCATATGATGTTGAATTCAAGATGTAGCTATCTAAAAATGCTGGGTGAGTCATTAAGTCAACTACCTCATAAGATTTTATTCTATTTAAATTATCTTTAAAGTAGCTCTTATCAACATTATCCTTGTAAAAATCACCTATACAAGGTACAACTTTTTCATATTTAAATCTATATTCAAATCCACCTCTTATCGGAAGGTTATATTTTTCAACTATCTTTTTTATGACCTCTTCAAAGTATGGAATAGTGTGAACATGATGATGACTATCTAAGTGAGTTATTTCTATACCAGCACTTTTTACTTTTTCTATCTGTGCACAAAACTCTTTATATAACTCATCTAAATCAATCTTATTTAATACATCTTCATTTATTCTTCTAAAGAAGAATCCATCTTCATCAGTAAGTGATTTAACATCTTCTAATAATGGCTTATAGCAACTTAATGTCATATGTACTCCACAGCCTAGTGTTGGATTTTCTTTCAATAAATTTACAGCATGTTCAAAACCTGGCATATTAGCCATAATTGTAGTAGATGTTACAACTCCATTGTTATGAGCCGATACTATACCGTAATTTACAGCTTCACAGTATCCAAAGTCATCTGCATTTATTATTAATTTATTCATATTAATCACCTACGCCATATTGAATTTAGGAAGATATTTCTTATGTGCTTCTAACATCTCATCTAATATTGTTTTTGCTATATCATCTGATGGAGTTAATGGGTTTATACATAATGCTAAATATGCCAAATCATAATTTCCTTCTACTGCAGCTTTTGCAGCTAATAGCTCAAATGATTTAATTTGCCTTACTAGTCCATTTACTGAAGTTGGTAAATATCCCATTGATATTGGCTTTGGTCCTTGTTTTGTTATTATACAACTAACCTCCACCACTTCATCATCTTTAAAATCACTTATTGCCCCATTGTTTAATGTATTTACTACTTGTATATCTTTTTTGTCATTATGTAAAGAGTTTATTAAGTTACAAGCTGCATCACTATAATACGCTCCTCCTCTTTGTTCTAATTGAGGTGGTTTTATATCTAAGTTTTCATCTTTATATATTTCAAACAAATCTTTTTCTAAATCTTTAACCACTTGACCTCTTATCTTACCTTCTTTAAAGCTATCCAACTCACTTTGTAACATATCTTCTTTTTTATAGTAGTATCTGTGGTATGGACAAGGTATTACTCCAAGAGAATTTACAAATTCTTTATTAAACGCTATATCTTTTATATTTTTCATACTTGTATTGTGTTGTGAGAACTTTTCTACAGCTTCTTTTGTTATGTCATCTCCATCAAGAGAGACATTTAATCCATATACCATATGGTTAAGCCCCGCAAAGTCCATATCTATTCTATCTGAATCTACCTCTAAAACCTTTGCAACTTCTTTCTTCATTCCTATTGGAACATTACAAAGTCCTATATAGTTTTTAAAATCTGAATATCTAAACACCGCTTCACTTACAATTCCTGCTGGATTTGTAAAGTTTATAAGCCATGCATTAGGACATAATCTTTTTATATCTTCAACAATATCTAATATTACGGGTACTGTTCTCAATGCTTTAAATAAACCACCAGCTCCATTAGTCTCTTGGCCCATTGCTCCATGAGATAGTGGTATTTTTTCATCTTTAATTCTTGCATCTAATTGCCCTACTCTTAGTTGTGTAGTAACAAAATCTGCATCCCTTAATGCTTCTTCCCTATTTAATGTAGTATAAATTTTTATATCAACATTAGCCTTTTTAACCATTCTTTTAGCTAAGTTTCCTACTATCTCTAGCTTTTCTCTACCTTCTTCTATATCTACAAGCCAAAGCTCTTTTACAGGTAACTCTTTATGTCTTTTTATAAAACCTTCTACTAATTCCGGTGTATAACTTGAACCTCCACCAATAGTTACTATTTTTACCCCTTGTCTCATCTAGTTTCTCCTCCATTTATTTGTTGAGTTCCTATCTGTACTTATATAATACGATATAAAAATAAAAGAATAAGCACATATTTTTCCTTTTTTCGGAAATTTATGTGCTTATTCTGAAAATTTATAATTTATATTAAAATCTTTTTTATATCTGAAAGCTTGCAAGTTGACATTTTTTTCATCATTTCCTTATCCTCTGTCAGCTGTGAAATCTCTTTAAACAATTCTTGAAATTCTGCTCTGTCATCACTTCTATAGGCTAACATTATAATAAACTTTATAGTTTGGCCATTTTTTATTTTTATAGGATTTTTTAATCTTGTAAAAGACAATATTGATTGTTTTACATATTTAATATCACCGTGAGGAAGCAGTATTCCATTACCAATGTTAGTTGGATAAGTTTTTTCTCTATCTATTACTGAATTTACATACTCTTTTTCTACATAGTGTTTATTTGCTAATACAGTTGCTAAATATTCTATCGTTTCAAAAACATCAGTATAATCTAGCTCTTTTATTAAATAATCTGATATCATCAGTTTATTCATAATCTTATAAGATGTTTCTTTAATCTTTACCTTATTTACAAATAATTTTAATCTATTTTCATCTTCCCCAGTAAATAACGGTGTAGTTATAAAAAATGGTAAGTCTATATTTTCATACTCTTGGAAGCCTATAATAAAATCAATATTTTTATTAAAGTTATTTCTTTTTAAATCTTCTTCTCTTATAGTTTCAATTATTTCAATATTATTAAGTCTCTTTTCTATTTTTACCTTTAAAAGAGTACTTACTCCAAAACTAAGTGGACAAACAATGCTCGCTTTTTTCATTTCATCTCTTTTATTACTTTTTCTTTCTAAGGATACCTGAAAATGAAGCACTAAATATCCAAGCTCATCTTCAGTAATATCATTATGCAAACCTTCACTTCTTATTGCATTTGAAATAACTGTAAACAAGAAGCAATACTTAGTCTTTATATCATCCAATAAAGGATTTTGTAAATTAACATTATTTTTTATTTGTTGAAGTGTAGCATTTATATGACATAATAATTGATCAAATAATAGTTCATCTTCCATAAAATTTATTCCTGATTCATCTGAAACTATCTTTATAATTCTTTTAGTATAGTTTACTAAATCTGTATTTAAGCGAAGGTTTTCCTTTACTCTATCACTACTTATCTCTCTATTCATGCTAAGTATTAAAGAAGAAATAAAGTTCTTTTCACATTGGTTAATATTTACACACAAATTAGACTTCAGTTCTCTATCTATTTCTTCTATCAACTCACCTAATTTTATATCTTCATTATCCATATTTTCATTTAGAGAGTTTCCTATCCTAACTCTTATTACACCTATAAGTAAAAATAGCATTAACTGCTTAAATGATGTATCTGTAAATCTAGTGTTTAATCTATCTTCAATATTATTCATAATATTTTTAATAACTATAATATCTACAGCATGGAAAGAATCTATCTCTTCAATATTTAACCTATAAGTATCTATATATTTAAATAAAAAATCTACAAGCATTATTCTTATATTTTTTTCACTTCCATCTACATACATACCGCTATTTTTTTTAATATTAATTTCTAAGTCATACTCACTTATCTTATTAGATAGTTTGTTTATCTCTTCTCTTAGAGTATTCTTATTAGTGTACAATTTATTACACATTTCGTTAAAATTAATTTTATTAGTACTGTTTAATAAGATCAACTTTAATATTTCTATTTGCTTATGTATTTCACTATTACCTCTTTTTACTTCTCTTCTTAGCTTTTGGCTTATTAAATTTTTTTCGCAATCTTCTCCAACTAACTTAACCCCTAAGTTTGATTTTCTTTTTATCTCCACACTACAAAAGCTACTCAACCATTCATTTATATCTTTACAATTATTCCTTACGGTCCTTTCTGAACACTCCAATTTTTCAGCTAGCTGGTTTGTATCAATGTAGTCACTTTCAGCTAAAAGTATAGTTAATAAGTCCTCTTGTCTTTTGTTCATCATGTCCCCCTCATTACTTAGTAATATATTTTACTATCCTAAAATCTATTTACATAACATTATATCTATTTTAATTTTTTTGTCAAAGATATAAAAAAGTAGCCATTAATAGGCTACTTTTTTATATCTATAATATCTTACTAAACTATTCTAATAACAGATAGTGATGCAATTGTTCCCCCACCTGTTGGAAGTGCGATAGTTAGTAAATTAAGACTTCTTAATTGTAAAATATCACCTGCATTAGCTGAAAAAATTGCTTGCCCTGATAGCATAGCGGATGTACCTATTGCAAGAAGACCAACAACTAACACACTGTCTGATCCAGCAATTCCACCTGAATTTAGAAATAGTTGAAACCTATTTAATAAACTAGCACTTAGTGTTGGAAATAGTATATAATAATCTGCTTGATATATCCCAGCATTTGTAAGGGTTATCGAGCCAGCAGTATTAGACATAGCAAGTGGCGGTATTGGTGGTGTACCATTAAAAGGAATAGGTGCATTAGATGCTAAGCTTGTTAGTGCTGCATTTTGATAGAAGAATCCGTATGCTGTTATATTGGTAGGTCCAGTTGAACCGGTTGGTCCGGTTACACCTGTTGCTCCGGTTACTCCTGTTGGACCTGTTGGACCTGTTGGTCCTGTTACTCCAGTTGGACCGGTTGCTCCGGTTACACCTGTGGCTCCTGTTACTCCTGTTGGACCCGTTGCTCCGGTTACACCTGTTGCTCCTGTTACTCCTGTTGCCCCCGTTGCTCCGGTTACACCTGTTAATCCTGTTACTCCAGTTGGACCCGTTGCTCCGGTTACACCTGTGGATCCTGTTACTCCTGTTGGACCCGTTGCTCCGGTTATACCAGTGGCTCCGGTTGGACCTGTTGGACCTGTTGCTCCGGTTATACCAGTTGCTCCTGTTGCCCCCGTTGCTCCGGTTACACCTGTGGATCCTGTTACTCCTGTTGGACCCGTTGCTCCGGTTATACCAGTGGCTCCGGTTGGACCTGTTGGACCTGTTGCTCCGGTTATACCAGTTGCTCCTGTTGCCCCCGTTGCTCCGGTTACACCTGTGGATCCTGTTACTCCTGTTGGACCCGTTGCTCCGGTTACACCTGTGGCTCCTGTTGCCCCCGTTTCTCCGGTTGGACCTGTTGCTCCGATTACACCTGTTGGACCTGTTGCTCCTGTTAGACCAGTAGCTCCTGTTGCCCCCGTTTCTCCGGTTGGACCTGTTATACCTGTTGCTCCTGTTATACCAGTAGATCCGGTTACACCTGTTGATCCTGTTACTCCAGTGGCTC
>NZ_NOJY02000017.1 GCF_002250835.2 Romboutsia weinsteinii
AAAATACAACAACATGTACTCCCTAATATCCCGCCAATACTACCCTCTATAGTTTTCTTAGGACTAACTTTTGGTATTAATTTATGTCTGCCAAATAAATATCCACTAAAGTATGCAAATGTATCTGTTGCAAAAGATATTATAAAGATTAACCATACATAGGTATTTCCTAAGTCAAAATCTTTAATAGTAAGAACTACATAGTCAAAAAACATAGCTACATAGAATATTCCTATAAATGTAACTGCAATATCTAAAATATTACTTTTACATCTTAACAATGATGTTATTCCTATTATAAACAGCAGGAAAAATACTAAATATGTATAATCTAAAGGTATATCTAAAATATTCTTTGCAACTATATAAATTACAAATATATATCCTAAACTAAATAATGGTTTTATTTCTTTTGCATTAAAAGCTTTATAAAATTCAGTTAGAGCAATTGAAATTAGTACTAATTCTGCTATATATAGAGGTAGTCCTCCAATTATTAAAAACAATAATAACGGAGCTAGTGCCAATCCAGCAATAATTCTTGTAAGCATAAATAATCTCCTTACTTAAGTCCTCCAAACCTTCTATCTCTATTTTGATATACGTATATCGCCTTTTGTAAGCTATCTGCTTTAAAAGCCGGCCAGTGTATATCAGTGAAGTAAAACTCAGAGTATGCAACTTCCCATAATAAGAAATTGCTTAATCTTTCTTCTCCACTAGTCCTTATGATTAAATCAGGGTCTGGAATAGACTTTGTGCTTAAATAGTTTTTTATAGTATCTTCATCTATGTCTTCTATATCTATTTTACCACTTTTGCAGTCTTTTACTATATCTATTACCGCATTTTTTATATCTTGTCTGCTTCCATAATTAAGGGCTAAATTTAAATTAACACCATCATTATTTTTAGTTAACTCCATAGCAGCATTTAACTCGTCTATACACGATTTTGGTAATTCTTTTATTGAGCCTATAGTGTTAATTTTTACATTATTTCTATGTAATTCTGCTACTTCATTTTTTAGATAAGTAACTAAGAGATTCATAAGTGCATCTACTTCAAGCTTAGGTCTTTTCCAGTTTTCTGTTGAAAAAGCGTATAAAGTCAAGTACTCTACATTTAATCTAGAGCATTCTTTTACTACACCTCTTATAGCTTCAACTCCCGCTTTATGCCCTGCAACTCTTGGTAAAAACTTACTTTTTGCCCATCTTCCATTTCCATCCATTATAATAGCTATATGCTTAGGTATATTGTCTAAATCTATGTCATATGTCAATCTATTCTCCATATTTCGCCTCCAATAATATTTCTGACCCCTTAATTTAAGGAGTCAGAAAAATAAGTCATTATTAATTCAACATTATTGTCTATCTCAGATATTTTGATAACCTTTGGAACAGTAAGTCTGTCCTGGTCTTTTCTATCTTGGATAGTTTTTATACTATAATGAATATTTTTATTATCAAAAAATTCTTTTACATCATTTATATGAAGGCCTAGAAGGTTATAATATTTTTTCAATATTATACCGCCATTATATCTTGCTCTTTAGCAACTAATAATACATCTATTTCTTTTACATATTTATCAGTAGCTTTTTGAACATCATCTTGAGCCTTCTTTAATTCGTCAGCAGTTATTTCGCCTTCTTTTTCCATCTTCTTGAATTTATCGTTAGCGTCTCTTCTTTCGTTTCTTATTCTAACTTTAAATTCTTCAGATACTTTATGAGCTTTTTTAGCTAATTCTTTTCTTCTTTCTTCTGTTAATGCTGGTACAGATATTCTTATAACATTACCATCATTAGTAGGGTTTAATCCTAAATCAGAGTTTCTTATAGCTTTTTCTATTTCAGCCATAGCAGACTTATCCCAAGGAGTTATCATTAAAGTTCTTGGCTCTGGTACAGATATAGCACCTACTTGGTTTACTGGAGTTGGAGTTCCATAGTAGTCTACTCTTACTTTATCTAGCATTTGAGCATTAGCTCTACCTGCTCTTATTGTAGTAAATTCGTATTTTAAGGCTTCTATTGTCTTGTCCATTCTTGCTTTTAATTCATTGTGTACAGTTTTCATGTGTTTTTCCTCCTTTAATTACCCTTGTATTTAATTTATTTTACAGTTGTACCTATTTTTTCACCCATTACAGCTCTTATTATATTCTCTGTAGTAAGTTCAAATACCTTTATCGGTATTCCATTGTCCATACATAAAGATGTAGCTGTTGAGTCCATTACCTTTAGTTCTTTTTGAAGAACTTCCATGTAGCTTAATTCCTCAAATTTCACAGCATCAGCATGTACTTTTGGATCTTTATCATATACAGCATCTACATTTTTAGCTAATAATATTACTTCAGCTTCCATTTCAGCCGCACGAAGCGCTGCTGCAGTATCAGTAGAGAAGTATGGATTTCCTGTTCCCGAACCAAATATTACAACTCTTTCTTTTTCTAAATGTCTAACAGCTTTTCTTCTTATGTAAGGCTCTGCAACTTGTCTCATTTCTATAGCAGTTTGAACTCTAGTTGCAACATCTATATTTTCAAGGGCATCTTGTAAAGCCATTGCATTCATTACAGTAGCTAACATTCCTATATAATCAGCAGTAGTTCTATCCATTCCTTCTGATGTTCTTCCTCTCCAGAAGTTACCACCACCTACTACTACAGCTACTTCAACACCTATTTCTTGTATTCTTTGTATAGCTGTTGCTATTTCATTAACTACATCATTGTTTATACCAAAACCTTTTTCTCCAGCTAAAGCTTCTCCACTAAGTTTTAATAACACTCTTTTATACATTGGCTTATTCATCAAAATCCTCCTACTTGAAATATATCATTTTTTTAAAAAAGAGAACACTTGCGTGTTCTCTTTTGGCTATTACTTAAGTTGCTTTGCAACTTCTTCTGCAAAGTTTTCTTCTGCTTTTTCTATACCTTCACCAACTTCGAATCTTACAACTCTAGCTACTTGTATATCTGATCCAACTTTTTTAGCCATATCTGCAACTAATTGCTTAACAGTTACGTCTGGGTTCTTAACGAAAGGTTGCTCTAATAAACAAACTTCTTTTAATTGTTTTTCTAGTCTACCTTTTATCATTTTTTCAACTATGTTAGCTGGCTTTCCTTCGTTTAATGCTTGTTGAGTTAATATTTCAGTTTCGTGAGCTATGTATTCAGCATCAACTTCGTTTCTTGAAACGTATTTAGGATTCATAGCAGCTACTTGCATTGCTATGTCTTTACCCATAGCTAAAACTTCAGCATCTCTAGCGTCAGTTATCATTTCAACAAGAACTCCTATTCTTCCTCCACCGTGTATGTATCCTGCAACTTGTCCTTCAGTAGTTAACTTTTCGAATCTTCTTACGTCTAACTTCTCTCCTATAGTTGCTATTCTATTGTTTAATACTTCGCTTAAAGCTATTCCTTCTCTGTGGTTTTCAGCTAAGAAAGCTTCTATGTCAGCAGCATCTGTAGCTAAAGCCATTTCAGCAGCATCTTTAACGAAAGTTTTGAAATCTTCGTTTTTAGCAACGAAATCTGTTTCTGAGTTTACTTCTACTAATGAAGCAACAGTGTTGTCAGCGTTCATTTCTATAGCAACTAAACCTTCAGCAGCAACTCTGTCTGCTTTCTTAGCAGCTTTAGATAATCCTTTTTCTCTTAATATATCAACGGCTCTTTCCATGTTTCCTTCAGCTTCAACTAAAGCTTTTTTACAGTCCATCATTCCAGCGCCAGTACCTTCTCTTAATTCTTTTACCATTTGAGCAGTTATGTTAGCCATTTTAAAGTTTCCTCCTATATATTGTTAATGGTAAGGGAGACCCTTACCATTAAGTTTTTTTATTATTCTTGGTCTTCAGCTACTTCTTCTTCAGCACCTTGTCTACCTTCGATTACAGCAGTTGCCATAGCAGCAGTTATTAATTTTACAGCTCTTATAGCATCATCGTTTCCTGGTATAGCTAAATCTAATTGTTCTGGGTCACAGTTAGTATCAACTATCCCTACTACTGGGATTCCTAATCTGTGAGCTTCTTGTATAGCTATGTTTTCTTTTCTTGGGTCTACAACGAATATAGCACCTGGTAATTCAGGCATGTCTTTTATTCCGTTTAAGTATTTTTCTAATTTTTCTTTTTCAGCTCTTAACTTTATAACTTCTTTTTTAGGAAGAACGTTGAATACACCTTCGTTTTCCATTTTTTCTAATTCTCTTAATTTCTTTATTCTAGTTTGGATAGTCTTGTGGTTTGTTAACATTCCACCTAACCATCTTTCGTTTACGTAGTACATTCCACATCTTTCAGCTTCTTCTTTTATAGCATCTTGAGCTTGCTTCTTAGTACCAACGAATAATATTGGCTTTCCAGTTTCAGCTATTTCTTTAGTGAATCTGTAAGCTTCTTCAACTTTCTTAACAGTCTTTTGTAAATCTATGATGTATATTCCGTTTCTCTCAGTGAATATATACTGAGCCATCTTAGGGTTCCATCTTCTTGTTTGATGTCCGAAATGAACACCAGCTTCTAATAATTGTTTCATTGAAATTACTGACATTTTTACCTCCTGGTTTTATACCTCCGGAGTGATCTTCTCTCTAAAAAACCTTTTAGGCACCTTTTAAAGATCCCACTTCCGTGTGTGATTATAGTTTATTTTTTCACCTCTAGTAGTATAACATAGAGATTTATAAAATACAACATTTTTATTTTATTATTAATCTTTCCACTTTTTCCATTATTTAATCTGAAAATATCATTTTTAATCTGTTTTTTAGGGATGCGTTGTCAACATCATTATCGCTTATTATATCTACACTTCCTAATATTTCGCCACTATCAGTGTAATATTTTATAACACCTAACACATCACCTTTTTTTACTGGATAGCTTATTTCTTTTAAAGTCATTTGTGAGTTTAGATGCTCGTCATTTCCTATTACAGTGTATAGTTCATCATTTGTTTTTAAAACTACCTCTAATTCTTCAATACCTTTAATATATTTCTTTCCTATTAAATCATCCTTTTCCATGACCTTTTTAGTATAGAAGTTATTTTTTCCGTAGTTAAGCATAGCTACTGAAGCTGATAATCTTTTATTTTTATGATTAGCTCCTAAGGTTACGCCTATTACCCTACGCTCTCTTTCATTTTTTTCATCTTCCTTTACTGTCATAGAAAAAGCTAAGCAGTACCCAGCATTACCTGTATAACCAGTTTTTATACCATCAACTTCAGGCATCATGCTAAGTAGTGCTGAGTTAGTATTATTTTTGCAAAATCCTCTTTCTGGATAAGAGTAAATTGACATGTCTGTAATTGCTGTTACTTGTTTTTCATAATTATCAAACATGTATTTACCTAATGTTGCTATATCCCTTGCACTAGATATGTTTTCTTTTGGTGGTTTTTTTGCATCACTTAAATCATAGATAGGAAGTCCATTTGGATTTACAAAGCTTGTGTTTGACATCCCTATTTCCTTTGCTTTTTGATTCATAAGTTTTACAAAGTTATCTACATCACCACCAATATGTTTTGCTATTGCTACTGCAGCATCATTTCCTGATACTATCATTAGCCCTTTCATAAGTTCAATCAAAGGTATTTTTTCACCTTCTTTAAGATGGTAGCTTGACCCTCTTACTGAAGCAATAGATTTGTCTATGGTTATTATGTCCTGTGCTTTAACCTTGTTGTTTTCTATAGCTTCTATTGCTAGTAAAAATGTCATCATCTTACTTAAGCTAGCAAGTGGTCGTTTTGTATCTGGGTCTTTCTCAAACAATACTCTATTAGTATCTTGGTCGATAAGTATTGATGATTTTGAAAACTTATCTACATCTTTAGATTTAGCATACGCTGCATTTGGAGTTATTACAGCTAAGATGATAGTTAGTATTAGTATTTTCTTTGCTCCATTTTTCAAAATTGTCACCTTCTTAGATTAATAAGTTTATATTAATTTTTTCCTTTTTAGACAATTTTATATCTAGTAATTATTTACTAACTACCGAATCATACGTTTTATAATTACAGATGCCCATGTTGCAGCCAATGTAACTCCAAAAAAAACTTCTATACATACTAAAATCTTTCCCATTGTATTTATCACTATCATGTCACCATATCCTACCGTTGCAAAAGTAATCATGCTAAAGTACCATAAATTCACATATATATTTATAATTTCACTAATTGAATACTTACTAATATTACTTAAGTTAATTCCAATATAATCACCACTTGAAGTCATTAATCCTGTAAGCATATATAATAAGGCGAAAATACTTATTATAAGAATCGTTATAATCAAAATATTCCAAGGCTTCTCTCCGTATCCTATTGCATATCTTGATAAACTATCATAAAATTTTGCTGATAAATACTCTCTTTTATTCGGGTAATCTGTAATTTTCATTATTTTACTTCCGTAGTTTCTTTCATTATAATAATAGTAACCTATCCTATCGTGATCTCCTATTTTTTGAGCTTGTATTCTTGCAATTTTAAAATTGATTTTACCATATAAATAGTCTTCTTTTTCGTAATGTATATTTGTTAAAATAAATTTACTGTAATTTCTAAAAACTATCCCATCCATCCTAGGTAGATTTTCAACATTATTAACTACTAAATTTTGTCCTTTAAATTTTACTTTTTCAAATATTTTTTTGCCTATATTCTCTTTTACAAATTTAGTTTCTTTAAAACTACAGTTTCTATAAAAGGTCACCCTTTTAAAGGAAACCTTCTCTTCAAATAATGTATAATTAAAATCTGTATCATATTTAAATTCATAATCATTAAATATTGCTTCCTTTATAAATTGCGCCTCAGTAAAACTTAGCCTTTTGTATTTATAATCAATTACATCTTTAGTTACAAATTTCTCATTAAATATAAATCCCCTAAAATCACTTATTTTTTGATTTTTTATTTCATTAATAAATATCTCACTTTCTTCTATATTTTTATTCTCTTTATGGAAAATACAGTATCCCGATTCATCTGCACACCGATTGCACGCTACATTATCGTCAATACTAGATACCCACTTACAAGTCATAATATCCTCCTTGCTTAACAAATCTCTAGGTATTTAGTATTAGTTTTTTATGACCCTTTTATTTATATATATATAGCTTTTAATCTCACAATAGTTATAGTCTATGTACATAAAAAAGCACCTAAACATAAAGTTTAAGTGCTCTTATATTATTTATAATCATCAGTTTCTATTGGCAGTCCTTTTTTTCTAAGCTTATTCTCAACTATTTCTTTTATTATTGAGTAAATTATTGCAAATACAGGAACACCTACTATCATTCCTATAAGACCAAAGAATTTACCTGCTACTAGAAGTGAGAACAGTATCCAAAATGCTGATATACCAATTGAGTCTCCTAATATTTTAGGTCCAATGATATTTCCATCTATCTGTTGTATTACTAATATTATTACTAGGAACCATAAAGCTTGCATTGGCGAAACAAATAGTATTATTATAACCGATGGTATAGCTCCAAAGAATGGTCCAAAGAATGGAATAATATTAGTTATACCTATTATTACAGAAATTAGTAATACATATGGCATCTTAAATATTGTAAGTACAAAGAATGTAAGTACACCTATTATTAGAGAATCTATTATTTTCCCAACTATAAACTTACCAAATGTATCATTACTTCTGTAAGTTAATTCTAACACTTTATCTGCAATTGCTTCAGGTAATGTTGCTCGTGTTATCTTTTTACCTAAAGCATGGAAGTTTTCTTTATCTATTAATAAGTAAATAGATACTATTAATCCTATTACTATATTCCAAACACTAGAAGCTACTACCTTTACTGTGCTACCTAGTATAGGTAATAAATCTGTAGCTATTTTAATAACATAGTTTACAAATTCATTCCATTTATCAATAGCTAAAGCCATATATTGATCATCTACTTTTAATTTATTCATTAAATCATCTAAAAATACAGTTGCATTATTTACATAAGCTGGTATATCATTAGCCAGTCCTGATATACTATCTACAACTTGCGGAAGTACAAACTGTATAAATAGGTATAGTGTTAAAAACACTGTTGCATATGTAAGTAATAATCCTAAACCTCTTTTTTGCTTATGAGAAATTTTCTTAAAGAACTCACCTCTAAATAATTTTTCTTCATAAAATGTCAAAATAAAATTAAAAAGATATGCTAGTACACATCCTATTATTATAGGCTGTAATATTGCTATTACATTGCTTATTTTACTTGTAAATATATCTAAATCCGATGAGATAAGATAAAATATAATACTACAACACACTACTAAAAAAGCATATACCGATATGGTAGTGTACTTTTTATTCCATTCAACTTTCATTTGTTCCTCCTTAAATTCCCTTATATCAAATTATTTTCTATTATTATCTAAATTATGTCCTTACTAAGTTTTTTCTTACATATTTATGTATATTTTTATATGTCACTCAACCTCCCTATATTTGTTAGATTCTAGTATAGCCTATTTTAAGTTAGCTGTAAATAATGTCTATTAATTAATTTGTTATACAATAAAATTGTTTCTTTATGTACTATTTCGATTTCAAACATTTAATATTTTAATATAAATTTCATGCTAATCTTATCCTTTGATTCTAAGATTTTCACATTTTTTATTAAAATATTAAAATTGGTATAGATTATACATAAAAAGCATACTAAATTAATTTAGTATGCTTAAAATTATTTACATATTTATAAATAAGCTGCTGCCATAAAACTAATTAAAGCTATTACAGCGGTTCCTAATAAAAACTTCTTCGGCGATATTATCTTGCCATTTCTTGATTTTTCTTCTATATCATCTATGATTTCTTCTTCTATATCTGCTTTATCATACATTATTTTACTTATATCTATGATAATGTCGGATATATTAGTATATTTATTGGTTCTACTTAAAAGTTTCTTTATAATATTTATAAGTTCTTCGTTTCCGTTTACAGCTTTTACTTCATTCCAATTTACACCCTTATCTATAAACTTTAACATTTCCTTTTCTGTTGCTCCTTTTTCAAATGGAAGCTTTTTAAATATACATTCATATAGTATAATTCCTAATGCAAAAAAATCACTTTCTATATCTGTATAGTTTATATTTAATTGGTGTGGGCATAAATATCTTATATTATTATCTAATCTAAGATTTACTCCATTGTTAGCTTTTGTAACTCCAAAATCAGAAATTTTTATATTGTACCACTTATCTACTATAATATTACTAGGTTTTAAGTCTCCATGATAGAGATTATGAGCATGCGCAACCTCCAACGATCTTAGTATTTGCGTCGCTATACCTATTATTGCCTCTAGGTGAAGGTAATTTCCTGAGATTATTTTATCAAGCCCTATTCCCCCACAGTATTCACTTACTATGTAATATAGAACAGTATCTTCAGTGCAATGTACACCTACTTCTAATATCTTCATTATATAATGTGATTTTATTCCATCTATATTAGTTGATTCATCTATTAAGTTAGATACGAAATCTTCATGTATATTGTTTTCGTGCTCTATTATTTTAATTAATACTTTTGTATTGTCGTATACATCTCTGGCTTTATAAAGCGTATTTAGCTCTATTGAGTCAATTTTAGATAGTATTTCATATCTATTTCCTATTAGTGTCAATTATCTCACCTCCCCTATTATAAAAATAATACATCATCATATCCCTAAGTATAACAATATTTGTATTATTTTTCCATATTTTCCATATTTTTATCAAAATAAGATTAATCCTCTATAAATAAAAAAGCTACACTCAATCAATTCGATTAAATGTAGCTTTATTCTATACCTTTTTATATACACTTTTTGCTATATATTCAGTATCTATAATATTACCATTAGAATCTAAATACTGTCTGTAAGTTTTAGTTGCAGCCAGCCCTCCTTCTGTAAATCTATCAACCTTAATAGATATATTTTTTACATCAGCAGAATTTCCATATACTCTAGAAGTTACCGTTCCATTTCCTATTACATTTTTTATATACACTGGATGGTCATATGGATTTGAAAATCTTAAATCACTGTAACCATCACTTACCATTGCATCTTGTCCCAAAGGAGCATAGTTTGATGCTATAGAATGATTTTGTGTATCTGTAACCTTAAGGCCCGAGAAAAGTACTGCATTATATAATGTTGTTGAAGTTTGACAAACACCACCACCTGGCCCTTGCTCAAGCTTCCCATTAACTATTATTCCAGCATCTTTGTATCCATTTGATTTAGTCCTAAGACCTGTTAAGTTATTGTATGAAAACTCCTCACCAGGCATTAAAAGTATATCACTTGTACTTTTAGCTGATAATGCTATATTTGTCGCTCTTCCTACAGGATTTAATGTATATCTTGTTGTATGTTCAGCTAAAAGTTTGTTTACAGACTGAGCTTGCGCTGTAGTAATGTTTGGTTCTTTTTTATTTACCACAAGATTTAAATCTCCAAAAGATTTCTTTTCTATCATCTCATATATAGCTTCTTTATTAGCAGCTATATCTACTTCTTTCCCAACTACAGCAGGTGTTACACTGATTCCACCTGAAGAGCTTATACTAACTTCAGCATCTGACATAGTTTTATTTATTTCATTAGAAATATTTTCTATAGAAGTACTTAACTTAGCTTCATCATAACTTGATTTTATACTAAACTGCTTCTCATTGTTAATAAGACCTATCACTGCGCCTACATTATTAAAATATGATTCACTCTTAGTATAGTTGTAAGCATTGTCTACAACTTCCTCTACATTATACTCTAACCCTATATCTTCTGGTGAAATAGTAAAACTATTTTCTTCAAATGATAATCCAATATTTTGAGGAGTATATTTACTTGTTACAGCACCAAGAGCTTCTTCTTTAGTCATGCCAGAGATATCAATACCTTCTACAAAGATATTTTTTGATACAGTATCTGTGTATATATAATTTTTGTTAAAATAACTTATAGACGCAAAAGCTATAAGTCCTGCTACTCCTATAGCTACTACTGGACCTAAATACTTAGACCTTTCTGTTTTTTCCTTTGATCTAAACCAACTAGATTTTTTCTTTTCTTGTTCAATAACTAATTCTTTGCTCATTTTCCCCCCACCTCATTCATAAAACTAATTAAATTATAGGGGAACACATATACTTTAACAACATTAGGTCTTAATATGTAACTTTATTGTCACATTTAGATATTTTTAATATATTTTACTTATTACTGGATAATGATCTGACAAATTTATTTTATCTACACTATAATCCTTTATATCTAATCTCTTATCTACAAATATATAATCTATTCTAGCCCATGATTTGCCAAAGGTAGGTACGCAGTTTAGATTTAAAACTACTGATGCATCATTAAACTTACTTATATTAATATTTCTTTCGTTGAAATCTCCACACAATATATTTTTTCCTGTAAGTCTATTTGTATAGTCTAATATTTCATCTATCTGAGTATATCTTTCTTCTTTATCTAATCCTAAATGAGTATTTATGACATTCAATTTTAAATCATCTATTTTTGTTTCAATATTTAAAAATCCTCTTTGTTCTTTTTTACTAGTCAAAAATACATGGCTACTATAATTGATAGGATGCTTTGATAGAGTACACACACCAAATAACATAGCAGGTTTATTTACATTAGTAGCAAATACACCATCGTATTTAAGATCTTTTTTTATTTTTAGAAATTGATGATTTAGTACTTCTTGCAAACAGATTATATCAAAGTCATTTTCCTTAAAATAGTCAATCATTTTTCCAAGCTTTAGCACATTGTTTGCATCCATTCCCTTGTGAATATTGTAAGTTAGTATTTTCATTAAATCCTCTCCAATCAAATAATACCTAGCTCATTCCCTTTTATCTTTGAGCTAGGTATTATTTAAACTATTTATATTAAATTTCAATACGACTAGTGACGTATCTCTTTTTTTATTCTTGTAAACTTCCCTTCACTTACAACAAATACAAATCCCATTTTTTTATATATTTCATCAAGCTGCATTAGCGTTACTTCACCATTTTTTAAGTTGTTTAAAGTTATATCTTGTATTGTTCCTATTGGCATTTTCATTTGTTATCTCTCCTTTTAAATTTTATATATTTAATTCTATTTATAAAGTTTAATAATTATTCCATTTTATCCGTGTTTTTCTAATCAAACATCTGTTCTTTTTGTTAATCTTATTATACCTCAAACACTCGTTCGATTACAATAGTAAAAATAAAAAAGTTTTATATATTTTTTTGTCGCATATTCTGAATTAAAAAAATTTTATATATAGTTTTTTTAATTTTATTTCTTTTAGGATGTATTTTTACTACAATTCTATAATAGGAATTTGTATGTAGTATTTTATAAATATCTCATTTTGTGATATTACAACTTTATATATTTATCGGTTATGAAATGTATAGAAAACAAATATAGGAGGTATTTACATGTTTATAAATCAAGGCATAATTGAAATATTACTTTATGAAGCTAAATATTCAACTGACTACGATATTGAAAAAGTATTTCTTAAAGCCTGTAAAAAAGAAAAACTAAGCTATAAGGACATAGCTACACTTTTGCAAATTGAAGATGAAAAGCATCTAGATAAATTATTTGAAATAGCAGGTAGGGTAAATACTCATCATGCAGGACCAATAGATGTAGATCTTAGAACAACTGCTACCACTACTGATAATTATAGAAATCTAAAAGAAGAAGGAATATGTACTTATATGCTGTTTCAGGAGACCTATCATTTGGAGACCTATCTAAGAAATTATGGCAAGTCTATAACCGATGACTACTATTACCACATTACAGCATTTGATAGAGCCATAGAGGCTGGCTTGGAGGATGTTGGCACCGGCGTATTATTAGGTTTAGCTAACCCTAAGTTTGAAGTATTAGCCCTAACTATGCACAATGAACACATAGAAAACAAATATGGCATAGGATTTAGTAATATCTTATTCCCTAGGCTAAAAATTACTGAACACATGACTTCAGAAGAATATCCAAATATAGTTAATGATACTGCATTCAAAAAAATTATAGCTATAACACGGCTATCCTTGCCTCTAAGCAATCTAATCATGTCTACTAGAGAAACTAATCAACTAAAAAATGACTTTTTGGAATGCGGAGGCTCACAGGTAAGTGCTGATTTTTAGTACTTATGTATTTTTGTAATTTAATATAAAAAGGAGATAACTCAATAATTCGAGTATCTCCTTTATTTTTTATACTTGCACAGTAAGAATATCAATTGTATTATCATCCTTTTCAGTAAACTTAATAGAAAAAGTAATTTTGCAATCCTTATGAGAAATATCTTGAAGTGATGTAGCTACACTTTGAATAACTTTATATACTCTTCCTTCGTCTTGTTGACCTATAGATGCATTTAAATTAATTATTATTTTCTTAGGGAGCCTGCTTCCTCTTCTAAATAACATACTTGAGCCTATCTTATTTTTAATATCTTCTTCTGTATCATTTTCATTTAAACTCGCTATACACATCTGAACATCATTTCCTGTTTCTTCAAATAACCACTTTATATCATCATAATCTAAGTTTACACTACAAGTAGACATTATGTTTTCTAGTAGTAAGTCAATAGTCTTAATTATTATGTTGTAATCATATATTCTATCTTCCTTAGCACTTATTTTGTTAGTGACTTTTTTATTAGATAGATTTATTGCTGGACCAATATTTTTATTAACCTTCTTCATATAAAACTTAGTATCAAGTGTATTTCCTGCTTTACCTTCATATCCAGTTACAATAGGCAGGATTATTATATCATTTTTAAGGGCGTGTTTACCCAACTCTAATGCTATCTGGGTTGATGTAATATCATATATATCCCAAGTAAGAATTACCATTTTTTCTTCTTTTATTAAACTAAAAAGCTCTTCACTTTGACTGTCTATTTCATCTATTAAATTTAAAAATTTATCATTAACTAAACAGTCATATCCATGATAACTACTGAAGTATATTTTTTCATTAGTATTTATTACACTATTATTTGTATCTATTGCTGCTAACTTTATATTATTTTTTTTATCTTCAGATAGTTTATTAATTATGGATATACCTTGAGGGCCTATCCCTATGAATTTAATTTTATTTATGCTTTCAAAATTACCTTCTATGACTTTATTCATAATTAAATTTCCCCCTTTACTAACTTAATTAAAATATATTCATCTTATAGGTTTTACCTGCATAAATTACGTATTTAATATAAAATTACTATATATTCTATTGTATTCACACTACGTGTTAATATCAACCATAAGGAGGTGAACATTCTGAAAATTAAAAATAATACATAATACAGTACATTTTTCTCATAATCTCATCTACTAAACTTATGTATTTTATATAAATTGAGCTATCCAAAATATATTTGGATAGCTCTACATTAATTATTTCTTAATATTTTTCTTTACTGCCTTACCAACATTTTTACCTGTATTTATAGTTTCTTTTGCTATAGAACCTACTCCACCAATAACATCTTTTCCAACTGAACCTACAGTTTTAAAGGCTTCTTTACCAATAGATCCTACGCCATTTATTACTTCCTTGCCTACATCTTCTACAGGTTTAGTGACTTTTTTAATTCCTTTTTCTTTACTATCTCTCATTAAATTACATCTCCTATAAATATACAAGTTAAAAAATAGTAAACTACTATTTGTAATAATATATGCAAGAAAAGTCAAGAAGTTACTTCATTAGACTCAAACCTATTAATTCTTATTTTTCTCTTTTAAAAATTCCTTTAAATATTGAAGTTGCTTTTGTTTTTTCTTTTTATTCATATCAGGAAATGCTTTAATAATCCTATTTACTTGTAAAGCTTTTGCTCTTATATTGCGTATTTTATCTTTAACTTCTTCTATCCTATATTGTATGTAACTATCTTCTTCTCTATATTTATCAAGCTTTGATAATAATTCTTCTTCATTAAATTTATCTAAACATATGTTAAAAGCTTTTAAATCCATAATGATTTCATCAAGCCTATCTAGTTTTACATTTAACTTGTTAAGGGCCATTAAACTAATGATAATATCGACTATTAGCCACCCTATTCCCACTATAGCTAAAGAAAGTAATGTTTTTGTGGAGATATTTTCTACAAAGCTCACAACCTCTGGTTGTATTATTTTCATTAATACTACCGACATAATACCAAATAATATTGAGTTTTTTAAACATATTCTTCCCTTTATATTAAATCTCTTATTTGAATAATCCCACCAAGTAGTATGAAGAGTCTTCTCTAATATATACCCTGTTACATATTCAAGAATTGATGTAAGTACAATAGCACATATAAACAAATATATAATATCTTGAGGCTTGTTTTTAAGCACAAATATTAGCATTGTAGCTCCGAATCCATATATAGGACATATTGGTCCATTTAAAAATCCCCTATTAACTACTTTTTTATTTCCTACAGTGCAATAAATACACTCACTTATCCATCCTAAGAAACTATATATAAAAAAGTATATAATTAGTGATAAGACTGTTCTCATAGTAAATCTCCCCTAGATATATTATGAATACTACAAACTTATTATGATTATTAATTCTTTACTTTCACTAAAAAAGCCATCTATATAAGGTGGCTTTAATATTATAAAAATTATTACTTTTCTTCATCTGAAGCTTCCATGTAGTCTTCTACTTCATGACCACATTCAGGACACTTGTATGTATCAAGTACATATTCAAAATCTTCTCTTACTTCATTTTCAGTTCCTTCATTTAATATTTCAAAATCAGTTCCTTCTTCATGATTTGTTAATTCCATTGTTTCTATTATACATTTTGGGCAATACATTGTAGACATATCTATTCCTCCGTTATTTAAGATGATTTATATATTTTAACACTTTTGATTTAGTTTTACTATATATTATTTAATTAATAAGTTAAGAAGCTACACCAACTTCCATATATTCTCTACTACTTATATACCTATTAAGCAAAACTATTATACCTAATCCCATTAATGAGATTGCTATAGAACACCCAAATATGAAATTCATACCATAACTATCTATCAAGTTTCCATATATTAGCTTCATAATAGCTGATCCCATACCTATGGTAAAGCTATATACAGTTATAGATGTTGAAGCTAGGTTACTTGGTACTACTTTTTTTATAAAATCAAAGGCACATATAGTCATCATTGAAATTGCCATACCATGCAAAGATGCTGCAAGTATAAACACCCATATGTTATTTGTAGTTATATACACTGCCCATCTAAGTAAAAGTGATAAGCTACTTATCGAGATAAGCTTTATATATCCATACTTCTCTAAGAATCCTTTTGACTTCATCATAAAGAAAAGTTCTGGTGTTACCATAAATAATGTAAGCATACCTACAAGATCTTTTCCCGCTCCCATATTCATAAGATGGATACCTTGATACGCTCCTACCCCCTCTGCAAGTGATAATACACAAACACACATAGCTAATATAAGAACAAATCCTTTGTTTTTTATAAGATTGGGTAAGTCTTTTTTTATATTCATTTTATTTTTATTTTCTTCTATATTGGTAGTCTTTAAAAATGGAACAATAAATAAGCAGATACCAAGACTTATTACAAAGCCATAAAATGATATAAAATCACTACCTGTAAATTTAATTATCTGACCAACTGAAAATGCTGCAATTGCAAATCCAGCAGAACCTGCAGCACGTACTGCTCCATAGTTTTTATTGTTTTTATGACAGTAGATTGTACAGATACTATCTGTAAGTGGTAATAATGAACATTTAAAGATGTCAACTAAAGTCATAAGTATAAATACCGCTACAAAACTACTTGCTTTAGAATAAGCTATCATAAATACTATTGCGCAAAACAGATTAATACAGATTATGTTCTTTTGTTTTTTCGTTAAATCACTTATTATACCCCATACTGGAAGCATAAGTATTCCAAGTAATGAAGGTATTGAAACAATAATACCTATTTGAGAAGCTGTAAAGTTTAACGTTTTCTCCAAGTATACAGACAAATATGGATAAAAGGAACCTATCCCTATAAACAGGAATAAGTACTGCATATAAAATTTAGTCATGTATCTTCCCCCTTTATTCTTTTGTTTAATTTTCAACCTGCTTATAACATTTACTCTTAAGCTCTTGTTTGTAAATATTGCTAAACATTATTATTCCTATAATATACAGAACTATTGTTACATAGTATGGAGCGTTATATGATACTTTCTCCATTACAAATCCTCCTATGGATATACCTATTGCCCTACTAACATTTGAAGATAAACTAAGTACACTACTAAGGTTAGTTCTATCTTTCTCATCTACAAGCTCCATGGATAAGTTTTGAGTTAAAGGCATAGCCATATTCATAAGTCCATTTCTCATAAAAAATGATATTGATATTAAGATAAGCCCCTGTGGAAATGCTATTGAAAGTAAAAACGGTATAGATAACATCTGACATATTATTACTGAGCGAATCTTACCAAATCTATTTGACATAAATGGTATTATGCTTCCTCCCAATATACATCCAAACTGAGAAATAGAAAGTATCATACCAACAATACTATCTTCTATACTCATAGAGTATTTTAAGTAAACACTAAAAAATGGCACTACTATTCCTGCGCCAAGCCCTATGATAAAGTTATACACCATAAAATTTACAACCTTCTTGTTTAGAATATTAACATATCCTTTTAGACAAGATTTGAAGTCTCTTGGTTTTAAATCTTTTGGCTCTTTCATAAAAAATATTGGTATAAGTGCTAATATAGATAATAGTGCTGACATAATAAATATGATTGTGATAGCTTGAGTTGATGAGAAGAAATTTCCCATATAAGAAGAAAGCATACCCCCAATAAATGATGCTCCCATCATACCAGTATTTGAGATTATAAAGTTCATACTAAAAGCCGACACTCTTTCATCATCTTTAGTATTTTCAGTTATATACATACCTTCTGCTGTAGCCTTTACACTAAGTCCGAATCCATTTAGCATAGCCATAGCCGTAATAAAGAATATATTTTCAAATAATACTAAACATGCACTCCCTATTGCTATACAAAAAAATCCAAGAGTAAAGCTTCGTTTTCTTCCTATTCTTTCTATAAGATATGCACTTGGTATAGATGCAATTGCCATAGTAAAGGTATTAATAGATAATATACTTCCTACTAAATGTTCTTGATAACCCATTTCTTTTAAATATATTCCTATAAACATGTTAAAGATACCCATTGCAAAGGATGCTAATAGGTTAATTGATAAAAAAAGATAAATATTTTTATTAAATTTAGTCATAACTATCCCCCCCACCTAATAGTATACCATCATTTCATGCTATATTTTATATTTTGGGAATGTATACAAAGCTTCCTTATTGTCTAATTTTATCTATAAAAGGGTTGAGGCCATAATCTATCCTCAAGCAAGATAGACTATAGCCTCATTAGTATTAAAAAATTCTCTTAACAGTTATATTATTATTATATACCATCACTTATACTTTTAAAAAGTATCTTCTTTGTTAAAGCATGCACTAACTCAAATATGTATAGCAAAAATTAATCTAGTGCTTAATCATATATATTTAAATCATTATAATTAATAACTTAAGTACTATAAATGTGAAAGTGCAATATATATAATTATAAATATACTTTTTAGGAGTGATTATTATATGAAGTATTGGGCTTTTAGAGCTGGTCAAATAATCGATATACAGGATATACCAGAACAAGGCATTAAATTTGTTACAATTGCAACTGACCCTGAAAATATCTATACAGCTACAAGATTAATAGCTAGTGATAAAACTTTGGTTATGGATCCTAACCATGAAGAAATTACTCTAGATGATTTAAACGTTGGTGATGATGTTTTTGTTTACCACTCTATGGCTATGACTATGAGTATACCTCCTCAAACACAAGCCTTTGTAATCGAAGTAAGAAACTAATATAAATAATACATCTCTATACTTAAAAACTCCTTAACAGGAGTTTTTATTTTTCTTATATCACCTTTTCGACATTATATCGCATATAATATATAGATTCATCAAATTATTAAGAAGGTGATATGATTGAAAATTATTACTCCAAATAATCCTAAGTATGAGCTAGCAAGACAAGAGTGGAACAGATCAATACAAAAGTTTCCATTAGTTATAGCATATTGCGAGGATTACTATGATGTTAGCAATGCTGTTTGCTGGGCTGTAGAAAATAATGTTGATATTAGAATACGCTCTGGCGGACATAATTACGAAGGTTATTCTACTGGCAATAAGGCTATGGTAATTGATTTAAGCTTGATGAACAAAATAAAAATAGATAGTTGTAATAATACAGTCAAAATTCAAGGTGGTGTAAACTTTGGTAAGCTTTATAATACTTTGGCAACTCAAGGGTATCCATTTCCAGGTGGTACTTGTCCAACAGTAGCTGCTAGTGGCTATTCTCTAGGCGGAGGCTGGGGATATTCATCAAGATATCTGGGGCTTGGATGTGACAGTATTATTGAAGTTGAGATTATCGATTATGAAGGTGATTTATTAGTTGCTAATGACTATATTCATTCTGATTTGTTTTGGGCTTTGAGAGGTGCTGGAGGTGGAAACTTCGGTGTTGTTGTATCCATTACATTTAAGCTTCCTCCTAAGGTTGATAAAGTTACTTTTTTCGAAATAACTTATCCAAACTCCTCACCACAGACTCAAATTGAATTTTTAAATATATGGCAAAAGTGGATTGTAAGTACTGATAGAAAAATTAATATGAATGCTTATTTATACAATTCAGAAAGTGATGGTATATACATCTACGCTAGGGGTATTTATTATGGTATTCCTGATAATGCAAGAGAGCTACTATATCCATTTTTTAATATCTACAGTAGTTATTCAAATATTGAATATTTACCTTTCATAGAAGCAATTAATATAATCGCTGCCTCCTACCCTCCTTATGAAAAATTTAAGACAACTGGAAGATTCTCTACTAGATATTATTCCTGCTTTGAACTAGAAGGCATAGTAGATATTGTAAATCAAAAAAGACCTAAGGGCTCAATACTCACAAGCATTAATGTATATGGCCTAGGTGGTAAAACAAAAGATGTAGGCAAGTTTGACACTGCTTTTTACTATAGAAACGCTAACTATATTTTAGCCATCCAATCTGTATGGGAAGATAATGAATATAAAGAGTATAGTTTAAAATGGGTTGAAGAAAATTTCAAATATTTATACTGTATAACTGAAGGCTCATATATAAATTTCCCTTATCTTGAACTTCCATATTATCAATGCAACTACTTTGGAGAAAATGTTCCTAGACTTAAATGCGTTAAACATAAATATGATCCTTGCAATACATTCAATTTTCCACAAAGTATTAGATAATATTTTATATTTCAATATTTTATTACAAAATGGTGTTGGTCTCCCCCATCACCATTTTTATATGTTAATATTATATAAGGGACAAACATATTACCGAGGGGGATTTATTTTGAAACATCAAAATTACATAAATATTATTGATGCAACTCCAATGCCTTGTATTTGGGGTGAACTTAAAAAAATAGATAGTAAAAAAAATCATGAGTTTAGAATTTTAGGGGCTAATAATTCAACAAGTAATTTATTTAATTTAGATAAAAATAAAATAATTGGAATGGATATTTTGGATTTATTTAAAATAACAAATCCAAAGCACGCTGATTTATCAAAACTAATGAACAAAGAGAGATATTCTATTGATGAATATATTCCTGCTTTGAATTTATATTATAAAATTGAACTGGATATGATAGATAATAATATATTCGTTATATGGCTAGTAAAAAGCTATCAGTTCGATAAATATATGCTAAATTTACTAGATAAATTAGGTTGTATGACATGGGTTAAAGATGTGTCTGGAAGATATATAAAAACCAATATAGCATCTACACTATTCCCAGGCACTTTAAGTAGTGATTTAGTAGGGAAAACTGCTTCAGATTGCTTTATAAAAGAGCAAGCTGCTATTCTTGACAAAGATCATAATAGATTGATTTCTGGAGAAGTTAAATCTATATCAAAATTAATATTTCTTAATGGGATATGTTATGATCATATCTCATTTCCTGTATATGATATAAACAATAAAATCATAGGTACTGTAGGATTTGCCAATGAGGTAGCTGATATTATAAGCTCCAACAAAGATTCACACTCACAAAAGAAACTTATTGAACTAATAGGAGATAATATACCAGACCACATATTTTTTAAAGACGTTAATGGCGTATTTATATATTGCAACGAGTCTTTTGCCAAATATAAAGGACTAAAAAAAACTGATATTGTTGGAAAAGGTGAATTTGAAATTGAATCTAATATGTCACCTTGTAAGCATATCTCTCAAGATATGGAAGTTATAGAATCCAGAACTGAAATAGTATATGAGAATGATATTACCTTAGAAGATGGTAAAAAAATATATATGGAGACTATTAAAGTTCCTTTTATTGATAAAAATGGTATAGTAGGCGGTGTACTTGGTATATCAAGAAATATATCTAGTAGAAGGGAAAGCGAACTAGAACTAGATAGACTCAGAATGGAGTTTTTTGCAAATCTTTCTCATGAATTTAGAACACCACTTAATTTAATATTTAGCTCTATACAACTATTTGACAGGAAACTATCTGATATCACTAATAATGTTAAATGTTTGAACTGCTACAATAACATCTCTTATAAATATCTAAATATTATGAGGCAAAACGGCTTTAGATTGTTAAAGTTAGTAAATAACTTAATCGATTTAACTAGATTAGATGTTGGTAGCCTAGAATACAGTCCAGTAGATTATAACATAGTAGCCTATGTAGAGGATGTATTTGAATCTGTGGTTGATTTTGCAAAGCTAAATAAAATTAAAATGATATTTGATACTACTATTGAAGAAAAAATAATAGCTTTTGATTTGGATAAAATGGAACGTATAATACTAAACCTTCTCTCTAATGCAATTAAGTTTAATAAAGATAATGGACATATATATATATTCATTGACTGTGATGATGATTTTGTAAAGATACAAGTTAAGGACACCGGCGTAGGTATACCTAATGATAAATTAGGCGAAGTATTTGAGAAATTTAGACAAGTGAGCAATAGATTTACAAAAATAAGCGAAGGTAGTGGTATAGGTCTTTCTTTGGTCAAATCTTTGGTAGAGCTTCATAATGGTACTATAGAAGTTGCTAGTGTCTTAAATGAGTATACTATTTTTACAATTAAAATTCCAAATGTAACTCTTAGCAAGCGATCTAAAAACATTGATATTTCAACACCTACTCCAAATATCGAACTTGAATTTTCAGATATATACAATATATAATTTTTATATATTGTATTTTTTTGTTTAAAAACCATTTTATGGTGTATATATATACTAAGCACAAATTTTATATTATTTGCAAACAAAATATGGAGGTATTTAATTATGATAAAAGTATGTTCAACATGTTCAGGACTAAGTGTAGAGGATTTAAAGAAAGCTTTATTAGGTGAAGAAATAGAAGATGGTTGTATATATGAATGTGGATCAGAATTCACAGGATATGTAAACGATGAGTTAGTTACAGCTGATTCAGAAGAAGATTTCGTAGCTAAAGCTAAAGAACTTACAAAGTAGTCTTATAATTTAGAGATATCTAAATTTTAAAGGAGTATAGATAGATTTGATTTTATTCAATCTTCTATACTCCTTATTTAATTTACTGTATATTATTTATAATCTACTATCTTAACTCCTATTGATTTTATAAGATTAGTCAATTCAACTATTCTTACTTTGCTTGGTGCTTCATACTCATAAATATAATCATCAAGACCTAGCATCTTGTACTTATCTATTCCATACTTATGATATGGTAAAAGCTCTATTTGAGGTATCTTTATATTAGTCTTTACAAAGTTTGCTGTAGATTTTATATTTTCAATATCATCATTAATACCTGATATTATAGGTATTCTAACTACTATAGATTTGTTCATTTTACCTATATTTTTAATATTTTCTAAGATTATTTTATTACTTACTCCAGTATAACGCTTATGTTTATTCTCATCCATAACCTTAATATCAACAAAAACATGGTCTACTTTCTCAAAAATATCCTTGCATTTTTCCCAATCAAAATAACCACAAGTCTCAATCGCCATATCTATTCCCTTGTCATAAAAGATATTTACCAATTCTCTTAAAAACCCCTTTTGATAGGTTGGTTCTCCACCTGAAAATGTTACTCCTCCATTTGATTCAAAGAAGAATATCAAATCCTTTTCTACCCTTTTCACCACCTCTTCAATGCTCATAGTATTAGTCATTATGCAAATAGCATTACTAGTGCAGTTTTTAACACATTCTCCACATAAATTACATTTGCTATTTATCTCTTTTCTATCAAATAAATCTTTAATATTTTGAGGGCATAGTTCTATGCATTTCTTACAGTTTTTACATTTATCCTTTGATACACCTAGTTTTACTATACCACTCCATGAATCAGGATTGGAGCACCACTTACACTTTAGTTTACATCCTTCTAAAAATATTGTAGTCCTTATTCCATCACCATCATTAACAGAAAATGGTTGTATTCTTACTACTTTACCTATATTTTTCATATTCTCCCTCATACTTTAAAAGCTACTATATGAGTTTCTGACTATAATAGCATCTTGCATTTCTTTTGATAAGTTTACAAATTGAGTACTGTAACCTGCTACCCTAACTAATAAATCTTTATACTCTTCTGGATGTTCTTGAGCCTTTAGAAGTATTTCATTAGATATAGTGTTAAACTGTACATGAAAAGCTCCTAGCGCAAAATAGGATTTTATCATAGAAGTAAGATTTCTAAGACCTCTTTCACTTTCAAGTAACTCTTGATTAAACCTTAAGTTTAAAAGGGTTCCTCCTGTGTGTACATCATGGTTAATTTTTGCTGCTGACTTCATAGCAGCTAGCGGACTTTCTGTATCAGTACCTGCAAATGGAGATACCCCCTCTGTCAAAGGCTTCATAGATTTTCTTCCACAAGGTGTTGCTCCTATTATCTTTCCAGTTGGAACATAGTTTGAAATGCCCATAAATGCACTATTAAATTTCGACCCAAATATGTCTTTATATTTTCTTATTTCTTTGTAGTAAAAATCTGATATTTCAATAGCTAATTCATCAACATAATTGTTATCATTTCCATACTTTGGTGCATTAATAGCAAGTTTTCTAATACCTTCATATCCATTCCAATTATTATCTAGAGCATCACTAAGCTCTTTTAGTGATACTATTTTTTCTTCAAATACTAGCTTTTTAATAGCTGCAAGAGAGTTTGAAACTACTCCAAGACCAATACCTGTAAGCACTGGTCCAATGTTGTATTTTGCCCCACCCTTACTTAAGTCCAATCCTTTTTCAAAACACCCATCCACACAAATAGATAAAAAGGGTCTTGGTACTATTTCCTTATGTATTTGTTGGGCTACTGTAGTACCTATTACAGAATGTCTAATTAAATATGCCATCTGTTTAAAAAATGCTTCCTTAATCTCTTCAAAACTATCAAAGTCACATATATTTTTTTCATCTAAGCCTATATGCTCACCAGTAAGCCTAGACTTACCTTCATTAATTGCATACTCAAGAGCTGCTCCAAAGTTAATATTTACTGCTGAAGTCCATTGACCTGTTTTTCTAAAATGAGGAACTACACAACCACAATTGCTCCAGTCTCTTGCATCTTCAGGATCATAGCCATCTTGTAGTAACATCTGAGCACCAGCACGGTCATTGTGTATAGCAGGAAATCCAGTTCCTTCTTTTACTAATCTAGCAACTTCCATAACAAAATCATCAGGTGCGCTTTGATGTATCCTTACACTTAGGCCAGGTTGGTGAGTTTTTACATTTTTACTTGCTTTTAAGCATAAATAAGATATTGTATTTGTTGCATCAGTTCCATTTCTCTTTCTACCACCTACTGTAAGGTTTTGAAATTGATTGTATCCTGCAAAGTAATTAGCAGTATTTGCAGATATAGTCCATACCCATTCTGATAGCTTTATCCATAATGCTTCTATTAACTCTAGGGCTTCATCCTCATTAATATTTTCATTGTTAACATCCATCTCATAGTATGGATACATATACTGGTCAAATCTCCCTAAGTTTAGAGCTAATGGGTTTTCTGATATGATTCCTCCTAACTGTACAAACCAAACAAATTGTATTGCCTCATAAAAACTACTTGGTGGATATGCTGGTACTCTTTCACATACTTGAGATATCTTTATTAACTCTTCTCTCCTCTTAGGGTATGTTTCCTTCTCACTCATTTCTTTCGCCATATCTGAGTATCTCTTAGCAAAGTTCATAAGTCCCTCCGCTACTATAGCCTCAGATTTATAAAAATCTATTTTTTCTATATTTTCTGGATCTGAAATATCAAGCTCTCTGATTTTTGCTTCTGCTTCTTCTTTTATTTTTTTATAACCCTTCTTAAATAAAATATCTTGATAATCGGGAGTAACTTCCCCAACAGCTTGTCTCCACTTAGAATCATTGTCTATTATTCCCGTGTCTATTAGAATTTTTCCAGTTTCCTCTGGTACTCTTGCTAAAAATACTTCTTCTAATGACTTACCTTTCCAATAAGGAAACACTTCTTTTCTTACAAAACCTCTTTGCTCATCAGTCATAATATATGGGTCTTGTGTTCTCTTATCAAAATTATCCATTTCCTTCTCTACCCATCTCCAAGAAAACTCTGGTGTTAAGATTCCCGTTCTCCTATGTTTTCCTGCAGTACCTACTAATAGCTCATCTTCAAAAATATTTATTGGAAGGTTATTGCAAGCATCCAAAAATGCTTTAGCTCTTCTAATACATATTGCTTGCCCCTCAGTTTCTTTGTGAGATTCTGTAAAAATTCTAGCTCTCTCATAACAGATTTTTGGTTTAGAATTAATATACTCTATCCTAAATTTCTCTATTCTCTTACTATTCTCCAATCTAACCCCTCCTAACTACTTTACTATTCTTACAATATTATTACTTCGCATAATAATATCACATAGCATATAAAAAAAATAAAAAGGATACTTGTCACTTTCTAATGCAATTCTAATGACAATTTGTTGTCTACTAGCATCTAAAAGTGACTCATATCCTTTACTTGTGTTATTAGTTTAATTAGCCGTTCTTCTCTTCTTATCTATTATATTGTCTATTATTACAACTAAAGCTAAGATAAATGCCTCATCTTCAAAGTCTATATCTACCATATACTTATCAGTTAATGCAAACATCTCTTTATTAGCACTTGCTATTACCCTATTACCTTGATAGATTTTGTAGTTGTAATCAAATATACTCCCCTCAACTTCAAGCTCTCCGTACTTACTATTAACATTAAGTTTTGATTTTAGAAAAGTAAGCTTCTGATCTACTGTAGCTATTACTTTATTATTTTCCATAATCTCGTAATTTGAAAGAAATGTAAGAAGCTTTTCTTTTACTGAGTAAAGTACTCTATTGTCTTTTTGAATATCAAACTGCAAACCAAAAGTTAAAAATTTATTATCTACAAAATATGCGTCTTCCTCATATTGATTCTTTATCCAGAAGTCTTCTTTTATCTTAAAAAATTTTGATTTCATAAAATATCTCATGAATTCTTACCCCCTACTTTTATACCTCGATAGTGATTCTTTGTTACAATTATATCATATATTTGTTAATTTAAGTTTTAAATGCTCCCATTATGTGTATAAATGATTATATAAATATAATGGGAGGTAGTTATGCAAAAATATATTAAATTATCAACTTTCTACTTAGTAGTTGGTCTATTATTGGGTGTTTTTTATAGGGAGTTTACTAAACTAAATGATTTTAGTGGGGTTACTGTATTAAGTGCAGCTCATACTCATACTTTAGTACTTGGATTTATATTCTTTATAATAGTTTTACTACTTGAGAAAAACTTTTCTATATCTGAATCTAAAAATTTCAAAGCCTGGATAGTTATTTACAATGTTGGAGTTTTAGGTTTAATATCTACTTTAGTAGCTAGAGGTGTTTTACAAGTTAACGGAAGTGAATTTGCTGGTCTTAGCCATATAGCAGGTCTATGTCATGCAATCTTAGGAGTAGCTCTTATTTGGTTTGCTGTTATAGTTAATAAGGCGGTTAAAATATACGACTCAAAGCAAGTTGATAAAAATAATGCAAAAGGATAGATTTAATAATCTATCCTCTTTTTATTTTATAAAATAAATATGAAATACACATCGTTAGTAATGCAAATGCTAGGCCTACAAATAATAAACAAGAGACATATACATTGTAAGAAAGTAAGATATCTCCAAGGCTTGAGACATTTAATTTAAATATTAAAGATATAGCTGATACTACTATTGATGTAGTAAATATACATATAAGCCCTGTACTTGAGTTTTTTAGGTCTGCTTTGCTTAAAGACATGTGAGAACTTATTGAGCACATTAGAAATATGAATATCCAAAATCTTATATTAAATAAGTTATCTAATGATAAAAACATACCTAAAAATATAAATATTGCTTCTTTTATCACTACAAATATTCCTTGTATATTATTATTTGATGAATATGTTATGAACTCTTTTATTAGAAGTATAAGCTCTGTGTAGATTTCTGGTAGTAATACCTTCAGGCATAAGCTTAAAAATACTGTTCCAAGTACCATAGGAGCTATACCTATGAAAAAATTACCTATATTTTGATATATGCTTTTTCTATTGTATGTATGGGATACATACCCAAGTGTTCCATCTTCTTTAAATCCTTCTGGAGTAAATAGCTTTACTTCTTGTACTTTGTGAGCAAATATCTTGCACATTATATAATGGCTTAGCTCGTGGATGCTTACTCCTACGATTCCTGTGAGAAGTATCCCTGTTGTACCAAATGTATAGTTTATGTATCTGATATTTTTTCTTTCTATAAGATTATAGACAAGCCCAAATAATATATATGTTCCTATGATTGAAAGTGTTAATAGTATACTAGATGTTATTATTTTTATAAACATAAATTGGTTCTCCCCTGTTTTAGTTATTTACTATAATAACATATGATTATTTTTATTTATATGTTTATTGTAAATAAAAAGCACCAGAAGGTTAGCTTCTGGTGCTAGAGAATTAATTGTATTCGTCAGTATCTATGTTGTTGTCTTCTCTATTCATATACTGGTATTTGTCCTCGTGGCACTGCATTGCAAAAGGGCATATGTCTTGGTTTAGTTTACAGCACATTCTGTAGATATCGTATACTCCATTCATGCCGTATATTTGTGATAGATCTGAGTTTAAACATCTCATTGTGAGCTCACTCCTTTAGTATACTAGGTAAGTTAATGTATAACTTATAGTTAGTATTTACTAGGATGTGAAAATCATGTATGAATATTTTTTAGTATTTCATTCTTTCAGGAATTACTCCTCTTACTCCACCTTGAGGTGCATTTGTGTCTCCCTTGTATCTTGGTATAAGGTGTACATGGACATGCATTACTGTTTGTCCTGAATCTTCTCCGCAGTTTACACCTACATTATAAGCATCTGGATTATACTTATCATCTAGTAATTTTTTACCTTCTTCAACTAAATCAAATATAGCTTCTCTTTCTTCTTTTCTTATATCAAAAAAATCTTTTACATGTCTCTTTGGTATAAATAATAAGTGCCCTTTGTTTACTGGAAATTTATCATATATAGCATATGCTAGTTCATTTTCTAATACATAGTTATTCATCTCACAAAATATACAACTCATAATATCCTCCTTTGTTTGTATAACCATTCGTTATACCATCTTTCGTAAACTCACCTATATAGTTATAAACTACTCTGATGATTTGTAACTTGTTTACTATAAAGGATTATATCAAATATATCTATATTTTGGTTGTTTTGATATTAATTATTAATAAATTTAGCGTCTCCAAGTACTCCCCAATCTCCTGAGTTTCCATTTCCACTATCATTAACAACTATTTTTAATTTTGATTCATTAGTTATATTGAAAGAAATATCTTCTTTAGGAGTATTAAAATTCATAACACCAGTACTTGCAACTAATTTATCATCTAAGTAAAACTCATACTTTACAGAGCTTGAATTTTTAGCACTACTAGTATCATTTTGTAATATTCCTACATAAGTTTCAAATTTCTTATAACCTTTATCTTTTAAATCAACTACTATCTCACCATTAGCATGAATACCTACACCTTTGTCATATGTAATTTTATTATCATCGTTATTTCTTAATATTAATTTATTAACACCATCATGCGCTACATCTCTTCTAACCGTTCCATATGAAGTTGTTGCTTTTTCCCAAGATATATCTGATAAATATTCGACATCTTTATTTGAGCTATTATTAATTGCTAAATAATAATCAGTTAAATCTTTGTATACTATGTTTCCATCTGCTTCGTAAAGTATACTTAATTTACCATCATTAAAAGATAAAGAAGAGTATCCTCCACCACTTGCATTACCATTTTCAGGGTAAGGAACACATAATTCTTTAACACCTTTAGATAAATCATCAAAATCAATCATATAAACAGTTATATTATCTCTAACATATCCACCTACAGTATTTTTAGGTGCTGAGATTAATCCTATTTGATGACCATCTGTAGCAGTAACTTTAATAAATGACCCTTGGCAACCTGATCCATTCCCAGTTGGTATTTTACCATGTAAAGGCTCATAAGTTTGCCATGTAGATCCTAAATCATAAGATATATATGATGCTCTGGAATTACTTCCATCATTTCTAGCACTCATAATCAAAGCTCCATCTAATTCAATTACCATATTTTCAGAAGTTCTTGCATCAGGTACTTTATTTCCCATAGTCCATGTTTCACCATTATCTTTTGAATATATGATTGTTGCATAATAATTATTAGAATTATTTTCTCTTAATGCGATTTGTGCCGGCATTACTATTGTTCCATCAGCCATTGTAATACCAGATCCTACACCACCTAACCATCCAATTGTATTACTTGGTTGATTTTTTATTCTTGCTGTATTTGTAGTTAAATCAACTTTATCAGACCATGTTTGTCCATTATTATCTGAGTAAGCCATTTGAACAGACCAATCACTTCTTAGAGAAGTTGTACTACTTGCCCAGTTACCATCCTTATTCCATGCTCCTGCTATTAATATAATTCTACCTGTATCTGTAACAACAGTTGTTGAATCCATTACACGAGAAAAAGTTTGGTTAATTCGATCATTTTCCATTACTGTTTGATAGTCCCATGTTTGTCCCCCATCAGTACTTCTAGCAGCTCCAATATCAATAAATGCATGATCTGCTGCACCATTATAACGAATATCTGAAAATGCTAACATTGAACCGTCAGATAAAGTTTGCATACTAGGTATTCTAAAGTACTTTGCATTCCATACATTATTAGTTCTGTCAAATACAGTTGTTTGTTGAGGTTGATTATTTGCGTTTAAATCACTTGCAAATACACTATTAATGCTACATACTGATAAAACCCCTGCCATACATAAAATCTTTAAATTTTTAACGATTCTTTTCATACCTCTCCCCTTTTGTATATAAAATATTTTATATCCTTTTACAAAATAGTAATGTATGAAAAACGTTTTCGCAATGTTTTTTTGAAATTTTTTTTTATTTTTTTATACTATACAGTAATAATAGTATATTTTAATTTATATTATACAAAATTTATTATTATTTATGTATTTTTAGCCATATTTTTACACTTCTAGTTGTTACTTAAATAATATTTAATTTAAAAAAGAAAATAATTTTCACAGTTTCCTATACATTTTTTATAAATTCATCATATTCATTTCTTGTAGCAGTAACTTCACTATTTAATTTTTCTTTATTGCTTTTTAGATTTCTCAATATATTTTCTACACTTTTTTCTAGATTACATATATTATCATAAGATTGATTGATATGTTTATCTACCGAAAGATCACTAAATATATTATCAAAGAATATATCAAATGTTTTTGTTGTAGCTGAAAATCCCACTCCACTAATATTTACATCTCTTAGTTCTTTATTAAAAGAACTTGTTAAATTTGAAATTCTAGAAAAATGCATTTGAACTTCATCTATTTTATTGTGTTTAACCATAGAGCTTAATATATCTCCACCAAATATATCAAGTGTACTCCAAGTTTTTGCAGAATTTAATAGTTTTTTAGCTTTTTCTATTTCTTCTATTAGACTATTTCCAACTGATATAGATTCATTTATTTCTTTGATTTCCTTTAGGTAGTTATCTATTTTTTCTTCTAGGTATATTATTTTGTTTTTAGTATTTTCATCTCCGCAGATATTGATTAGCTCTATTTTCTTTTTTAATAAGTTAGCATATTCTACTTCATATTTTGCCAAGCTAGTTAGTGTCTTTGTTGTTTCATTTATGCTAGATTTTATTGAGCTTACTTTAGATTTTGAGCTATCATATTGGATTTTTGCCGTTATGTATTCTTTTTCTTCTTTTTCCATTTTTTCTGCTTTGCTTCCCATTACTGTAGATATTAAGTTTGATAAAGATAGTGTGTTTAGTTTATCTACATCTCTTTTTTCTTTTATAAGGTTATTCTCTAGTTTATTTAATTCTTCTTCACTTTTACATAATTCTTTTTTTAGTTTATTTAGCTTATTTTCTAATACATATTTTTTAGCTACTTCATTTTTTGCATTGTTTATTTGTGTGTTTATTTGTTCTATCATATTTTTCTCCCCCTGATTTTGTTTTAAAACTATACCGAGCTACTTCTTGCTATTTGTTTATGGTATTGTGTTATGTAAATTTATTATTTTAAAATATACCCTTATGTCGTGATTCACGACAGAAGGGTATATAAATATCTGCCTCTTATTATATATTATAATAGTATAATAGTACCTTTTGTCCATTAATAATAAAGTCATATTAAAACTCTATTTATCAGCATTTAACGTATATCTTAAGAATAATACATTTCTTAACTGAAAACTTATCATAATACTATCTCCTTTTCTAATATATATCCATACAAAGATATCACTTATAACTTACATATTTTTATTAACCTCTAAGTCAAACTTCAATATAAGAGTCATTGAAGCTAACTTTGTCATAATTATTTCCCTAAATATGTTCATAATCCCTATGAGTAAAGAATTTATATAAATTTAATACATCTAACCTTAATATTTCAATGTATATTACATTTATTTTTATTTTAAATATATAAAAACACATATTGTGAGTTTACCTCACAATATATTCTTTCCAAATCATTTAGAATACACTCATATATTACTTTGAAGGGATTATCTTTATGAAAAAAAGAAATTGGATAGGTGAAAATTTGAAGAAAGTTCGTATACGTGAAGGTCTTTCACAGGAACAACTTATCGCTCAATTAAATTTACTTGGACTAGATTTAGACCGTACTTCTTTATCGAGAATTGAAAATTATAACAGAGAGGTATATGACTATGAGCTTGTATATCTTTCAAAAGCTTTAAATATTAATATTACTGACTTATATGATGAATTTAATTTATAAAACTAAAATCATTTTTTAATGCCCTGTATAAAGGATTTTTTATAGTCTATTTTATAGAGGCATTTTTATTATTTAACAAAATTTTAAATGCGAGGTGATAATTTGAATAAGTTTATAATAGATCAACCATCTTTAGATTCATACTTTAGAGGTATTGTGTTGTTTGGAAAAAATGCTGCTACATATAAATTTGCTCTAAGTAAATCATTAATAGAATTATCTTCTAAAGGTACTGATTTTATATCATTAGAAGACTTAGCTCTTCCATTTATAAAATATACTAATGAACATGTTTTAAATGGAAATAAACAAATAACTTCTAATTCTAGTAAATACTTTGATGCATTTGAAAAATATAATTCAAATGCTTGTGATATAGATGAAATGATAAAATTAACTATTAGCAATCCATTCCAAAATGTTATAGATAGATTTCATAATGTAAATAGTTCAGAATTAGATAAAAAATTCTATGAAGTAACAACTAAAAATAATACTAAAGGAATTATTTTAACAGATAATCTATTTCTAATAAATGAAAATAGCTCATTAGAGAATTTATTTATTGAGACAGAAGCTAGATGGAAATTAGTAGAAAACGCATGGTCTTTAAATATAAATCCTTCCATGTTAAGTGTTTCTTATGATGAATCAGATAATTCATTATTTATTAATGAAAACAGTTTAGGTAAAAGAATAGATATAACTTCTTGTAGAGATGCATTAAACGGCTATCAAAGAGGTAAATGCTTTTACTGTGGAACTGCGATTAGTGTTGATCCTGGTAGTGATAATTTGTGCGATGTTGATCATTTCATTGCTCATACAGTTCAAAGTCATATACCTGAAGATTTAAATATAAATGGTGTTTGGAATTTAGTTTTAAGTTGTAAAAACTGTAATAGAGGTACAAATGGTAAATTTGCAAGATTACCTGTATCTGATCCATATTTAGAAAAATTATATAACAGAAATGAATATTTTATATTAAGTCACCACCCCCTTAGAGAAACTTTGATAAATCAAACTGGTAAATCTCCTGGATGTAGATTATCATTTATCAAGACTATGTATAGTTTAGGACTTCAATACTTATTAGCAACATGGAATCCTAGTATTATTTATAATAGTAAAAATATATAAACATCTTAGTATATTTTATATACTGATATTATAACTTAATGATATATATAATTTTTTATAGTATTATAATTTGGAGGTAATTATGAAAATTTACGATAAATTAATTAGAGACAGAATCCCTGAAATTATAGAGGTTAGTGGTAAGAAGTGTGAAGTTGAGGTTGTTAGTGATGAAATTGCTCTAGATTATCTTTATATGAAGCTTGAGGAGGAAACTAATGAGTTACTTGAAGATAAGAATTTAGAAGAGATTGCTGATGTTATGGAAGTTTTATTTGCTATTGCTAATAAGTATGGTTACAGCGATGAAGATGTAATTAGTAAGAGAAATGATAAGAAAAAATCTCGCGGAGGATTTAAAGATAATTTAATTTTAAAAAATGTATATTAACCTATAAAATAACCCTTACAATTATTATATTATAAGGGTTATTTTATGTTAAATTTAGTTATAGTCCTATTGTAGTCATTATCATTTTCAAACAACAACTCTAACTCTCCTCTATAATTAATAGGCATTTCAAATGTAATAGTATCAACTATTTTACTATTTGATTCTAAATCTATTGTTTCAATATTCTTTGCATTATTTAAGTAGAAAACATTATATTTATTATTATTTTCATCTGTTAATATAAATTCATTTATATTTATCTTATTGGTACTATTCAGTTTATTTTCTAAGCTTAAATTTATATGTAAAAACATATTTCCTTCACTAGGTTTAATAATATGATTACCTACATCTGTAAATGCACTATCTAAAGCCATATCAACATATTTAACTGATTCAGTTTTTGAAATTATATTCGTATCGAATTTGCCGATTACTGATATAAATATTATTACTACAAAAGCATATAATACATGTTTAACCTTCAAAGTAAACACGTTTTCTTGTTTTTTAGTTCTTCTTCTATGCAACTTTAGTGTATCACTTCTTAATCTTCTCTCCCATTCCGGGGTATTCTTAGTAAATCTGCGTTCCGGAGCTATACGATAATTCCCACCGTTGTACTTTGGTGTACCATCACTCCCAATCTTATAATTTTTATACATAATTACTTTCTCCTTGAAAACTAAGTACTCATAAATTAGTTATATATAAATTATAACTAAGCTTGTACCTATCTTAGTTATAATATAATTACTTTTTTATAATAGCATAATCATTTTGTCGTATTTTGTTAGTATATGTTTTGATTTATACATTTTTTAGTTATTTAATCTAATACTGTTTCTGGCTATCTACTTTTAATTTATATAAATGTATATTATATTAGTCATTAGGTGAATATTTAAGTATTCATTTGCAAAATTAGTAATTATCTCAAATTGGAGGTTTTATAGATGAATATTTACGAAAAAGAAAATATGGTAGTAATTGAAAATATATACGATTTTGACATTAATCAAATTTTTGACAGTGGACAAGGTTTTAGATTTAAAAAACAATCAGACAACTCCTACACAGGAGTAGTAAAAGGAAAAATATTGAACGTATCACAAACAAACAATACGCTTTACTTAAAAAATACAAATATAAATGACTTCAATAACATATGGTATAAATACTTTAGCTTAGACATGAACTACTCAGACATAACAAGCAACATATGCAAAATAGATAATCATCTTAAGTCCGCCGTAGAATTTGGCTCAGGACTAAGAATACTAGACCAAGACGAGTGGGAAATCTTAATCACCTTCATTCTATCATCAAACAATTCTATCCAAATGGTAGAAAACATTATAGACAACCTATCTACTAAACATGGAGACTATCTAGGCGAATATAAAGGTAAAAAGTACTACGCATTCCCTACTCCAGAAAAACTTGCCAGCTTATCTCTAGATGAGCTTAGAGAGTGTAAAACAGGCTTTAGGGATAAATATATTAAATCAGTTGCAGAAGATGTCTTAAGTGGCAAATTTAACTTGTACGAACTTTCAAGTAAAGATACTAACTCTTGTATTAATCAACTTAAAAGTTTAAGCGGTGTAGGTATGAAAGTAGCCGATTGTATAGCCATGTTTTCTATGAGAAAATTAGATGTTTTCCCTGTTGATATTTGGATGAAAAGAGTTATACAGGAGTTCTATTTAGACACAGATATGAGTATCCCTAAGATACGAAACTATGCCATTGAAAAATTCGGTAATCTATCAAGCTTTGTACAGCTTTATTTGTTCTTCTACGCACGTGAACATAATATTGGAAAATAACTAAACACTTAAGTTTTAATTTATAAGCCACTATTTCTATAATCATTGATAAATACTAAGAGAGTGTGTAACTATACTTAAAAGCACTCTCTTTATAGTTAATTTTTATGAATACTTACATAAGATCTTTTTTTATTTTTTATTTTTATTTTTATTTTTATTTTAGTTTTTGTTTTTGTTTTCGTTTTGTCCACGTAACGTCGACGTAACGTCAGACCCTAGTTATTTACTCACTTTTGCCTCAATTATCCTAATCATGTTATCCTTATTTTCTCTAAGCTGTACCAACCTATGACCATTAGCTCCAGATGGATGAGGAAACCCTTTAAGTATCTGTTCATCTTTTAATATCCCCTTATCAACCAACACCTCAAGCACCTCAGTAAAATTTTCATAAACATACTTCATCAAAAACTCACTCTTAACAAGCTTAGGAGTATATCCAGTATAGTTATTCTCCTTTACAAATACAGAATAAGGAATCATAGAAATAGTATGTAGTAAATGATCACTTCCCTCAAACAATTCCTTACAACTATCTAATCCAAGTGACTCATTTAATTTAACCTCATCAAGCATACCTATAATATTCTTTCTAAGGCTCCCACTAAACCTTCCAGCTACCTTACACTTGTATTGTATATCTTCTATACTATCTCCTTCCTCTAAGCTCTTTCTAGCCTGAGAAATAGCTGTACTCATCTGTTGAAACCCAGGAGTTATTCCTACTATAAATACCTTAGCCTTTGGATTTACATACTCATTATGTGGAGCATAGTAAATCTCAATATTGCCTTCCTTTTCAATTAAAAAATCTTCACATAATAATTCTTCTTTAGTATATTTATCTTTAATTGGTAATTTTTTTATCTTATCTATGTACTCATTCAATGTTTTTCTCATTATTTTGCTCCCTTTTGTTTTTTTATAAATTTAATATGTTCTCTATTTTAAGAATACCCTATATAACTTTGAACTAAAACTAATAAAATCATATTTTATTTTTTCATAAAATTATTAATAAAATGCGAACCTAATAACTATCCAATATATAAACTTGTTAAAATTTATTGTAATAAAGTATATAATAAAGTGTATAAAATAACCTATTAATAATTTTTACATATAGAAAGGACAATTTATGAAAATAACATATATCCATCATAGTTGCTTTAGCGTAGAGCTTGATAGCTGTACTTTACTTTTTGACTACTTCAAAGGAAAACTTCCTGAATTTAACAAGGATAAAAAACTATACGTATTTTCAAGTCATTCTCATCATGACCATTTTGACAAAATTATATTTGACCTTGAAAAAACTTATCCAAATATAACTTATATATTATCAGATGATATAAAAAATACTGAGTCAGATAGCACAAGGTTTATAGGAGCAAATGAAAGAATCTTAATAGATAATCTACAAATAAAAACTCTTGAATCTAGCGACCTAGGTGTAGCATTCCTTGTTAAAGTAGATAATAAATCAATTTACCACGCAGGAGACCTAAACTGGTGGCACTGGGAAGGAGAAAATACTCCTGAGCAAAATGAATTTGCCGAAAATAAATATAAGTCTGCAATTGATAAAATCAAAGGAGAAAACATAGACTTAGCTTTCGTTCCACTAGATTCTAGACAAGGTAAACAGTACTATCTTGGATTTGATTACTTTATGAAAAATACTAATACAAAAGCAGCTTTTCCAATGCATTTTTGGAGAACATACTCTCTTGTAAAAATATTAAAAGACTCAGAAAACGCACTATCTTATAGAGATAAAGTGTTTGAAATTAATAAAGAAGGACAATTATTTGAAATAAAATAGTAAATAATAAAAATGCCACCTTAGATTAAAATATATTATTCTAAGGTGGGCATTTTACTTTATATAAGACTAGGCTTGTCTAATTACTTTATTAACTTTGAATCTAATAAAAACTTATGTGCAACCTCTTCAGGAGACTTACCAAGTTCATCTACTTGATAATTAAGTTCTGACATAGTTTCTTCATCAATCTTTCCTGTTAGTATATTGAATACATCCTCTAGTTCTGGATATTTTTCTAAAGTTTCATTGTTTACTAAAGGAACTGCATAATAAGGAACAAAGAATTTTTTATCATCCTCTAAAATTTTAAGATCAAACTTCTTAATAAGACCATCTGTAGAGAAAGCATCTATTACTTGAGCTTCATTTTGCTTAAGTGAAGTATATCTTATTGATCCATCCATTGCCTTTACACTTTTAAAATTCATATCATAATAATCTTTTAGTCCAACTAGCCCATCATCTCTATTTTCAAATTCCAATGAAGGTGATAGTACTAATTTATCACTATGCTCTTTTAAGTCAGATATACTGTTTATATTATATTTATTAGCCACATCTGCCATCATAGAAAGTGTGTAGGTATTATTAAACCCTATTGGGTTTAACACTGATAGATTATATTTATCATTCATATTCTTTTTAACAATATTATAAACCTCATCTACATCCTTTACAGGTTTATTGTTCATTATGTTTACTAATATAGTTCCTGTATAGTCAACATACATGTCTAGCTCATTACTTCTTATTGCATTGAATGCAACTGATGAACCTCCTAGATTTAATTTTCTATCCACATTTAAATCTGTATGATTCTCTACTAAATCTGCATACATATTACCAAGTATTAATTGCTCTGTATAGTTTTTAGATCCTATGGTTATTGTATCCTTCTTATTAGTAAATCCTTGTGATAATCCTGTAAATATAACTACAATCACTACTACAGAACCTATTACCTTAAGTACTGTAGTGTTCTTTTTAGATGAGTTTGGATTTAATCCTTTTGGTGTAACTGCTATTTCTATTTTACTAAATATATAATCTACTGCTAAAGCAAGTAAACACGATGGTATTGCTCCTTGTAAGATCATACTATTGTTAACTGTCTGCACTCCAGAGAATACTAAATATCCTAATCCACCAGCTCCAATAAATGCTGCTAACGTCATAAGACCTACAGCTGTAACTGCCGAAATTCTCACTCCCCCCATTATTACAGGTAATGCAAGAGGTAATTGTATCTTAAATAAAGTCTGATTCTTAGTAAGTCCTATTCCTTTTGCTGATTCAAGTATTACTGGATCAATAGTAGAGATCCCTATATAAGTATTCTTTACAATCGGCAATAATGAGTACACGACTACCATAAATATTGCAGGCTTGCTTCCTATTCCAAGTATTGGAACCAGCAATCCTAGTAAAGCCATCGATGGCACTGCTTGTACTAAGTTTACAAAGGGTAAAATTACTTTTCTAAGAGGTTTTACTCGACATATTACTATTCCAAGAGGTACACCAACTAATATTGCTATTACAATAGCAGATACCGTAAGACCCATATGTTGTATCGATAGTTGTATTATTTTATCCAAGTACACTCACCTCCATTTCTAAGAATTGCTCACTTAGAACTGAAAGTAAACTACTTCTTGTAATTAAACCTGAAAGTTTTTTATCATTGGAAATTACAGGTATATATCCTACCGAGTGTTCATTCATGACTCCCAGTATATCTACTAGATTATCATCATCATTTACATAAAGTAATTCTGTTGACATAATAGATTTCAAGTACTGTCCTTTATTAGCGTTTAATTTCATATCTTTTACAGTAACTATTCCTTCTAATATGTTATTTTTATCTACAACTAGCAAACTATCTACCTTACTAGTTCTCATTATTTCAATACCTTGAATTATTGTTCTTGAAGATTTTACTGATACAGGATTTTGAATCATAATGTCCTTAGCTTTTATAAATTCAGGATTGTTCCAAACTCTATTTAATCCTATAAAGTTTTGTACAAATTCATTGGCTGGATTTCTTAATATATTTTCTGGAGTATCATATTGAGCTATTTTTCCATTGTCCATAATACAGATTTTATCTCCTATTTTTAAAGCTTCATCCATATCATGTGTTACAAATATAATTGTCTTCTTTAATTGATCTTGAAGTGTAAATAGTTCTTCTTGAAGAGATGTTCTTGTAATTGGGTCCAGTGCACTAAATGGCTCATCCATTAGTATTATCTCTGCACCTGTTGCTATAGCTCTCGCTACACCAATTCTTTGTTGTTGTCCTCCACTAAGTTCAGAAGGGTATTTGTCTATATAGTCTTCGTATTTTAGCCCTACCATTTCTAATAGTTCAACCGTTGACTTCTCTATTTCTGTTATTGATTTTTCTTTCTTTAATCTTGGTATTAATTCTATATTTTCTCGTATGGTTAAGTGTGGAAAAAGACCTGTGTTTTGAATTACATATCCGATTTTTCGTCTAAGTTCAATGGTATGTTCTTTAGAAATTGGTTTATTATCAATATAAATTTCTCCTGATGAAGGTTTTATTAGTTTATTTATAAGTTTGAGGGTTGTGGTTTTTCCACATCCACTAGAACCTATTAAAACTACCAAGCTGCCTTTATCTATTTTTAGATTTATGTTATCTAAAATTACTTTGCTTCCGACCTTCTTGGTTACATTTTTTATTTCTATCATATCTATCATCCCCTTAATTTATAAGTATTTTGGAACTTGACTCCGAAGTACTTACAATTTAGTATAGCATACTTTCAAAATAATACAAAATTTCATACATTATTAAAACCAATATAAAATCTCTATTTGTAACACAAGTATACTTATCGTCATAATATAAACTAGATAACTATGTTTATAGAATGTGATAATAAGGGGGCATATATGAACAGAAATAGAAAAATGATGATGGACGAAACATTACCAAAAACACCAGTTTTTCCAGATACTACTCAGATTATGGACGAAAAAATCGATTCGTTAGTAGTTCAAATTAAATCTCTCTATAATAATAAGTATGTAGAGATAGGTCTAGACGAATTTTTTTATGCAATAACAGAAAACCCTATGACAGCTAAGATTTTTAGCCTTATTATATTAGAAGACAACAATGTAATGATAAGACTTCATGGTGCTAGATTTTTAAGAGTTGACCAAAATGGAAACTTAACTGTAGATCTTTTTAACCAAGGTGCTGCAATATTTAAGTTACAAGAAGTAGATGAATCATCCTATGCAATACTAGCTCCTAATGGTAGCTTTATAGGTGTTAGAGATAGTGATTCTAGACTTGTCGCTAACCAATCTAACCCTAATTCTAGTACTGTATTCAAATTTAGAAAGGTGTATCATTATTAGATAAAAAATACTCTAGAGCATGGCTTTAGAGTATTTTTAGTTTATATTATTTAGTTATTAGATCAACTTATCATAACAATAAAAAGGCTTTTCTTTTCCCAGGAAATCCATCTCTCCAACTTTTACAAATCCACACTTTTTAAATAAAGCATCCATCTTTGTATTTATCGAGTATGTATCTGTCTTTATATAGTTAGCCTTGTTTTCAATTGCTAGTTCATCAGCAAATTTTATTAACCTTTGCCCTATTCCTTGCCTTCTACAAGCCGGATTTACTGCCATTCTATGAATCACCATTGATTCTTTATTACTAGACCAATTTATATCATCGTATTCTTTTGGTTGATTAAAATCTACACAAATAAATCCTTTGAACTCTCCATCAACTTCCTCTACATATAAAGTACCTTTTTCAATATCAACTAAAAAATCTTCCTCTATTGGGTATCTTTCATCCCATTGAGTGTTGTTTTCTTGCTTCATCTCTTTAACAGTTAAGTCTATAACTTTCATTATGTTATTTAAGTCACTTGTTTTTGCTTTTCTCATGTCAATATCTCTCCTTCACTTACTCTTTTGCTATGCCAAGTAGTCTACTATATATTAACTTAATTTTCAACTATCATATACTAAACTTCAAGATATCTTTCAATATAGAAATTGACTATAATAAAAAAATCCCTGAGGTTAATATTTATCTCAGGGTTAATATTTTTACTTATTAAATTTACTCAGCATCAAAGTCTACGTGAATCTTTCCTGCTGGTGTGTTTATATCTATGTAAGATAAGTTGAAATTTTCATCCATAACATCTATTTGATATTCAAAGAAAACATCGTCTTCTTTCTTTGACATAAATATATAACTGCCTTCTTCTTTCTCTTCTATCTCATCACATATTTCTTCGTATATTTCTTGTCCGCTTACAGGTCCATTATAACCAGCAGCTGCTATTTTTCCTTCTATTAATGCATATAATTCTTCCATCATGTACCTTCTTTCATATATTAATAAATATTAGTCTATCTTTAAATCCTCTACATTGTCAACTATTATATATCAAAATTTACTAATTTATACCTAATGTTTTAAAATAAAAAAACTCTTAGATTATCTAAGAGTTTCAACTGGTGATCCATCCGCGACTCGAACGCGGGACACCCTGATTAAAAGTCAGGTGCTCTACCGACTGAGCTAATGGATCATATTATTTTTTTGCTGTCCTTCGACTACTTCCTTAGTATATTATAATATTTTATATTTGTCAACGCTTTTTATATTTTTTCTTAAATTTATATTTTAAGTATAATTTTACTAATGTCATTTTTTATATTCTTATAGTATATTCTCTTCCTAATTAATCATTTTTATAAGTAACTTAGTATATTTACCGCAATATAATATTAACTTCAAGAAAATATTTCGCTACATAATTTATTTTAAAGTGTTAATATCAAATTTCATATTTATAACACTACTTATTAATAAAATAACTAATTTTTTTACAAAAACAATACTTTATATATCTAAATATACCTATTTTTACTAAAAATAGCATTATTACGTTGCATTCACAGAATTTATTGCTATAATATAAATTATACGATAGAATTTTTATGAAAAATAATATAATCTAGGAGGCAAACAGGTTGACTAAAGAACAGATAATAGACTTAGCTCTAAGTCTAAGAAATAATTCGACAACTAGCAATCCGTTTAAAATAGGTGAAATGGTAGGTATAAAATTCAGGTTTGTAAAATATAACAAATCTGCAATGACTGCATCTACATTTAGACCTTTTATAGATGTACCTCCAGCAATACATATAAATGCAAATTTCGATGAAAGGTCACAAAAGGTTTTTTGTGCACATGAAATCGGTCATGCCTTACTTCACGATGATTGTTGTACTCACTTTAATGGCGATTCTCTAAAAAATCATCAAGAGTACGAGGCAAACTTATTTGCAGTGGTACTTCTATTTGGTCTAGATGCTTTTGCAGTAGACGTAAAAAGTATGAGCAATTACCATCTTAAACGTATTTTAGACTATAATGTAAGCTATTAAAAAAATCCTTATTAGTGAATTATCACTTATAAGGATTTTAAAATTTATGCTATAATTTTTGCTATTAAGACAACTGCTATTAAGTGCGCTGGATAGAATATATAAAACATCCATTTTGTAAAAGTATTTTTAAGACCTAACTTACCATTATACATTAGTATTAATATTATAGAAAATACCATCATCCACTGATAATCAAATAAAAATAACTGTTCATAAGCTTCAGGCATACCTATTATAGAGAATACTGGTAATAAACTAAATAATACATATATTAAAGCCATTGTCATTTTCTTTTCTCTAAATATATAAAATATCAAAGTCATACCAAGTCCATATAAAGATGCTTCTGTAAATATATATATAAATCCTAATATAACTACGCTAACTATTGCTGGTATCCACATAATCTTCTTCTCACTATACTTGGCATAATCTATAATCATTAATATTAGTATTGATAAAGTAAGTGATAAGAATATATTATTGTGAATTCCAAAAATCATACCTACTCCAATCATTAAAACTCCAAAGATTGCTAGTCTAGATAAATACTTTTTTCTATCTCTAGTATGGAAAAATCCTTCTACTATAAGGTAGAAAAATATAGGAGCTGAAAGCTTACCTAAGTACCCAAACCATATAGGTACATCCACCCCCACAGGTGTCATATATGTATATATATGATCTAGCAACATAGTTATAATTGCTATTATTTTTAATGTAAATGAATCTAATTTTTTCATATGATTCCCCTCTCTATTGTGATATGAGTTTATTTTATTATTTTCTTTTAATTTCCACCATTCAATTATATTACGTTTTTCTATCAATTTTGTAAGGTTTGTAAAATATAATATCTTTATAATTAAAAAAGCTTGAGCATAAGCCCAAACTTTTAATATTATTTATTATTAGATTTTCCACCATTTAACATTAAGAAATAAGTAACACATTCCAAATCAGTTTTTAACTCAGGACTATCTTTATACTTATCTACTTGTTCAGCAGTTAAGTTAACTCTATCTATTTCTCCACCTTCATAAAGGTTCATATCTGAGTTTCCATCCTTAACTACTTTAGTGTATACTGTCTCTAATTTTACAGTATCCTTATCCCAATAATCTTTGTTCTTTACCATGCTATATTGGTCTTCCATTTTCCAAGTACTTAATACAAAAGGTCCATTAAATAATGTATCTTCTATAGTAGTACCAAATGCATCACCTTTTTCCTCAACAAACTTTTGATTCTGTGGTGAGAATATTGGATGGCATACTAATTTATCAAAATAATTAACTGGTCTTACTAAATCTATTTGTAATGTATAATCATCTATTGCTTTTACTCCTACACTATCTTTATCAGTACTTTTACCTAAGTTAAAATCTTGAGCTCCCACTATATCATAAAATACACTAGCATTTTCACAACCAGTATTAGGATCTAGTGTTCTTTTAAATGAAAACTCAAAGTCATTAGCTGTAACTTTTTCACCATTACTCCATTTTGCATCCTTTCTTAAGTGGAAAGTCCATGTCTTACCATTTTCTGATGTTTCCCATTTTGTTGCCATACCTGGCACAGCATTTAAGTCTCCATCCATTCTAACTAGACCTTCCATAACATTTAGAGTTACTTCTCTTGATAAAGTGTCTTTTATTTTTGCTGCATCCAAACTTGTTATATCAGCAGTGTTTGATACTCTAAATACCTTCTCATCCTTATCTACATCTGCCCATTTATAAGAGTATTTTGGACCAAAAGTTGCTATCGCAATTCCTGACACATATTCTTTTTGCAGATAAGATACACCTTTTTGATATATTGGTGATAAATATGCATCTTCTAGTAGTAGTTTCTCTGCTTGAGCATAAGTTTCCCAAGACTCTTCAGTAGTTGCACTATTTTTACCTTTTTCTAATAACTCATTGTATTCTTTACCTTCATAATTTGTTGCTACCCCATACATTTGACCCGTAGCAAAAGTATTTAAATAAGTTAGTGCATCTGGATAGTCTGGACCCCATCCATTGAAACTTATATTAAACTCTCCCTTTGAATGAGCTTGCATAACTTGTTTTGCTGGCATTTGCTTTATAGTTATTTCAAGACCATCTAATATACTTAACTCTGACTGAACATACTCTCCTAGTCTTTTATTCATATCTGTATCATATAAGACCATATCTAATGTAACCTTATCAAAACCTAATTCTTCTTTTGCCTTTGCCCATTCTTCCTTTGCCTTTTCATCATCTTGTTCATAACCCATATTTCCTGCAAAATCTCTATAATCCTTTTGATTCTCATCAAGTGCTAGTCTCTTCGGCACAAAGTAATCAGCTACAGTTGAACCATTGTTTAAGATAACATCAACAAATGTATCCTTGTCAACTGCCATAGCTATAGCTTTCCTAGCACTAAGGTTTTCCATGACTTCATCTGGATTTGCAACAGATCCTGAAGAACTACAACCGACACTAAATATAGCCCCTAATATAAATAGTCCCGATAATATCGATACTCTTTTCTTGAAATGCATAAAACTCCCCCTCTTGGTTTTATATATTCATAATATTATGTAAATTAAGCAGAAAACCCTCTTATTTTCTAAAAAATACATCAGTTGTCTTTTTTCTTATCTTAAATTCATTGAAAAGTACTGGTGTTAAATATTCTTTATCATCAGAACATTCAACACCCTATTTACAATGTATTTTTCCTATAATACATTTAATCACTCACAACTATTTACAAAATATCTAAATAAATTTAGCATCTTATCACAATGATTTACCATACTTTCTGGGTGCCACTGAACTCCTATTACAAAATTACTATCGATCTTTTCAACAGCTTCAATTATACCATCACATGAATAAGCTATAGCCCTTAGTCCATTTCCTAAGTCTTTTATACTTTGATGATGGTAACTATTTACATATACATTTTCCCCTAATATCTCTTTTAGTACACTACTATCATCAACCTTTATACTATGAGTAGCAGAATAAGGCTTTGAATTTTGAACATGTTTTATGTAACTACCATCTATATAGTCTAAATCTTGATACAATGTTCCTCCAAGTACTATATTTAAAACTTGTAATCCTCTACATATTCCAAGTATTGGCTTATTAAGTTCTAAAGCTATTTTTATTGCTATTAAGTTGAATTCATCTAGTGTTGGATTAACAGTACCTAATTTTTCTCTAGGCTCTTCATTATACAATATCGGATCTACATCTACTCCCCCTGATAGTAAGATTCCATCCATTTTACTTATTTGCGCTCTTATGTTTTCTTCATTGGTAGTCACTGGTATTATAATAGGTACTCCATTAGCTTTTTCAACAGCATTGATATACGTATTATTTAAATAACCTCTTTCTTGACCTACAAATCCTTCTTCTTTCATGGTCATTATATTACCTAATATTCCTACGAATGGTTTCATATTTGGCCTCCTAAGTAATTTAATATACTTTCTCTTTTATTATCATCTCTACCTATTGTGTCTTTAGAATGAATCATAGAACTTATTATTGATTCTTCAACTGATTCAACTACAGCTCTAAATACTAAATCTATCTTATTTTCATTAATTACTTTTATATAAATTAAATCTTCCTTTTCATAATGTTTGATTTTATTTGCAGTGGTAAATGCTATACATATATCACCACTACCATTTCCAAGATAAGACCCTGTTCTTCCTAGAGATATTGTTGCTCTTTTTGATATTCTTTTCAACTGTCTCTCACTCAATGGAACATCTGTTGCTATTATTATTATAATTGAGCCTTTTTCTAGCTCTTCATCTATGTTATTGATATTTGTTATCTGCCTATCTGCTACAGATCTATCATTTTTCTCTATACACTTATCTTTAAAGTTTATCTCTTGACCTAAATTTCTACCATTCACAATTAAGTTTTCTTTAAGACCACAGTTTGATAAAACTAGCGCTCCTACAGTATATGCCTTATTATCAAGTTCTATTACTCTTGAAGAAGACCCTATTCCTCCCTTAAGTTGATAACAGCTCATACCTGTTCCAGCTCCAACAGACCCCTCTTCAAATTCACTATCTGCATTTTCTAAGGCTTCAAATACATGATCTTCTTTAATATGTAGCCCTCTTATATCATTTAAATATCCATCATTGCACTCAACTACAGTACAGTTAATTGTTGATGTAGTTTTTCCTATATCTTCATTTTCTTTGAGCATATATTTTATCAGTGCAGTACTTCCAGTACCTACACTTAAAGTATTTGTCATAACTATAGGACTTTCAATATTTCCAAGTTCTTCTATTTGAACAAGACCTATACTTTTCCCAAAACCATTTATAACAGTAGATGATGCCATTACCTTATCTTGAAATAAATTATTTTTATGAGGTAATATAGCAGTTACTCCAGTCTTAATGCTTCCCTCATCTAAAGTAACATGCCCAACCTTTACTCCATCTACGTCAGTTATAAGATTTCGTTTTCCCTTTTTTAGCTTTCCGATATTTATATTGAACTTATCTTCTATTCCCATAACTCTCCCCTTTGTAAGTTACTTATTGTCTATTGTTCTCATAAGCAAGTTTGTTTAGTTTAAAGCTAGATCTTACCTCACCTATCACATCTTTTCTAGCATTTAGTAGCTTAGGATTATAGAAGTTATTTAGCTCTTTTAACTCTTCTTCTGTAATTGAGCCAAGCTGTCTTAGTACCTCCATAGCAACACAATTAGTGGCTTGACCATTGCCATCCTCAACTTTCACTGCAATACCAAGCTTATTTTTTTTATCTCCTATTAAATAAACCCCTTGTGCTCCTGCTTTTCCAAATATTCTATCACCACATACTCTCATCAAATCCGTACAAAATCTATTTCTACCAGCAACCATCTCTGGATACTTCATCATAGAACTAGTTATTTTATCTACAAATACTCCTTTTTCTTCTAACTTAACTGAGTCTGCCATTCTTGCAAATCCATAAGCAAATCTTTCAAGAGGCAATGCATGCACAGGTGCACCACATCCATCTATACCTAACATTATTTTTTCTTTATCATAGTCACATACATAAGAAATATTATCTAATATCCTTTGCTGAACAGGGTGATTTATATCTAAATATGTATCCAAATCTTCTCCCATATTTTTTGCAGAAATAAGCATTCCACTATGCTTTCCTGAGCAATTGTTGTGAGATTGACTAAGCTCAACATTACTTTCTATAAGTTCCTTATAGACATCACTGTTTCCAGGTACATGTATCCCACAATTTAACTTATCAAGACCTATATCAGCCTTACCTAATATCTCTTTTACACATTCTACATGGTACGTTTCTCCTGAATGGGATGCACACATAAAAGATATTTCTCTTTCATTAATATCATAACGTTGTGTAGCTTTAGTTTCTAATACTTGAAGAGCTTGAATTGGCTTAACAGATGACCTAGCATAAGTTATTCTCTCAGGATCACCATAGCTATATAATAATTCTCCCTGTGAATTTACTACGGCTATATGGGCCATATGTGTAGATTCTATCAATGGGCCCCTTGTTACTTCCACAGCTTTATTCATTTTTATTCCCCCTAAAATTAAAACTTTTTATCTTATTTTAATAATATAGTATCACAATTCAGTTTATTTTTCAGAAAATTTGTTAAATACTTAATATATAGTATGTGCTTATAAATATAACAAAAACTAGCTCAATGCTTATATAAAGCATCAAGCTAGTTTTTTTATAAATTTAGTATAGTTAAATGTCTGTTATATTTTTTAGTGTTACTTTATACAGCATAAAACTCATAGAATTTGTCTTTTTTATTTACTAAGTCATTATAGCTTCCTTTTTCAACTATATATCCATCTTCCATATAAATTATTTCATCATATCTCTCTAGTAAATCTCCGCTACTCTTATGAGTGATGGTTATTAAAGTCAAATCATCTATATCTAATAGCTTACTTTCTATATCATAAGCAGTTTGCATATCTATTGCTGAAGTACCCTCATCTAGTACAAGTATTGGTGTTTTTTGAATCAAAGCTCTTGCTATTGCTATTCTTTGCCTTTGACCTCCAGATAAATTACATCCATTTTCTCCTACTAAATAATTTAATTTTTCTTCAGTATTATTAATAAATTTATCTACACCACTTAACCTTAAAGCATCATTTAGTTCTTCATTTGAGAATTTACTATATAGACAAATATTATCCTCAATATTCTTATCAAACATATAAACATTTTGATGTATTATTGATATCATTTTATTTAACTCATCAATATCTAAGTTCTTAATACTATTTCCATCATAGCTTATATCTCCACCAAACTCAAAGTAGTATCCCAGTAACAATTTAATAAGTGTAGATTTACCACATCCACTTTTACCAAGTACAGCATATTTTTTACTTTTAGATATTGTTAAATCTATCCCCTTAAGTATTTGTATACCTTCATCATAGTTAAATGATAAATTCGAGATTTCTATATCATTGTTAAGTGATGGCTTATCTTCTCCTACTAATCCATTATCAACATAATTTGAGAAATTATCAACTCTTTCTAGTACAGGCTTCATACTGCTAATCTTTGGAACATTGCTCATTATCATAATTACGGGTTGAACAAGAGTCCCCGAAAGTTGAACTATAGCAATAAGCATACCTATAGTTAAATTTCCATTTATAACTAAGTACGCTGATAAAAATATTGCTACAAACTGAGTCCCCATTCCTAATGTTTGTGATATTGATTCATTTATAACGAATAGCTTATCAGCAGAAAATTTTGTATCTGCTAAAATATCATTTTCTTCTTCAAACTCTTCAATTATATTGCTCTTAAGTCCATAAGATCTTATAACATCGTACCCTGAAAATATATCTTTTATCTTAGTAGTAAAGATTGATAACCTATTAGATAAAGCAAGTTGTTTCTTTTCAAGCATTTTTCCAAATATAGCTGGTGAAATAAATATTAGTAACATACTAACAAATAATCCAACAGTTACTATCGGACTTATATATATCAATAAAATTACAGTAACTATAAACATAACACTATACTGAAGTATTTGTAATAATGGATTAATATAATTTTCTTCAATAAGCTTTATATCATTTGTAAGTACAGATATATAATCTGCTGTATTTATAGATGTAAAGTCTTTGTAATTACTTTTAAATATCCCCCTAAACACCTTACTTCTAATCATCTTTGTCATATTTCTTATAAATACTTTACTTAAAATATCATATATAGAATATATAACTCCTATTGATATTCCATAAATCATAGAATAAATTAGTATTTTACTAAATCCATCCATATTACCGCTAGTTGCTACGTCAATTGTTTCTTGTATAAATAGCGATAATCCTACAATGGATATAGATGATATTGTGCTAAATATAATTGTAAGTACTAATAGTACCTTATTTTTCTTGATACATTCTTTCATTCAATCTCCTCCTAATTACATTTATATATTAGATATATATTATATTTTTTAGATGTTTATCTAATATATTATTAATATATGATGTTTTTTGATTTTTGTCAAACATATTAGATAACTTTCTAATATGTTTTTTGCAATAAAAAAACTACTCAGTCATACTGAGTAGCTTTTTATAGTAAAGTTCTGTTAAGTTCTTCTATAAATTTTTCAATTCCTGTACTATTTAGAGAATAATATACCTTGCCATTTTTCTTTTCAACTATTACCATATTACTTTCAAGTAATACAGTCATATGATAAGAAACTGTAGCAGGCGTTAGACCTAATCTTTCAGCTATTTCTAAACTATACATTGGTTCAGATTTTAAAAGCGATACTATTTCTAACTTACTTTTATCAGCTAAAGCTTTTAGCTGTAATACTAGCTCTCCTTTATTACCCATGGCTTTTATCTGCTCTTTATAAATAAGTTCATATAATAATCCTATATGATAAGTATTTTTATATTCAAAGAAAGAGTTCATCATAGACAAGGTAGGCACTATAACATAAGAGTCTTGTTCACTATTTTTAATATTATTAAGTAATTCACATTCACCCGAGCCTATATATTTTGTAAAATCAGATATTAATTTAGGCACATACTTTTCAACTACTTTGTAAGCTTCATTATAAGCTTGTCTGTTATTCTCAACTTCAATCACTAATTCTTTGTAATATTTTTTTAAATCCTTTAAGACTACTAGTAATCTCCATTTAATATTTTTACTAAGGTCTAGCTTGTCTATAAATTCTAATATTTTATCAGTAGAATCAATATCTTCATTTGATCCTTCTATCTCAAATACATCATTAATAGCATCTAAAACTTCTCTTTTTAGTTTTTCTTCACTACAATCATCTATGTTAGTCATTATCTCTTCATTTTCTATTATCCCAATAGAAAGTAAAGTGAAAATACCAGCATCTTCTTCATCAAGTAAAAATAACTCATTATTATTTACTTTTTTATATTTATCAAATGCTTTTATATATTTATCAATAATCTTAAAATGTCTTTTTATAAATAATTCACCGTTAATTCCGTGACTATTAAGCTCTTTAATTGATTCATTTACTATCATTTCATAATTTTGACTTACGAAAAGTAAACCAAGTATTTCGCAAATTGGATTTAGTTTATCTTCTATTTTGATATCCATTTTCTTCACTCCTATGTAAGTACTTTAATCTATTATAGCATAATCCATACTATGGTTTTTATGTATAGTAATATTTTTTCCTATATAGAAGTTATTTTATAGATTAATATTTAGTTAAATAACTAATCCACTACTTTATCTTTTAAATTTATTATATCAATCTTTTTTATACTATTAAGTTTATATACATAACTACAAATAATAGCCGTAAGTGGTGAAACTATTACAAGCCCAGTACATCCAACAAATGTATGAAGTATTTCAGATGATATAAACTTAGTATTTAGTATACTTAACAGAGGTGTCCCTTGTGCCATATACACCATCATTACAGCAATAAAACTTCCCATATATGCAAGTAATAGTGTTGTGGTTTGAGAACCAACTATTGATTTACCTATATTAAGCCCTGATATTAATATCTCTTTTCTTGATATATCAGGATTTTTCTCTACTAATTCCTCTATAGCCGCCGATATATCTATTGCTAAATCTAATATTGCTCCCGAACATGATAAATATATTCCCGATTGATATATTAAAGTTAGATCTATATTTTGATATCCTGCATATAATAACGACTCCGACCACTGCATAACTGCCCCATGTATTTTAAATAAATTTCCAAATACTATAGCTAGCACACAAGTTGCTAATGATGCTAGTATTGTTCCAGCTATTGCACAATAAGCTTTTTTAGTAAAACCGGCAACCAAAATCAAAGTAACCGTTGAGATCATAATTCCAATTACAAGAGCTACAACCATCGGGTGATATCCTTTAAGTAACATAGGAACAAATATTTTAAGTATACACAACAATGTAAAGGCAAATGATATAATCGTTCTTACTCCAGTTGATCCTGAAAATATTACTAGTAAAGTTACAAATAATCCAACTAGTAGTATTTCTATATTTAATCTATAATGATCTACCATATTAGCAAATACTAACTCTCCATCGTTAGATTTTTCTAGTAATACAAACGCTGTATCCCCTGCCTTGAACATCTTATCCACTTCAAGCTTTCCGGTCAAAAGATTTACAGCCTCTACTGTTTCCCCCTTAAAGCTTCCATTTAGTATTTCTATTTTACATATTTGATCACCTTGCTTTATCAATCCCGTTTCATAAATAGATGATTCATCGGTGCTTATTACCCTTGCCTTTACACTTTCTGCATTGTTATAAATTTGCTTTTCAAACCCTGTAGGGATCAATAATAAGACTAATATTGCCATAATACAGATAATAGAAAATATAATATTTCTTTTTTCTAAAATTGATTTATTTTTAAAATACGTCTTAATGTCAATCTTTCTTTTTATATGTATTTTTTCATCTACTTTTTTATTTTCTTTAGCCTTCAATTATCTTTCCCCCAGAGTTTCTTAATTTATTTTAATCCACAAACTTCCACTAATTTGTTAAATATATCTGTGTTGTCATATGATCCTGAAAAATTATTAGCACTTGCACCCATTGCATACACTGGTACTGGCACTCCTGTATGAGCATAAGAAGTCCAGCCTATACCTGCCTTGTTATTGATTATATGAGTAAGTGTTACTGACAATGGCTCATACCCTCCATATAATATTTCATTTTCAGTGCCCTCTTCACGATTTTCTGCATCTTTCATAGTCTCTTCAAATGCTTTAACAAGTTTGTTGTATTCATAATCAGAAAGAACTAGATTTGCATTTTCTTCTTTTGATGCATCTGGCTCATCTGCTTTCATAAGCCCAAATTTTTCTTTTATTATTGGTAATAAGTCCTCTATCTTAGCATCTTGTGCTTTAGTAGATTCTTTGTATTCATTTATTAATTCATCAAATGCTACATAAGACATCTTTTGATTAGATAAAATATCAAAGGCAGTATCATATCCAGTTGTTGCTTGTCCGATTGACATTCCTCCTGTTTCATGGTCTCCAGTAACAAGAATAAGAGTCTCTTCTGGATGTTCTTTAGCAAATTCAACAGCTACATCTACAGCTTCATCAAGCGCTATTACATCATTGATATTTGACATAGCATCATTTGCATGCCCTGCCCAGTCAACCTTACCTGACTCAACCATCATAAAGAATCCATCTTCATTATCAAGCACATCTATTCCCTTTGATACAAAGTCTTTTAGCTTTAAATCCCCATCTTTAGCATCTATATTATAATTCATAGCTTGTGAATCTTGAAGTGTTGGACTTACAGCATATACTTTTCCAGATTCGTTATTTAAATTAAGTATTTCATCTTTATCATTAGTTACAGTGTATCCCTTTTCTTTTAGAATTTCTGTTGCATCTTTTCTATTCTCTTCTTCACCAGTTGGCTTTAATAAGCCCCCTCCTCCAAAGTAATCAACTGTACCTTCTGACATTTGAGTAGCTATCTTATAGTAGTCACTTCTTGATTCAGAGTGTGCATAAAATGCTGCTGGTGTTGCATGGTCTAAAGAAACAGAACTTACTACTCCAATCTTATAACCTTCTTTTTTAAGTTTTTCAGTTATACTTTCTGGTGCAGTCTTCTTATCTGCATTTAATCCTATTACTCCACTATGTGTTTTTACTCCACTAGAAATTGCTGTTGCTGTAGATGCTGAGTCCGGTGCAAATGAAGTAGCATCTTGCGTTGTAGCTGATCCTACTACTGGAAACTGTGTAAATCCTAACTTATCAAGCTCAATTTTATCAGGATTTTTTATAGTTCCATTATATACTTGAGCAGCGTTTACTTGAGTATAAGACATTCCATCTCCTATAAATGTAAATATGTATTTAGGCTTTTTTGAGCTAGTTTGCGCTATTTCTGTTTTAGATTCACTCTCTCCTTTAGCTTCATTGCTTGTGCTACACCCTACCATCTGTGATGCCATTATTAATAATGACAATCCTATAACAGCTAATTTCTTTGGTCTTTTCATTGTTTTCCCCCAATTATTTAATAATAAATATAATATCTTTTACAATTATCATTATATTTATATTTTGTTAAACAATTATTATATCCAGGTTAACATATGGTTAATTTTCCCTATATATTTAACCTGGATATAACTTAGTTAAATCTATGGTATCAATCTAGTCCTATCTCTTGTAATAAGAGTTGCTTCTCTTACATTTTTTAATCCTAGCATTTTACTAGTAATTCTTTCAAGTCCAATTGCTAAACCTCCATGCTTTGGTACTCCATATTTAAATACCTCAGTATAGCTTTCATAATTATTAGGATCTAGACCTTTGTATTTTATATTTTCAATTAACGCTTCATACTCGTGTATTCTTTGACCACCTGTTGTAATTTCAATACCTCTAAATAGTAAGTCAAAGCTATGAGTTTCATTTTCTCCACATGGCATAGTATACATTGGTCTTTTCTTTCTTGGATAATTAGTTAAAAATATAAACTCACTTCCTAGCTTTTCCTTAGCATACTTACATATTAGTTTTTCTGCTTCTGGGTCTAAGTCTCCTTCCAATTCGGTCTTGTTGTATTCTTTTTTGAGTATTTCTATTGCTTCGCTTAGCTTCATTCTTGGAATAGAGTTATTGATATTGGGTAGCTCCACATTTAATAAATTTAAATAGTATCTACCTTCATTTTCTATTTTTTGTATTACGAATTTTAACAAATTTTCTTCAATATCCATCAAGTCTTCTTCATTGTCTATAAAGCCAACCTCAAGGTCCATACTTACATACTCATTTAGATGTCTGTTGGTATTATGTTCCTCTGCTCTATATACATGAGCTACTTCAAATACTCTTTCAAATCCAGCTGCAACCATCATTTGTTTATAAAACTGTGGGCTTGTAGCTAGATAAGCTTTATTCTCAAAATATTTAACTTCGAATATGTCACTCCCTCCCTCTGCCCCTTGTGATACTAGCTTAGGCGTAAATATTTCAGTAAATCCTTCATGAGTTAGATATTCTCTAAATCCACTTACTATTAAATTTTGAATTTTAAATATTGAGTTGATTCTTTCATGTCTAAGGCTCAGTACTCGATTATCTAGCATAGTATCTAGATTTATATTTAGTTCTTCTTTGTTAATTTCAATTGGTAATTCTTCTTTGCAACTACTTATTATTTCAATACTCTTTACTTGTACCTCGTAACTATTCAACTTGTTATTACTTTCATTTACCTTACCGATAATAGATACCACTGATTCTAGCTTTACTTCTATTGATTCAATTATTTTATTATCAACCACACATTGTACTAATCCAGCTCTATCTCTAATAATAAAAAAGCTAATTGATTTTAAAGTTCTTATACGATGTATCCATCCTTCTATTTTTACCTCTTCATTTATATAATTACTTAATTTATTTATCATTGTTCTTTTCATAATTATTTCTCCTCTCAAAATTATAATTTTTTATAATTAAAAAATCCCCTCAAGATTAATCCCAAGGGGCGAAAGTTCACGGTACCACCCTTATTGACTTATTCTTAGCTTTTGTCAATGTAAAATAGCCTATAGAATGGGCCCTATTCTAGTGAATCTTTGTAATAAAAAAAGCTTTCACTTCATTATAGAAGTGAAAGCTGTATTCACGGTGCCATTCTACTTGACTAAGCTAAAATAAACTTAAGTCATCTCTTATTACTTAATAACGGAGTAACCCGACTTATCCTACTATCAATTTCAGATAAGCTTCTCTAGGATGTCTTTCAACACTACTTTTCTCATGGAGCTCTCACCATCCTCCACTCGCTTGGGATACTTAGATAATATTTACTATTCCTATCAAAGAATTTTTATTATTAGTTTTATATTATAGTATTAGCTTTATTTCAAAAAGTCAACCTATTTTTATAAAATTTTTTCATTCTAATCTATGCTTCTCAACTCTAACCCATTTATAATGCTCATATCCAAACTTTTTAATTGGATAATATATGATTTTTCTTAGGTATCGCTAGATAGATGACAGCATCTTTCCAAGATCTATACACTCCTCACAGTCTTCACTTGAAGCTTCCTGTATGATTAACCCATCATTAATCAATTGGCATCCTAGTCCTTCCATTCTATCTTTCCAATCTCTCATCCACTGCCCATCTCCCCAGTCATAAGAACCAAATAAGGCTACCTTTTTTCCAGAAACTTTATCTGAAATACTATCTATAAATGGTTCAAACTCACACTCCTCAAGTACCTCAGATCCCATAGCAGGACAACCCAACACGATTATTTCTTCATTATCAAATATATTTGAATTTGCATCGGATACATTGATTATCTCTGCATTCTTTCCACCTTCATTAACCCCTTTTGCAATTAAATCTGCCATCTTTTCTGTGTTACCTGATCCTGACCAATAAACTATTTTCATACTCTTTCCTCCTTGAATTATTAGTATTCTTTCTTTATTGATATTGATTATCATTTTAGATTAATTAAATAGTAAGACTTTTTTTAATCGTTGTCAACAACTATTAGAAATATTTGTATTGTTTATATATAAATTTAAGTTACTGATTATTATTTTACTTTTATTAAGTTCTGTATTATACTTTACACGAGTAAATTTACTTATATTTCATTTTCAAGGAGGTCTTATGAAAAAATTATATAAATACATATTTAAATATAAGCTCTTATTCTTTACACGAATAATAACTATATCATTAGCCGCTCTATCTGCCATAGCTTTTGATTTTATGATGGGATTTATTGTTGATATATTTGCAAATGGAGAAAATAGCAAGTTTATCCCTATCATTTCCGCCAGTATTCTACTTATAATAATTATGTTCATAACTGAATATATTGACGGCTTTGTAATGTCATCATACATAAAAAATACTGTTAATTATCTCAGAACAGATATTTTTTCCAAGATATTGAGTAAAGACATGAAAGACTTTTCTCTAGACAATAGCGGTAAGTATATCTCTGTACTTTACAACGATATAAAAATTATTGAAGACAGCCTACTAAACAACATATTCCAGGTTATTTCTTCTTTTATTTCTTTTACTATTTCATTGGTCTTTTTATCTTCTATAAGCCCAACTATAGTATTATTTATATCTATTTTTGGAGTGTTAGGATTTGTGATACCACATGCTCTTTCTAAAAAATTAACCTTAGAGAAAAACAACTACTCTCACAATTTAGAAGATATTACATCAGTCACTAAGGATTTATTTTCTGGATTTGAAGTAATTAAAGGATTTAATATAAGTAGCAAAATTAATACAATTTTTAGAAATTATTCAAACACTGTTGAGACTACTAAGAGAAAGTGTTCAATTATTGAAGCTATAATTAAAGGCTTTTCTTTATCTTTTAGCGTTACAATTTATCTAGGAGTGCTTATCTTAGGTGGATATCTTATGTATAGGGGAGAGATATCTGTTGGTACTGCAATTATAATAATTCAACTTAGTACTCATATAGTTGGACCAGTTAAGATTAGTATTTCTTTAATAAATCAAATTAAATCAGTCTCTCTTATTGCTGATAAGATAGATAATATGCTTTATGATTCTTCTGAGGATGTTGAGGATACTGACCTTATCAGCTTCGAAAATAGCTTAGAAGTTAAGGATTTAACTTTTTCTTATACTGCTGATCGAAAAGCATTAAGCAACATTAATCTTACTTTTGAAAAAAATAAAAAGTATGCAATAGTAGGTGAAAGTGGATGTGGTAAAAGTACCTTGATAAAACTACTTATGAGGTACTACAAAGACTATGATGGTGATATATTATTAGATAACAAAGACTTGCATAAGATTTTTAGCTCAGACTTATACAAAAATATGTCTATGATTCAGCAAAATGTATTTATGTTTGATGATTCTATAAAGGAAAATATAAAACTATTTGCTAATTATAGCGATGAAGAAGTGTCAAATGTATGTAATAGGTCTGGTCTTTCTAACTTAATATCATCCCTTCCAAAGGGAATAGACTCATTAGTCGGTGAAAATGGAAACAAACTATCTGGTGGCGAAAAACAAAGGATTGCTATAGCTCGTGCCCTTATAAATAATACTCAGATTTTGATTCTTGACGAATCTACATCAGCTTTAGACAATGAAACTGCTTATAACTTAGAAAGCTCTCTCCTAAAGCTTTATGATTTAACACTAATTGTAGTTACTCACAAGCTTATCAAAAATATTTTAATTAACTACGATGAAATTATTGTTATGAAAGATGGTATGGTAATTGAGAAAGGTTCTTTTGAATATCTAATTAATCTTAAAGGATATTTCTATAGCTTGTATTATATCCAAAATGATGATATATCTTTGTCAGAATAAATATATCCAAAATATAAATAGACGGGGTCGTGTTTCACGACTCCGTCTATTTATTAAAGAATAAAGTCCTCATCCTCTAATTCCTCATATACTCCTTTTTGATATCCATTACCCTTAGTAGAGAAGAAATCATGAGTCTTAGTTTCTGTACTCAATCCATTTAATACTATTGGATTTATAGGTTCTACCGTATAAAATGATTCAAAGCCTAGATTTTCTAAAGCTCTATTGGCATTATACTGTAAGAAGTTAATTACTTCTTCTTCAAAACCACTATCCTTGTAAATAGTATTAGTATAATCCTCTTCATTTTTCATCAGCTCATTAAGTATCTTAAATGCTTGTTTTTTAAGATCTTCTTGATTTTCCCTAGAAAACTCTTTATATATTTCTTGTGCAAGTAAACCTATATACTTACCGTGTAATGATTCATCTCTAAGTATAAGAGAAATTATCTCACCACTAGCAACCATTTTGCCTTGTCCTGCAAGGTAAAGTGGATAGAAAAATCCTGAATAGAATAAGAAACTCTCTAAAAATACACTTGTGACCATTGCCAGATATAGGCTTCTTTGGTCATTAGTATTTTCATATTGGGCAAGTATTAGATCAGCTTTCTTCTGTAAAGTCGGCTCACTTTCTATCCATTCAAATATCTCATCTATTTCAACATTAGAAAGCAATGTCATAAATATAGAAGAATAGCTCTTTGCATGTATCTCTTCCATAGTTCCCATAAATGACAGTACAGCCTTTCTTTGAAGATTATCTGTTAAACTCATCATTGATGGTATCCCATTGTTACCTTGTTTAGTATCTAGTAAAGTTAATCCTGCTAGTACTTTTTTATATAGTTCTTTTTCATTTTCGTTTAATTCTTGCCAAGTCTTAAGGTCTTTAGATACCGATATTTCTTCTGGTAACCAAAACTGCTTAACATTTTGATCCCAAAATGCCTGTGTAAATCCATCGTCTTCTTTATTCCAGTTTACTGCCTTATGAATTTGATTTAATTTAAAAGTCATAACATCTCCCCCTTATACTGAACACATAAGACATTCATTATTGTCACGTGTCATTTTTGTTCTTGTGTAATATAGGCTTTTTAATCCTTTTTTATAAGCATATATATAATATCTAGCAATATCTCTAGTAGTTTTATCGTCTGTTACAAACAGCGTTGTAGATATCCCTTGATCAACATGTTGTTGCACTGTTGCCACTACATCTATCACACTTTTCATGTCCATTCTATATGCAGATTGATAGTAAAGCATATTTTCATTTGTCAAAAATGGCATAGGGTACATAGTAGTAGAATCACCATAAGTTCTTACCTCTATAGGGTCAGTTATTGGCATTATGCTTGAAGTTGCATTTTGCACATAGCTAATACTTTGAGTAGGTGCTATTGCTGTCAAGTAAGCATTATATATTCCATTGGTCTTTACTTTATCTAATAATTTTGTCCAATCATTTCTTGTCGGTATATATATTCCTTCAAACAATTCTTTTATTTTATCAGTCGTAGGAGAATAATCCTCTGTATAATACTTTGATAGCACTTTACTTTCTTTTCCTTTTGCATATTCTGATTTTTCAAAGCCTTCAAAGGTTTGTTTTTTTTCTATGGCTATTTCCATAGATGCTTTTATTGCATAATACCTAACTATAGAGAAGAACACATTACTAAAATCTATTGCTTCTTTAGATGTATATAATATTCCCTCTCTTACAAGATATCCATGTAAATTCATAGCTCCTAGCCCTATAGCATGAGATGCACTATTTCCATTTTTAATAGTAGGTACTGAATCTATATTTGTCTTATCTGACACGAAAGATAATGCTCTTATTGCAGTTTTTACAGTGCCTTCTATATCTTTGTTATCCATAACATTCGCAATATTTAAAGACCCTAAGTTACAGCTTATATCTTGCCCCCAATTATTTTCACCAGCATATCCTTTTATATCTGATGGAGTTTGGTACTGGAATATTTCACAACATAAGTTGGACATTTTTATAACTCCATTATCTTTTAATACGTGCTCTTTATTTGCAGTATCAATAAATACTACATATGGGTATCCACTTTCCTGTTGCATTTGTGCTATTCTAGTTAACATCTGCCTTGGATTTATCTCTTTTTTTCTTATATCATCGTCATTTGCAAGTATGTCGTACCACTCATCCATTTTTATATCATCAAAATCTACACCATACTTTTTATATACTGAGTGTGGATAAAATGCGTAAGCAGTTTCATTTTTCTCAGCTAATTCCATAAATTTATCTGGGATTATTGCACCTAGTGATAAAGATGCTAATCTTATTTTCTCATCTGCATTTATTTTTTTAGTGTCCATTAATAATTCAAAATCTGGATGGAATACAGTTAAATAAACAGCTCCTGCTCCTTGCCTAGCCCCCATCTGGTTAAAGTAGCTAAAAGATTGTTCTAACATCTTAGCAACTCCTACCACTCCACCTGAAGATCCATCTATATCTTTTATAGCTTCACCACTAGCTCTTAACCTAGATAAGTTAAGGGCAACTCCTCCACCTATCTTAGATAAGTGATTTGATGAAGATATGGCATAAGATATTCCTTCTGTGCTATCTTCTACAGATAACAAGAAACAAGATACCATCTCTCCTGCTCTTTTCCTCCCTGCATTTAAAAATGTTGGAGTAGCAGGTTGAAACTCTTGTCTTACTAATTTCTTAGCTAAGCTAAGTGCCAATTCTTTTTTACCATCAGCAAGTGCTAGAGATACTATTAATACCTTATCATTGTAACTTTCCAATATTTCTTTACCATCATTACTCTTTAATGCATAATTTTGATAAAACTTATTAGCACTCATATAAGATTGAAAATTAAAACTATGACTAGTTATAAGTTCATACACTTCCTTTATAAAACCTATGCTATATTTATCTATTACCTCTTTTGAATAATAGTCATTATCTACTAAGTAACTTAATCTATCTTCTAGACTCTTAAATTTTTTCAACCTAGGGTTTATTGACTCCCTTATGTAACACTCTAAGGCATCTTTATCTTTTTCTAACTGATACTTTCCTTGCTCATTTTTGATTATGACTTGATTATTAAATTTTATCCAGTTCATTTCCTACTCTCCTTTTGACCCTCTTGCTCTTTTGTTTTCATTATTATATTTATTTTTCTCTGTTTATCTATTCAGCTTATTTCTAAGCATTTAGACTTCCTTACCCTTTTTTTAAATTCATAATCAGTATTTATTTTCATAAAAGGTATTGACTTTTCAAATTTAAATTCATTGTATTTTAAATATAAAAACACCATATGTAGTTCTCGCAATGTACATTCTACACTATATATAGTGTGCTAACAAGTTTTTTTGCATTTTTTTACATATTAATTTTTTTGATATTTTCCAACTTTAGTAATATCAATAATTCTAGATTTTAGTAAGGATTTAATATAGATAAAATAAAAAAGAGACCAAATAGCCTCTTCTTTATTTTATCTATATTATTTAATTATAAATTTGCTCCATTAGAATCAATTACCTCTTTATACCAGTAGTAGCTATCTTTCTTATAACGATTCATAGAGGACCCCTCTTCCTCTTCACGGTCAACATATATGAATCCATAACGCTTTTGGTATCCATTTAACCAACTTAATAAGTCAGTACAAGACCAAGTACAATATGCCCATACCTCACAACCATCATCTACAGCTTTCAGCAACTCTTGTATATGTGCTTTTAAATAAGCTATTCTATATGGATCATGTATGCTTCCATCTTCTTCTTTCTTATCAAAAGCCCCTAAACCATTTTCAGATATAACTATTGGTAAATTATAACGGCTTGTTATTTCTCTACAAGCAAATCTTAAACCGCTAGGATCAATTGTCCAATCCCAGTCAGTAGTTTCAAGATATTGATTTGGAGGATTTTTAAATAAGCCTGGCTGACCCGTTATTTGACCAGACCCTTTTACACCAGTTGTATTCATAGATCCATACGGAGTCACTCCATCAATAGGATTGTATTCACACACACTAGTTTGATAATAATTTACTCCCATAAAATCAACCTTACTTGCAGCTTCTTTTAATATTTCTTCATCTCCTGAAGCAAATTTAGGTTCAAACCCTTGTTTCTTAAGGTAATTAAATGCAGCCTTTGGATAACGACCATAAGCATATACATCCATCCACCAGAAGTTTTTTAAATCATCAAAATCCATCTTCGACATAGCATTTTTAGGATCACAGTTAATTGAATAACTTGGACTATAAGCGAAGCTCGCCCCTATTTTACCTTGTGGCACAAGCTTCTTAAATTCTAATACTGATTTAGCATGAGCCATAAATGCATGATGATTTACTTGATAATAAGTTTTAGAATCATCAAACTTTCCTGGTGGGTGAAGAGCCGTCATCCATCCTAGTGTTGTAAATATATTTTGTTCATTTAGTGTTATCCAGTACTTAACCTTATGGCCAAATCTTTCAAATAATACCTTTGCATAATTTACAAAGTCATCAATAATTTGTGGATTTTCCCAACCATTATACTTATCTTCTAGTGCTTGTGGTAAGTCCCAGTGGTATATTGTGACCATAGGTTCAATATTATATTTTAAACATTCATCTATTAATTCTTCATAAAATTTAATTCCTGCTTCATTTATTTCTCCACATCCATAAGGAATAATTCTTGCCCAGGCTACAGAAAAACGATAAGTTTTAAGCCCCATTTCAGCCATAAGAGCTATATCTTCTTTAAATCTATGATAATGATCTACTGCGACATCTCCAGTAGTTGCTTTAAAAGTTTTTCCCGGTATCCTTACAAACTGATCCCAGTTAGTAAGTCCCTTACCATCTTCTAAATATGCCCCTTCTACTTGATAAGCAGCAGATGCACTTCCCCATAAAAATCCTTCAGGCATTCTTAATGATTCCATACTAATCTCCTTTTTAACCTTGTTATTGATAAAAATATTTAATATAAATTAAACTACCGTTAATATAGTTTCTAACTGTGTAATACTTTCATTTTTAGTTTTCACTATTTCCATAAATTGATCAGAGTTTGATATTATAACTGGTGTCACAGTATCATACCCTTCATTCTTGATAGCTTCTAAATCAAAAGTTAATAATAAATCCCCTTTTTTAATTTTATCTCCTACCTTAGCCATTGGAGTGAAGTATTTACCTTGTAAATTTACAGTTTCTAAACCAACATGAATCAATGCTTCCACACCTTCATCACTTCTAAGACCGATTGCATGATGTGTTTCAAAAAATACATCAATAGTTCCATCAAATGGTGCTACAATCTCTCCCTTAGTAGGAATAATAGCAACCCCTTGACCTAGTATACCAGTTGAAAAAGTCTTGTCATTTACCTCTGATAAATCAACTACGACTCCTTCTATAGGACAATCTATTTTAACTCCAGTATTTAATGGAGATTTTATTGAATTATTATCTATCTCTTCTTCCTCATCTTCATCTATAGGATCTTCAAATCCTATAATATATGTAGCAACAAATGTTGCAGCAATAGTAACTGCAGCTGTTATTAACATATATATAAGACTCATTGGACGAGCACTTTCTATATATTGAGGTATAGTAACTAGTGCTGGAGTTGCAACCCCAAAGCTTTTTAATTGGAAGAATCCTCCCACTAATCCACCTATTGCTGCACCAATACAAGCACCTATCATAGGTCTTTTTAGCCTAACCGTTACACCATAAAGGGCAGGCTCTGTAATACCAGCAACTAATGCTGAAAACGCACATGAAGCTGCTGTTTGCTTTAAGTCTTTATTTTTTGATTTTACAGCTACTGCTAATGATGCAGCCCCTTGAGCCATATTCGTACAAAATTCTGATATACAAATAAATCCTTCATATCCTACAGTTGCTATCATACTTAACTTAATAGGAGTAAACGCATGGTGCATACCTGCCATAACTACAAATGGATAAATACCAGCTACAAGACCAATAGCTATAAACCCTAATTTGTCATGAATAAAGTAAATCGCTTTTGATAACATATCACCAAATATAGAACCTAAAGGACCTATAACTACCATAACAATAGGTGCTGCAAATAAAACTACTAACATTGGCTTTAAGAAGTTCTTAGTAATAGCCGGAGTAATTTTATCTACAAATCTTTCAATATAAGACAATGCCCATACTGATAAAATAATTGGAATTACTGAATACGAATAAGACGCATAAGTTACAGGAACTACGTTGAAGAATTTAACAACTTCTCCTGCCTCTTTAGCTCCATTCATTAAGTTTATGAAATTAGGATGCAAAATAATAAGAGCCAAACTCACTGCATAATATGGGTTTGTATCGAATTTTTTTGCTGCTGACATTGCAATTAATACAGGCATAAAGAAGAATGCACCGTCTCCGATAACAGAAATTAACTGATATGTCTGACTAGTATCATCTAATATTGCCATCATTGGTAGTACAGTCAGTAATACCTTAATCATGGCAGCTCCAATTATAGCTGGAATAACTGGTGCCATACAACCTGAAATCACATCAAGAATTGTTGAAATAATTCCTTGCTTCTCTTTACTTTTATTACTTTGTTGTTTTGAGTCATTTTGGAAATTTCCTAGTTTACATATTTCTTTGTAAACTCCACCTACTTCATTTCCAATAATAACTTGGTATTGGCCACTTTTTTTCATTATGCCCATTACCCCTTTTGTTTTTTTGACAAGCTCATCATCTACTATAGATTCATCTTTTAAAGTAAATCTTAATCTTGTCATACAGTGTACTAGGCTAATTATATTATCCTTTCCACCTACTCTTTCTAATACTTTTTTTGCTACTGCTTGATAATCCATTTTTATCTCCTCCATTCATCTTTTTAAAATAGAGGTTTTGCCTACATATATAAGTTAGCTTATAGCGTAGTTACAATCCTTTTATATATAATAAACTGGTGGATTTTCCAGTCTTATTATCAAATTAAATACCTGCTTTAGTAGTAATTCTTTCTATATGAATCATTAAATATAATTGCTCATCCTTGCTTAAACAGTACTCATAACTTTTTTCAATTAAATCTTTAATTTTTAAAACACATTTATAACTATCTATATATTTATCCTTAAATACCTCAAAAATTTCCTCGTTATCATCTTCATAAATTGATTTATTAAATATTCTTTGTGCAAAGAATTTTAAGTGGGTTACAAATCTATAATAAAAAATTGATTCCTCATCAAATTCCATTCTATATGTATACTTAATAACATTTAATATTTCTTGCATTATTTTGGCTATATTAACTACATCAGTCATATTATCATTAAGTTCAGCATTTATTATATGTTGTGCAATGTATCCAGCTTCATCTTCATCAAATGAAATAGAAAACTGCTCTTCAATAGAGTCTAATGCTTGTTTACTTACCTCATACTCATCTCTAAATAATCTCTTTATATCCATTAACATTGGATTTTTAAGTTGTATGCCTTGCTTGTATCTTTCAATTGCTCCATGAATATGTTCTGTAAGTGAAACATATATTACATCATTAATTTTTTTATCGTACTCTTTCTCCAAAACAATTACAACTTGCTCAGTAATTTTCATATATTCTTCTGGTATATCTGATATTATTTTTTTAAATCTTTGATTTAGCCCTTTATCAGAATTAGAAAAAATCTTGTATCCCTTTACTAGTTCAGCATCTTGACCAGTCTTTTTACCAAAAGCGATACCTTTTCCCATGACAATTACTTCTGCTCCATTTTCATCAAAAGAGATAAATGCATTGTTATTTAAAATTTTTTCTATTTTCACTACTATCTCCTCCTAAAAAAGGTCATAAAAAAAAGCAAAACCCAAATAGAGTGTAATAAAACACTTATTGGGGTTTTGCCTGCACGACCAGTTACAATCCTAATATTAGATTACCATTAATGGATATTTTTGTAAAGTTCAATTTTGTAATTTTATATATTAAGCAACTTCCTTTAATTCTTTATTATCAGTATTATTAGCTCTTTCTTTATTTAGCTTAATCATACCTATTGAAGCTCCTATTAATAATACATATGCTATAGCTACTGCTCCTAATATTATTATCCAAGAAGTATTGTATCCAAACTTTTCTACAAACACTCCAAATAAAACTGAGCCCGAAGAGAATCCTACTGCAAATAGTAATTGTACTATACCTAATATACTACCATATTCTTTATTTCCAAATAATGAACCAGTAAGGTATGCTGGACCCATCATGTATGTATATATTGCAAAGCCTTTTAATGCTGAGAATATATATGCATATACTGGAGATTGACCTGATAATTGTAAAAATACTCCTGATATAAGAACTAATACCGATGATATTATTAAACATTTAATAACACCTAACTTATCAAATAATACTCCACCTACTATATTTCCACCTAATGAACAAACTGCAAATATAGAACCTATTGTACCAACTGTTATAGCATCAAACTTTAAGAATCCTTGGAAGTATGCTGCATGTTGAATTGAATATGCTGATACGTATATACCTACAAATGTAAATCCTAATGCTAGCATCCAGAAATATTTAAGCTTTGTAACTTCTTTTAATGTATATCCAAAATCAGTTTTTTTACTTTCTGATTTCACTTTGTTATTTTTACTTCTTACTATTTGACTAGCATCTTTAGGCATCTTTATAAATAATAGTGCTATTGGAACACCTACTACTAAAGATAGTGCACCAAATATAAAGTAAGACTGAGAGTATCCTTGACTTGCTAAAGATTGCATAACTAATTGCTGTAAGAATATGTTACCTATAGAACCTCCTGCAAATGCAAGTCCCATGGCTTTACCCTTACTTTCCTCATCAAACCAAGAACTTATTAAAAGTGGTACCCCTATACCCGATATAGCAGCTGTACCTATTTGAACTACTGAAGCTACAGCATAGAATTGCCATAGTTCAGTACACATAGAGAACATTAAAAATCCTCCACCTGATAATATAGCTCCTACTACATAAATTAATTTAACATTAATTTTTTGGAATGACATACCTATAAAAGGTCCTACTACTGCTGATACAATTGTACCTATTGAGAATATTAGTGAAAACGATGTAAGACTAAATCCTCTATCTGAAATAACAGGATGTATAAATAGTGGTTGAATATTTGATGCTACCCCAAACGGTATCGCTTGTATAAGCATACATGCCATTACTATTACCCACCCTGCTGAAATTTTCTTTTTATTATTTGTTAATGTACTCATAAAATCTCCTCCTTGATGTTGAAAACTTAATATTTAATAAAATATGTAATGTTATTTTTATTTTTTGATAACCTATTCCCTGTTACTATAATAACATTCGAAAAACAATTATTGTTACGAACAACAAGGTCTTTTGAGGAATTTAGGAATTCCTTTTTTGCCCATTTCCTCATTTTATTCCTTTTTCTTAAAATTCTTTATCAATTCTTACTATATGATTAGTGATATAATTAGAATCCATACTTGTAAATATATTACTAAGTATTAGAAGTATATTTAATTTAGTAATACCCTGGGAGGCCTGAAAATTGAAAAGTATAACATTTGGAAACATATTAGAAAATTTACTATATATATCTAATCAAAAGAAAAGTAGCCTTGCTCGTGCATTAGGGTATGATATATCCTATGTAAATAAATGGATCTCATCAAGGAATATGCCTAGTTCAAAACGCATAAATGAGATATGTGAAAATATATCTAACTTCATAGTTAAATCTCTTACTGAGGCAACACAGGCAAATTTAATTGAGTATTTTGAGATAGATAAGGATAGTGACAAAGAATTTTTACATAATTATATTGATACTATATTAAAAGATGCTTATATGGATACAGTTAATGCCACTAATAAATCAATCCAAAGTATTCCTAAAAATACACATTCAGAAGAATATTATAATAGTACCTCATATGTAAAGCCTACTCTTATGGAAAAGTCATTATTAGATGAAATACATTCATATGCTAATAATAATGAAAACTTAGAGGTATTGATATCCTTAAATTTGTTTGATCTTAATCATAAGGATAAGGTATCTTTAGCAACTATGAAAAAATCATTTTATGAGCTTAGCAAAAAATCTAATCTTAAAGTTGATTTTTCAATGGGATTAAAAGGAGATAACTCTGAAGAAATACTTAATGCATTATTGGTAATTAACTTAATTTCAACTTATCCTGCACTAAAATTCAATCTATACAGCTGTAGTCTAAATTCAAATACAACATTCTTCGCGATTAAAGACAAATTTATAGCTACCACTATATTCTCTGATGAAGGTGATTGTTTATTTTCAACTACTTCTAAAGAGAAAAGAATTGTAGAAGAGTTTTACTATAGCCTAGTGCACAAATTAAAAACCAAAGGAAAGCATATTTGCGATAAAATCACTCCAACTTCAATGATAGAAGATCAGACTTATATACAATACATTATGAATAATGATTTAAGATGCTTATTAGGTTCTATCAATGAATTTTTTATGCCTGAGGATTTATTTATGGAAATTGCATATAGGGTATTTGGAGACAATGATAAGATAATCAATGAATTAAAGAAAATAAATGTATTCCTTCATAATGCTACTTATAAATCAAAATTGAAGGTTCTTATTTATGAATCAGAGCTAAGAAAATATCTATCTTCAGGATGTATACATTTCTTTAATAATCCTGTCACTCTAACATTTAAAGAAAGAGAAAGACATATTGAGTATATTGAAAAGATACTTATGGAATCTGATGATGTAGAAATAAGATTAGTAGATGGTAATTTTATAGAAGACTTTAAAAATAATGATAATCCTTCTCTATACTTATCAAAGAACCTAAAATTCACAAAGATGCACCCTGTATCAGGTA
>NZ_NOJY02000018.1 GCF_002250835.2 Romboutsia weinsteinii
AGATGTGTATAAGAGACAGTTATATAAGTGTTCAGTAAAACAATCTTAAAATATGCTGAGCTATACTTATATGATAATATATATAATATGACTAAATTTTATTAAATTATATTATTAATATAAATCGGGGGGAGCTTATGCATCAGAAGTGGTTAAAATGGGTGACAGAAATACAATCAATAGTACAAGCAGGATTGACTTATTCTAAAGATAAATATGATATAGAGAGATTTGAGCAGTTAAAGAACTTATCAGCTCAAATAATAAGTGAATACACTGAGGTTGAAATTGAAAAGGTAAAAGACCTGCTAAATAACGACTATGGATATCTTACACCAAAGGTAGATATTAGGGGAGCAGTTATAAAGAATCAAAAGATTTTACTAGTAAAGGAAAGTATAGATGGATGCTGGAGTATGCCTGGTGGATGGGCAGACATAAATCTGTCTGTATCAGAAAATATAATTAAAGAAGCTAAAGAAGAGGCTGGGGCAAATGTTATACCGAAAAAAATTATAGCTATTCAAGATAGAAACAGACATAATAAGCCAGTTAGTTTACAGAGTATTTATAAAATATTTGTATTATGTGATTTAGTAGATATTAAATTTGAATGTAATACAGAAACAGAAGAAAGTAAATTCTTTGATATAAATGGTTTACCAAAGCTTTCTATAGAAAGAAATACGAAGGAACAAATTGAAATGTGCTTTGACGCATTTAATAAAAAAAGTTTTGAAACAATATTTGACTAGATAGTATATTTCAAAATATAAAAGATTGGTTAACAGAAATACAGATCCCGGTAAATAGTAAATAAAGTAAATAAGCCGTATTGCTTAATTGCGATACGGCTTATTTTATTATTAATAAAATTATAAAATTTCTATAAAATAATTATGATAAAACCTCTTTTGAGAATAGATTGCTATACATATAAATATGTCTATACTTATAAACGCATATTATTGATATTAATAACGTAGCTACTTCAGCAAATGGAACCACAAGCCATACACCATCTACACCAAAGTAATTTGGTAAAATCACCATTCCTATTACGAAGAATATAAATGTTCTAAGTAGTGAAATTAAAGCTGACACCTTACCATTTGAAAAAGCTGTAAACATTCCAGCAGTAAATATATTAAATCCACATATTAAGAAGCTAAATGAGAATATATTAAATCCATTTAAAGATATATTATATAAATTTGAGCCCTCAGATACAAATATAGAGATTAAAGTATGAGAGGATAGTCTTGATATAATAAATGAACAAATAGCAAATATACCTATAAGTATATAGCTATATTTAACTAACCCTTGAACCTGTTTCTCATCATTACCTCCATAGTTGTAACTTATACGAGGGGACGTACCAGATGTAAATCCTAAATATGCAGAGTTCAATAACAGTTGTATATACAATATAATTGTTATTGAAGCAACACCATTTTCACCTAACATCTTTATCATAGCTAGGTTATATAAAATAGTTGTTACAGATGATGATAGTTGAGTTACCATTTCAGATGAACCATTACTACAGCTTTCTTTTATAACCTTAAAATCAAACTTTGGCTTGACAAAGTGTAGTGTATTGCTTTTTTTTAAGAAGTAAATAAGCCCTATTATTGAAGGAAGAGCATATCCTATACAAGTTGCAAGTGCAGCTCCAGCTATACCCATATTTAATAGAACTATAAATATATAATCTAAAACTACATTAACAATACCGCCTAAGATTGAACTAGCTAGACCTAATTTGGGCGCACCAGATGTTACTAAGAAATAATCAAAATATGTTTTCATGATTATAACAGGAGAACATAATAGCATAATAGATAAATATGAATAACTATATTCATATAGTACATCTGTAGATCCTAAAGCATAAATTATTTTCTCTATAAATAATATAGATACTATAGAAATAACAATACCTAGCAATATAGCGACTATTGTAATAAGCGTAAAGCTTTCTTTAGCTTCTTGACTTTTTATTTCTCCCATATATCTAGCTACTATAGCACTACCGCCAGTAGCTAACATTATACTAATTCCCAATATTAAATATATAACAGGATATACAATATTTATAGCAGAGAGTGCATTTGAACCTACAAATCTAGATACAAACATACCATCAATAATTGTGTAAAGTGAAGATAGTATCATCATTATTATTGTTGGTAATGTATACTTTATAAGTGAAAAAAATGTTATTTTCTTTCCTAAAGAGTTACTCATTAAAAAACCTCCTTGATAAATTTATTGACTTAACATATAATAAAGTATCCTGTTACAGGATAGTCAATAAGGAGAATAAAAAAATGAGTAAAAATAAAATAAAGTACTTTAGTTCTGGCGAGTTTGCTAGATTATGTGGTGTACATAAAAAGACACTTTTTCATTATGATGATATAGATCTTTTTAAGCCTGAGAAGGTTGAAGACAATGGATATAGATATTATTCTCAAGATCAACTAGAATCATTTAATGTAATACATATATTAAAAGAGGTTGGTATGCCTCTTAAACAAATTAAGGAAGTTATAGATAAGAGAAGTCCTAAAAATATGATAGATTTATTTGAAGAAGAGACAAATAAAATTGAAAATGAAATAAGGGATTTAAGAAGAAAACAGGAGCTGATGTACAAAAAGGTAGAACTTATTAAAGAAGGAATAAATAAAACTAAGGGAATTTTTATAGAAGAACAAGAGGAAGAGCATATTATTTTAAGTAATCCAACCAAGGATACTGATGAATATTATGATATAGAAACTTATACAAAGCACTTAGATTATTGTACTGAGAATAATATATTGATGAGTCAGCAACCTGGTTCTATAATAAGTAAAGAGAGTTTGAAAAATAAAGATTATACTAATTATAGCTATTTCTTTACTAAGATTGATAATGAGATAAATAACATTGATTATACGATAAAGCCCAAAGGATTATATGTTGTTGGATATATGAAAGGGTATTATGATAAAACCTATATATTGCACAAAAAAATAGTAGATTATATAGAGAAAAATAATTTATATATTAAGGGATGTTCCTATGAAGAAGTATTAATTGACGAGGTTGCAGTTATAGATAGAGATGAATATATAATTAAGATATGTATAGAAGTTGGAAAAATAAATAATTAGTATCAATAACAAAATAAAAACTATACCTCAACAAAATTGGTATAGTTTTTATTATATAAATATTATAATATTGCTATTTAGCAAGCATGGAACAGCAAATAAGAATATATTTTGATACATTATAATTATCCAATAAAATGAATGGGGGGAGATTAATTGAAATATGAAGATGCTATTTTTAGGAGTCTTGAATATATAGAAAAGAACATTAAAGAAGATTTGAATTTAGAACTTATAGCTAATGAAGTTGGATATTCAGAGTATCATTTTTCAAGAATATTTAAAGATCAAATGGGAATTTCTACTATGGAATATGTTAAAGAAAGAAGACTTATTTGTGCATCAAAAGAGATATTTCAAGGAAAAAAGATAATAGATGTATCAAATGAATATGGATATAAAACACACAGTGGATTTTCAAAGGCATTTAAGAAAAAGTTTGCTTTTACGCCAACAGATCATTTAGTATATGCAATTAATATGTTAAGATATCTAAACAATTATGAGGGAGGTAATTTAGAAATGATAGATAATAGCCAAAATGCTAATCCATTCTTAAAATCATCCATAGATTTTACTTTGCCAGAAGAGCTATATAGACAATTGCTTAGAAGTATTAAAAATACATTATCACAGAAAGACTTATGTATGATTGAAAAGGCATATAGTATAGCTTACAAAGCTCATGAAGGTCAGTATCGTAAGTCGGGGGAAAAATATATTACTCATCCATTATGTGTATCTATAATATTATCTGAGATAACTTCTGATCGAGATATTATAATTGCAGGACTTTTACATGATACAATAGAAGAGTGTACGTATTGTACAATAGAACAAATTGAAAAAGATTTTTCAAAAGAAATAGCTAACTTAGTATATGAAGTTACAAATCTTAGTAAAATAAATGAGGAAATGCTTAGTGAAAATGAGTACAATATAGATAGTAAAGCAATATTAATTAAATTAGCAGATAGACTTCATAATATGCGTACTATTAAGTATATGGAGCCAGAGCGATATAGAGAAAAGGCTAAGGAGACAATAGATATATTTTCACCAATAGCAACTAGACTAAAAATTTCAAAAATAAAAACTGAACTAGATGATTTAGCACTGAAGTATTTATAAATATACAAATATGGGGGTATAGAGTGGGTTTAGAATTTAGAGATATAAAGGATTATAGTCTATGGAGTAAAATAGAAAAAATTGATTATGGGTGGTCTTTTGACACTAAATATTATATAGAAAATAAGTATGGTGCAAAATACTTACTTAGAATCTCAGATATATGTGAGTTAGAAAATAAGAAAAAGGAATTTAGTATTATAAAGAAATTTAATCAACTTGATATAACAATGTCTAAAGCTATAGAAATTGGAGTTTGTAATAATAATAAAAATGTATATATACTACTAAGCTGGGTTGAAGGAGAGTCAATGAGGGAGATTATTTCGACTTTACCAAAAGACGAACAATATAAATTAGGTATTGAAGCTGGTAAAATTTTAAAACGTATACACTCTATTTCAGTTGAAGAAGAAGACATACCAACTGAAACAAAAATATCTAAAAAACTATTACAACTAGAAAGTTATGAAAACTCAGCTGTACGCATTCCAAATGACGAAATTGCAATTAATTATGTAAAAAATAAAATAAATAGGATATGTAAATTACCTGCTGTATATAAACATGGTGATTTTCATTTGGGGAATCTAATATATACCAATAATAAGCAAGTTGGAGTTATTGACTTTAATAGGTGGAGATGCGGAGATAGGTATGGAGAGTTCTACAAACTCCAATCTTTTAATGTAGAAGAAAGTATACCTTATTGTATTGGACAAATTCATGGATATTTTAACGGAGAGCCACCTAATGAATTTTGGGAAGTTCAAGCTGTATATGTGGCTCATGCTTCCCTATATTCAATAAAGTGGGCTGAGAAGTTTGGGAAAGAGGATGTAGATGGAATGACAAAGCGTTGCTTAGAAGCATTTTATGATTATGATGACTTTAAAAAAATTATACCAAGGTGGTATGAGGAAAATTCAAAGGACTACATGATAATCAAGTAATAGTTGATAAAAGTATATAAAATATAGATACGATAGATGTTAGCGTATCTATATTTTTTTCTATGAAGAAATCTAATACACCAGCAGTATAAATACCTCTCATACCGCCACCTTCTAATATTAATCCTATCTTTTCCATACAAAACCTTTCTAATTAATAAAATTTATATAGTATAATTGTATTAAATATTATATTTGACTTGACCCTCCTATATAGGGGATAGATTAAAGTATAAGATGTAGGAGGAATTAATGTACAAAATAGGTGAATTCTCAAAAATAACAAGCCTTAGCATAAAAACTTTAAGATATTACGATGATGAGAATATACTGAAGCCATCATATAGAAATCAAGATAATGGATATAGATACTACAACGAAGGTGATTTTGATAAAGCAAAATTAATAATTCTCTTAAAAAATCTAGAGTTTACTATATCTGAAATAAAAGATGTATTAAATTTATGTAAGAATGAAGAAGACTTAAATTATGTTTTTATAGAAAAGAAAACTATGATTGAAGAGAACATAAAAAGACAACAAGAGTTGTTAAAAAAATTTGATGATTATAATATTAAAAATTCAACTGAAAATAAAAAAATAGTTTATGAGATAGGAATAAAAGATAGCCCCAAAATTAAAGTTGCATCGATAAGATATAAAGGAAGATATAAGGAATGTGGAAGTTACCTAAGACTTATTTACAAAGTTGTGAAGGGAAATTATAATGGATATCCGTTTAGTATATATCATGATGAAGGATATAAAAAAGATGCAGATATAGAGGTAGGAGTTGTGATAAATAGGTTTATAAGTAGTACCAAAATATCTTGCAAAGAATTGCCATCTTCAAAACTTTTATCTACTACTCATTATGGAGAGTACAATAAGATTGGCAATGCGTATAAGGCAATTTTTGATTATGCAAATAAAAATAATATAAAGTGTGTTGTGCCATCGAGAGAAGTATATATTAAAGGCCCAGGTATGATATTTAAGGGAAATCCTAAAAAATACATTACAGAAGTTATGGTTTCTATAGAGGAGGATTAAAAAATGAAACACGAATGGAAGAAAAAAGAAAAACAATACTATATGCCAAAAGCTAAACCAGAGATAGTAAATATTGAGAAATTCAATTTTATAACAATAAAAGGAGAAGGAAATCCTAATGAACCAGCGTTTGCTGATAGAATAGGAGTACTATACTCATTAGCATATACAATTAAGATGATGCCTAGAAATGGTATCAACCCAGAAGGATATTATGATTATGTAGTGTATCCGCTAGAGGGAGTATGGGATTTAAAAGAAGAAGCTAGAAACAAAGAAGTATTAGATAAAGATAAGCTAGTTTACACTATAATGATTAGACAACCAGATTTTGTAACACCTGAATTATTTGAATTGGCTTTAGATATTGTTAAAAAGAAAAAGCCTAATGACTTATTAGATAGTTTAGAATTTACAAGTATATCAGAAGGAAAGTGTGTTCAAATGATGCATATAGGTTCATTTGATGAAGAAGCAAAAACATTTGAAGTAATGACTAAGTTTTGTGAAGACAATAACTTAGAAATTAAAAGTAAAGTACATAGAGAAATATATATTTCAGATTTTAGGAGGACTAAAACAGAAAATCTTAAAACAGTACTTAGATATATGGTGATGGACAATAATTAATAAATTAACTACAGTACCATAGAATTCTATGAATTAGATTGATTGTAAAAATAAAATATTTTCAATACTTGAACCAGAAGTAATAAAACCGTACACAAAATAAATGAGTACGGTTTTATTATTTGATTTATTATAAACATTTTTTGCAGATACTTAAAAAGAGTGAACAGATGTGATAAAGTAATTATGTAGGTTAATTTTAAATTAATAATTAAGAAAGGAGATAAATAAAAATGATGATAACACGTGACAAATCATTTTATAGGTTAATGTTTAGTATCGCACTTCCAATAGGAATCCAAAACCTTATAACATTTACAGTAAGTATGGCAGATACTATGATGCTTGGGACTTTAGGTGAAGTGCAACTATCAGCATCATCAATAGGAAATAATCTATTTTTTATAATGATGGTATTGATGTTTGGTCTTGGTGGCGGAGCAGGCGTTATGACGGCTCAATACTATGGTAAAAAAGATACAAATGCAATACATCAAATATTTGCAATAATGTATAAGGTATGTATTATGATATCTATTTTATTTGTAATTATAGCTATGTTGGTACCAAAAGAATTTATAAGTATATTCACAACAGATAAGCTTGTAATATCAGAGGGAGTTAAGTACCTTAGAATTGTTGCTATCGGATATGTTTTTTACTCACTTACAAACTGTACAATAAATGTGTTAAGATCTGTTCAGACAGTTAAAATATCAATGGTAGTATATAGTATATCACTAGTTGTAAATGTATTTTTCAACTGGGTGTTTATATTTGGGAACTTAGGAGCTGAGCCTATGGGAGTACAGGGTGCAGCAATAGCTACTGTAATTGCAAGGATAGTTGAGTTTATTGTTGTATTAGTATTCATGCTATTCTTTGAAAAGAAAGTAAAACTTAGACCAAAACATTTTCTTAATACTAATAAGCTAATGGTAAAGGATTTTATAACTAATTGTACACCAGTACTTTTTAATGAACTTTTATGGGGATTAGGTGCAACTATGAACTCCATAATAGTAGGAAGAATGGGTACAGAGGTAGTGGCTGCTAACAGTATAAATAATGTATGTAGTCAGTTTGTAACAGTATTTATATTTGGAGTAGGGAGTGCATCTTCTGTCGTAATTGGAAATACAATTGGTGAAGGCAAATATAGCAAAGCTAAAGAGTATGCAAAGACTATAAGTATCCTTAGTGTTGTTATGGGGTTAATTTCAGGAATAGTGGTATATTCTATAAGACCGATAATAGTAGATTTTTATAACATATCAGAATCTACAAAATTAATAGCCATGGATATTATGACTACAACCGCAATTATAGTAGTATTCCAATCAATTTCAGTAAATACTATGCTTGGTATATTAAGAGGTGGAGGAGATAATAAATTTGTTCTTATAAATGATATTATATACATGTGGTTAATTGCCATACCATTTGGATTTATAGGGGCATTTGTATGGAAACTACCTATTGTTTTATTATTTTTAATAATTAAAAGTGACGAAATACTAAAAGTAATTGCAAGCGTAATAAGAATTATAAGTGGAAAATGGGTAAATAATGTTACCAGAGATTTTGATAATACAGATATGATTTAGATAAATTATTCAATAAAGAAGCTATAAGACAGTACATAATTAACTGACTTATAGCTTTTGATATTCGAATTTATATTTTACATTTATACTTGTTGTAAATATTCATCCATAGAGTTAGCAACTATTTTAGCTGCAACTACAGCCTCAATAACGGTACTAGCACCATGAGCAACATCTCCACAGGCAAAAACTCCTTCACGAGTAGTTTTACCACTTTCATCTGTTGCAAGATGGCCACCATACTTAGTATCAAGCCCTTTATTATTTAAAACAATAGTGTTTCTAGGTATCTGGCTTACTGCGATTAAAACAGAGTCACACTCAAAAACATGTTCGCTGTTAGGAATAGTAACTAAAGAACTTCTACCATCTTCGAGTTCTACTTTTTCAGTACGAGCAAGTATTATTCCTTCGTCAACTATTTCTACTGGTGTTTCGTATGTTTTAAATAATACACCTTCTTCTTTAGCTTCATGAATTTCATGATGAGTAGCAGTCATATCTTCAAAGTCACGTCTATAAGCAATATAAACTTCTTCACAACCATAGTACTTAGCACTTCTAGCAGCGTCCATTGCAACGTTTCCTGCGCCTATTACTAACACTTTATTACCTAGGTAATAGTTTTGAGGGCTTCTTAAATAATCTATAGCATAGTTTACATGGCCCAAAGTTTCACCTTTTATGTTTAGTTTTTTAGGATTCCATACTCCAGTGCCTATGAAGATTGATTTATATCCATCTTCGAAAAGTTTGTCTAAAGTAATTACAGGACCAACCATTGAGTTTATTTTTATTTTCACTCCCATTGAAGTTAGGTGTTTTCCTAATAAGTCTATAAGTGCCCTAGGAAGCCTAAAATCTGGTATACCATAAGTTAATATACCACCAATTCTTTCATTTTTTTCAAAAATAGTAACATCATAGCCTTTTTTAGCAAGTTCAAATGCTACAGTTATACCAGCAGGTCCTGAACCTATTATTGCAACTTTTATACCGTTACTTTTAGGTCTTTCTAGATTCATACTTTCTAAGTATATCTTAGAAATTTCTTCCTCTATTGCATGGAAGTGAACAGGCTCGCCTTTTATTCCCTTAATACAATTCCCTCTACATTGATTTTCATGAGGGCATACTATTGCGCATATTGATGATAAAGGATTGTTCTCAAATAGTATTTTTCCAGCTTCCTCAATATTACCTTCTTTATAAAGTTTGATTATTTGAGGAATTGGAGTATCTATTGGACAATTCTTTTGACATCTAGCGTTTTTACAAAGTATGCAGTTGTTTGCTTCATTTAAAATATTAATCATGATACACCTCTTTGATGACAAATTAAGACATTTTTTATATTATACCAAAAATAATCATAGAAATACTTTTATTTTAATAAGTTATATTTATAACGATAACCTTTATTTACTAATACTGGATATTTTAGTAGAATAATAATATAACAATAATTTATATCATAATAATATTAACTAGCTTTAGGAGGAATTATAATTGTTTAAGAGGTTTTTTAAGCGAAAGAAAGATAAGGAATTAGAGAATAAAGTTGATGAAAATTTAACAAAAGAAAGTGATACTTTAGAAGTAGATTTTGACGAAGTAAGTTTAGTTAGGGAAGAAACAGTAGAAAATATAAAAGATGAAGATTGCATCTTTGAGAAAGTATCATTTACTAAAACTAATGAAGATATAGAAAATACTTCAACAAGCAATAATACAATAGTTTTAGAAGATTTAACTGAAGGAGTTTTAGATGTAGAAGAAATACTAGAGGATATACTGACTAATAAAGTTGAAGATGAAGAAATAGAAATTACTGAAGATATTGATACAACAGAAGAAACAGAAGAAGAAGCTTTATCAAATAATGCAATAGAAGAGGAATTATACATACTAGATATTAAAATAAAAAGAGGAAAAGGAATAAAGGTAAGAGACCTATATACTGAAGAGGAACAAATTTTTAAAACACATAAAGAGTGTAGCAAAAAGCTTAAATTACCATTAGGTTATATAAAAGAAAATTTAAAGTATGGTCATACAGATTACCTAGGAGAAGCTATAAACTTTTTAACTAAAGAACTACATACGAGTTTAGAAGATGGAGTAGAGTTTGACGAATTTGCTTATCTAGAAAGTAGTAAAACACCTATGGAACAATTTAGTATACTAAATGATAAGATTTTTAAAGCTAGAATAAGTGAAAGTAAAAGAGATTTAATACTATCAAGCATAAAAATCGAGCCAGTAAAGATGCACTATACTTTTGAATGCATTGATAATGAATATAATGATTATTTTGAAAAATATAAGTCTATAATCCTAAGAGGTGGGAAAAAGAAAATTGAGTTGGTTTCCAAGAATGGAGAGGCGATAGAAATTTTCAAATCTATTGATGAGTGTGCTAACTATTTAAATAAAGATAGAGAAGAAGTGGTGGATATGCTAAAATATGGTAATACAAAAGCGGGAAGATATGAAATAAGATATAGTCTAAGAAGTATTTAAATTCATAAAAAATTCACATGACTTTCATTTTTTATTCACACACATATACGCAGTTATAAGGTAGAATATAAAATATATATTATATGCAATTATAAATTTTAGGAGGAACATAATGTCAGAGGATAATAACTTAAGAGATGACAAAAAAGTAGAAGATCAGGAGCCTGCGGTAGAAATAGAACAAAAAGAGACTACAGAAGAAGTAACTCAAAGTGCAGAGCCTATGGATAAAGCAAATGACGATAATGTAGAAGCTAAAGAGACAAAGAAAAAAGGTATTAACAAAAATATAAAAACAGCTATAATAGCTGGTGTAGTTGGTGTATTATGCTTAGGTGGAGGATACATGTTAGGTAAGGATGCTGGAAGAGGACTTCCTGCAACGGCTAAAAATTACTCATCTAGCAAAGTATTAGCTACTGTTGGTGATGTTAAAATAACTGGAGAGCAAATGCAAAAGAAGATGGACCCACTATTTTATTCAAAGGGTAATACTGTTATGACAGAAGAAGAAATAGCAGCTTATGAATCAAGTTTTATAGATTATATGACTACTACTGAAGTATTATATAAAGCAGCTAGTGAGAACAAGGTAGAAGTTAAAGATGAAGATGTTGATAGTGAGTATAAAAATTTAATGAGCAGTATAACTTCTAAGTATCAAATGTCAGAAGAAGAGTTCTTAAAGCAATTTTCTTTAACACCTGACTATATAAAAGCGGAGCTAAAGAAAGAACTAGCAGCTGCTGAATATATTTCAAAAGAATCAGATGTAACTGATAAAGAAGCTCAAAACTACTATGATAAAAATAAAGATGAGTTCCTTCAAGTTAAGGCATCTCATATATTAATAAAAAATGTGGATGAAGAAGGTAATGCTTTAGATGATGAGCAAAAAGAAGCAAATAGAGTTAAGGCAGAGGAAATACTAGAAAAAGCTAAGTCTGGTGTTGATTTTGCAGAGCTAGCAAAAGAGTACTCAGAAGATGCTAGTGCTGAAGATGGAGGAAACTTAGATTTCTTTGGTAAAGGTCAGATGGTAGAAGCTTTTGAAAACGCTGCATTTGCATTAAAGTCTGGAGAGATAAGTGATAAACTTGTTGAAACTAACTATGGTTACCATATAATTAAAAAGACAGATGAAAAGACAGATGACTTTGATACTGTAAAAGAAGAGTTAAAAAGTACTTTATCTTATGAAAAACAAAGTAAAATATTAGATGATTTAACAGAAAAATATGGAGTAAAAGTAAATAAATAAAACAAAGGTTGTCTCAAATTTTGAGGCAACTTTTTTTATTTAGAGAATTTTCATATTAAAATATTTAAGGTTTACTTAAGATATATTTAATTTTTTATTAATGGACTAAAGAATAAATATATAATAGAATATAGAGATAAGTCATCTAGGAGGAAATCATAATGAAATCAAGATTTGAAGGAAGTTTATTAGGTCTTATAGGTGTTAATATATTAGCTGTACTAATATCATTTTTTACTTTTGGTCTAGCAGTTCCATGGGCTATGTGTATTAAATATAGATGGGAAATAGAAAACACAGCAATAGAAGGTAGAAGACTTAGATTCATAGGTACGGGTGGTAGTTTATTTCTACATTACATTAAATGGTGGATATTAACTATAGTCACTTTAGGTATATATGGATTTTGGTTATATATTAAATTACTACAATGGAAAACTGAAAACACTGTATTTGAAGATTAAAATAAGTAGAATTATAAAAAGGAACTTCACATTGAAGTTCCTTTTAATTTAATTATATTTTATATTTTGATACTATATCTGATAAAGTTGATTTATCTTCTTTTACCCAAGTATAAAATTCTTTATTACTATTTTTTACAGATTGACCAACTTCAAATAGCATTTTAGGTATATCAGAAGCTTTATAATCTCCGATAGATTCACCAAGCTTTGTTTCTCCTAGTTTACAGCAACCTTCCATAAATAGTTCAAATACATCTGTTGATATACCATCTATTTTTTTTAGTTTACCAGCTAACCCTATTGTACCTATTTGATGTACACCGCATGAGTTTGGACATCCTGAAATATGAACTTCTGGCATAACATTAATGATTTCCTTAGCTGTATCATTTTCTTTAAAGAAGTCTATTATTTCATGTAACATTTTTTGGCTATTTTGTATACCTACTTGACAGATTGGAACACCTATACAAGATACACTTCTTTCTAATAAAGAATATCCACTTATAGATTCACTTACTTCTAAAATTTTCTTAGCTTCATTGCCATCTAAATTTAGTATGAATATCCCTTCAGTCATAGCAAGCCTAATCATAGGATTTTTAACTTTATCTAATTCATAAAGTAAAGCTTTTAAATCTTTAAGCAATAGCTGTCCTCCTACTGGATGTATTTCTACTGCATAAAGACCATTTTGTTTTTGTGGTATAAGTCTAGGATTTTTTATATCTATTTCTACACCTTTTTTTGAATAATCTATTGGTTCTGGATTTAAATCTCTACCACCTTTAGCTTTTTCAGCTTTAGCAAGCTCTACAAGTTTTTTCTTAAACTCTTCTTCACCAAGAGTTTCTACCATATATCTTACCCGTGCTTTGTTTCTATTTTCATAGTTACCGTAAGTTTTAAACAACTCAACCATTCCATCTACATAGTAAAGGGCATCACTTGGATCTATAAGTTTATCGAGTTCTAATGCTTCTCTAGGATTTTTACCTAGTCCACCACCTGCAAATACTCTAAAATATTTTTTACCATCTTTAATAGTAGCAATAAATCCTAAATCTTGCACTGTACAATGTGAAGAATCAAAATCACAACTAGAGTAAGAAACCTTAAGTTTTCTTGGAAGATGATAAGATGTAATTTGGCTGATAAAATGCCAATCAGTAGCAACGGCATATGGAGCCACATCAAATGATTCATCCTTATCTATACCAGAAAGAGGAGATAAAGCTACATTTCTTGGGAAGTTACCTCCACCACCTCGAGTATATATATCTTTTTCTATACCTTCTTTCATAACATTACAAACTTGATCAACAGAAAGATCATGTAATTGTATAGCTTGCCTAGTTGTAAGATGTATTTTATCTAAATTACATTTATAAGCAAGGTGATAAATAGTATGTAGTTGCTTTTTTGATAATACTCCAGAAGATACTCTAAGTCTTAGCATAAATGATTTTTGATCTCTTTGCGCATAAGCACCGTATCCACCAGAGAATCCTTTGTATTCCATCTTAGAGATTTCTCCATTTTCAAATGCAAGGGATTTTTCTCTAAAGTTAGGGATTTCATCTAATAAAATTTGCTTGAAATTTTCCAAAATAATATCACTCCTGTTTGATTATTGTTCATCTAAAATATATTATTTACAATTATGTGCATTAAAATCCAATTTAATTTATATATAACATAATTAAATAATAATTAAAATTTTATATTACTATCAAATTTAAAATCAGAAAATATACTATTTTACAAAAATTCAACTAAATTTGTAAAAAAATAGAGGATTTTAGAATTTTATATTTAATATATTAAGTATTCATAAAAAAGAAGTAAGACTAGGGGGAAAATATAATGATTTCAAAAGAAAGATTACAGGATACTTTCATAAATATTGTGAAGGTGGATAGTCCGCCAAAGCATGAAATTGAAATGGCAAATTGGTTAGTTAAATATCTAGAGGCTAGAGGTATAGAATCAAAGATAGATAATGTTGATAGTAAGTTTGATGGTAATAGTGGAAATGTAATAGCTTATATTAAGGGGAGTTTAGATATAGAGCCAATATGCTTCCAAGCACATATGGATCAAGTAGTACCATGTATAGGGGTAAAGCCTGTTGTAGAAGGAAATATAATAAAAACGGATGGTACAACAACCTTAGGTGCAGATGATAAAGCAGGAATAGCTGCAATACTAGAGGCATTAGAACATATTAAAGAAGAAAATATCCCACACAGAGATATATATTTAATGTTTACAGTATGTGAAGAAGTTGGAATGTATGGATGTAAGCATTTTGATACAAATGATTTACCTATTAAAAATATAGTAATACTTGATGCAGAAGGAAAGCCAGGCACTATTGCATATAAAGCTCCTTCAAAAGAACATGTCGAAATAACTTTTAATGGAAGAAAAGCACATGCAGGAATTGAACCAGAAAAAGGTATAAACGCAGTAGTAGCGGCAAGCCATGCAATATCAAACATGCATGTAGGTAGATTAGATTCAGAGACAACTTCAAATATTGGAGGTATTAATGGTGGGGGGCCAACTAATATAGTAACAGATGAGGTTACTTTTAATGCAGAGATAAGGTCTCATTCAATGGAAAAGCTTCAAAATGAAATTAATCATATGAAAAGATGTTGTGATGAAGCTGCTAGTAAGTTTAATACAACATATGAAATCAATCATAATAATTCTTATCCATCATTTGAATTATCAAAAGAAAGTTACATATATAGACTAAGTGAAAAATGTATAAAGAATGCGGGTATAGAGCCTAATCCTATGGTTATAGGCGGAGGAAGTGATGCAAATATACTTGCTCAAAAAGGATATGATTGTGCAATTATAATTCTAGGAATGTACAAACCTCATGCATTAGAAGAGTATTTAAATATAGACGAGCTTTATTTAACAACTAAAGCTGTCGCTAACATGATGACACTAGACGTTTAGAAGGGGGAATATATCAATATGAGCACTAAGGCAGTGAAAAAAGAAAGTCTCTTTAATAGAGCGTTAAATGTTGTAGAGGTAGTAGGTAACAGATTACCTGATCCAGTTACAATATTTTTAGCATTATGTGTATTAGTAATTATAGCATCATATATTATAGGTTCCAAAGGAGTATCAGTAGTGCATCCTGGAACTGGAGAGACTATACAAGTGGTTAACTTACTTACTAAGGAACAATTACAGATATTGTTAGGAAGTATAGTTAGTAACTTCCAAGGTTTTGCTCCACTAGGGTTAGTACTTGTAACAATGATCGGTGCAGGAGTATGTGATAAATCAGGATTAATGACTGCAACAATAAAAGCATCTACAAGTAAAATACCTAAATCAAAAGTTACGATAGTTGTAATGACTATAGGTATGCTTGCTAATATTGCATCAGATGCAGGAACAATATTGTTTCCACCATTAGCAGCATTGGTCTACTTAGGAGTAGGTAGACATCCTCTTATTGGTTTATTCTCAGGTTATGCAGCAGTATGTTTAGGATTTGCTGCAAATATAATGATAAGTGTAAATGATATACTAGCTGCTAGTTTTACAGTGCCAGCAGCGCAAATGATAGATCCGAGTTTTGAAGCAAATGCAACTATGAACTTAATATTTATGATAGTATCTACATTTATTTTAATAGGTCTTGCAACAATAATAACTGAAAAAGTTATAGCTCCTAGATTTGGAAAATATGAAGGAGATGCAAAATTAGATGTAGATGGAAGTCTTTCAGATGCAGAGAAAAAAGGATTAAAACAAGCTGGAATAAGTGTTTTAATATATATAGCGGTAATAGTTATGCTTAGTATAGTAGGAGAATCTCCTTTCTTGGCTGATCCTGAAACTGGAGACTTACTATCAAATAAAGCTCCTTTAATGAAAGGTATGGTACCAATAATTGCTCTTGCTTTTTTCATACCAGGATTAGTTTTTGGTAGAGCTACAGGAAAGATAAAGAAAGATAAGGATGTAGTCAAACTTATGTCTGGTGCAATGAGTGATATGGGAGGATATATAATTCTTGCATTTGCAGCATCACAGTTTTTACAGTTATTTACCAACAGTAATTTGGGATTAATTATAGCTGTAAAAGGAGGAGACTTCTTGAAGACTGCAGGTATACAAGGTCCATTATTACTAATTGGATTTATATTACTTGCTTGTTGTATAAACTTATTTATAGGAAGTGCTTCAGCAAAATGGGCGATACTTGCTCCGATATTTGTGCCAATGTTTATGTTAGTAGGATACAATCCGGCCTTAACACAAATGGCATATCGTATAGGAGATTGTATAACAAATCCTTTAAGTCCATTATTCCCATACTTCCCAATAATATTGGCATTTACTAGAAAGTATGACGAAGAAGCTGGAATGGGTACAGTAATAGCAAATATGATACCTTTCTCATTAGCATTCTTAGTTGTATGGACTTTATTATTAATTGTATTTATGGTATTCAATATTCCTCTAGGACCTGGAATATTACCTTCATACACAATATAAAAACTATAAAGGCGATAGCGTAAAGCTTGAGCCTTTTATTTTTAGATATATTTAATACATACAATAAGGGGAAAATAATTATGGATAAAAATCAAATTAAAAAGTTATGTTTAGAAGAAATTGAAAAAAATAAAGAGTTGATAATAAATGCAGGTAAAAAGATTTATGAAAATCCTGAATTAGGATATAAGGAAGTCAAATCTACGAAAATAGTAGCAGATTTCTTTAAAGATATGGGACTAGATGTAGAAGATAATATTGCTGTTACTGGGTGTAAGGTCTCTGTTAATAAAGATATTACAGGACCTAAGATTGCAGTTATGGGAGAGCTAGATTCTATAGTTTGTCATGAACATAAAGATAGTAATGAAATCGGGAATATACATGGATGTGGGCATAATATTCAAGTAGCTGGTATGCTTGGAACTGCACTTGGATTAATAAAGTCAAATGCATTAAAATGGCTATCTGGTAAAGTAGATTTTATTGCAGTACCAGCAGAAGAGTGCATTGACCTAGAGTATAGGCAAGGGTTAAAAGAAAAAGGAGAAATAAAATTCTTTGGTGGAAAGCAAGAGCTATTATATAGGGGTTTATTGGACGATGTAGATATGGCTATGATGTTTCACACAATAAATTTAGATAATGATAAAAAATGTATAGTAAAATCATATACAAATGGCTTTATATCAAAGAGGATTACATTTAAAGGAGTATCATCTCATGCAGGTGCAGCACCACATGAAGGAATAAATGCATTAAATGCAGCTACCTTAGCTATAAATAACATTAATGCACAGAGGGAGACTTTCAAGGATGAAGATAAGGTAAGAGTGAGTGCTATAATAACTCATGGTGGAGACATAGTCAATGTTGTACCTTCTAATGTAAAAATGGAAGCTATGGTAAGAGCAGCCACAGTTGAAGCTATGATTGATGCTAATAAAAAAGTAAATAGAGCTTTGCAATGCGGAGCAATGGCAGTAGGAGCAGATGTAATCATAGAAGATTGTATAGGATACTTACCAATGGACTCAGATAAAAATATGGACAGTATATTTAGAAATAACATACTTGAGCTTATTGATGGAGAAGAAGATAATATTATTGATGTTGTAAGAGAAGCTGGATCAACAGACTTTGGAGACTTATCTCAAATAATCCCTTGTTTACATCCTTGGATAGGTGGAGTTTCTGGAAGTCTACATACGAAGGATTATAGTATAAGTAATGATGAAATAGCATATCTATTACCAGCAAAAGCTATTGCTATTACTGTAATAGATTTATTATTTGATAATGCAAAACTTGCAGGTAAAGTAATAAGTGACTTTGAGCCAAATCTTACTAAAGATGATTATTTAAAGTTTATGGATGAAAATACAAAAACTTACAAGTATGATTTTACTGATATGATATAATTATTAAGCTAAATATTAGTGGTATAAAAGTAAATATATATCAAATAAGATAAACTAACACTTAAGGTGAACTCTGGTAATCAGAGTTCATTTTTTATTTTTTAATAAAAATAAAATAAAAAACTTGCAAACGTATCCAAAGGGATATATAATTTAAATTGGAAACGATTCCGATAACGATTCCAAAAAAATATTAACAAATATTATCAATTAAAAAGGGGAGTTTAAAAAATGATCAAGTTAAGAAAAACAATAGCCATGATAATGGCTACTTCAATGCTAGCAGTATCTCTAGTTGGATGTAGTTCTTCAAAATCTGAATCATCTAATGAAAAAGAATTAACAGTTTGGTCTCATTTAACGCCAGCAGAAGTTAAGAAAGTAAATGAAGTGGCGCAAAAATGGGGAGAAGAAAACGGAGTAAAAGTAAAGGTACTTGAAGATAAAGGAGATATGCAAGCATACATACAAGCAGCTAATAGTTCTAAGGGACCTGATATAATGTTTGGTTTACCTCACGATAACTTAGGTACATTTGAAAAGGCTAGATTACTTGCAGAAGTACCAGAGGGAGTATTAAATGAAGATGATTATGCATCAAAACAATTAGTAGATGCAGTAACTTTAAATGGAAAGCAATATGGAGTTCCAATAGCACAAGAGACAACTACATTATTTTATAATAAAGATTTAGTTAAAGAAGTACCTGAAACTATGGAAGAAGTAGTTAAGATAGGTAAAGAAAAAGGATTTATATTTGACGTTGCAAACTTCTATCCATCATACGGATTTATAGCTGCTAATGGTGGATATGTATATAAAAATAACGATGGAACTTTAGATAGTACAGATATTGGTTTAGGAAATGAAGGTGCTATAAAAGGTTATCAGTTCCTACAAGATTTAGTAGTTAAAGATAAATTAATATCTGTTGATATGACTGGAGATATAGCTAGTGGTGAATTTATGGCAGGTAATGCTGCATTTTATATATCTGGTCCATGGGATGTAAAATCATTTGAAGATGCAGGTGTTAATTTTGGAGTAGCTCCACTTCCAACTTTGAATGGAAATACTATTAAATCATTTATGGGTGTACAAACTGCATTTGTAAGTGCAAATAGTAAAAAACAAGATTTAGCTTGGGAATTAACTAAATATTTATCTGAAAATACTAGTGATATATTACTTAACGAAGGAAATAGAATACCAGTTTTAAAATCTGTTGTTGATAGTGAAGAATTTGCTAAAAACGAATACATGTTACAATTTGCTAAGCAAGCAGAAGTAGCAGAACCAATGCCTAATATACCAGAAGTTCAAGCTATGTGGGGACCTGCAGGAGAGAATATAAGATTAATGATGACTAATCAATTATCTCCAAAAGAATGCGCTGAACTAACAGTTAAGCAAATAGAAGAAGGAATATCACAACAAAAATAAACTCTAATTCTATTTGATAAGGTTTATATGATATAAACAATATTTTATAAACCTTATTATCTAAAATAAATTAAAAATAGCTAATGACTTAATAAAAATATAAATAAAAAGTTTCGTGAAGGGAGATATTTATGCAAGCTACTGAAGGAAGTAAAAATAAACACAAGCAAAGACCCTTAAATAAGCCTAAATCAAAAAGTAGAGTAGGTATTAAAGATACTTTAAAATCTGCACCTTATTTACTACCATCTATGATTTCTATTTTAATATTTACTGTATTTCCAATACTTTACACAATATATATATCTTTTACAAACTACACAATGTATACTCCATCAGAAGAAGTTACATTTGTTGGATTAGCTAACTTTGTAGAAGTATTAACAGGGCCATTTAGTAAAGTATTTTTCCCGGTATTTGCGTGGACGTTAATATTTGCAATACTAGGAACTCTAGGAAATTTCTTTGTAGGTCTATTTACTGCAATAATATTAAATAATAAAAATATAAAAGAAAGAGGAATTTATAAGGCAATATTAGTTCTACCTTGGGCATTACCAGCAACTATAGCAATCCTTTCATGGCAAGGTCTTTTAAATGGTAGCTATGGAGCAATAAATAATGCACTTTTAAACTTACATATTATAGCAGAGCCGATACAATGGTTAACAAACCCTATGTGGGCTAGAGTAGCAATATTAATGGTAACAATATGGTTAGGATTCCCTTATATGATGAATGTTTGCTCAGGTGCACTAGCTGCAATTCCAAAGAGTTACTATGAGGCAGCAGAAGTTGATGGAGCAAGTAAATTTACGCAGTTTACAAAAATAACTATACCATCTATTGCTCAAACTGCTTATCCATTAGTTATTTCTTCATTTGCATTTAATTTTAATAACTTCGGGGCAGCATTTTTAATTACTCAGGGTGGACCTGCAAGAGTTGCAACTCAATTTGCTGGATACACAGATATACTAGCTTCTGTTAACTATAAACTATCAACTCAATTTGGTAGATATGAGATAGCTTCAGCAATAAGTATAATGATATTCATACTAATAGCAAGTATATCTTATTATCAAATGAAAAAATCAGGTCAATTTGAGGAGGTAGAATAATATGACTCAATTACAAATAGCTAAAAAACAAGTATATAAAAAGAAATTAACAAGATCAGAGAGAAGAATAGCTTTTCTTTCAAGAATTATTCTTTGGATAATGATAGCGATAGTATTGTTCCCTATAATAGCAGTGGTGTCAGCTTCTATGGCAGATGGTCAATCATTTACACAAGCTAGCTTATTCCCTGAGACTTGGACACTTAAAAATTATGCGGCAGTTTTAACCGAAACAGATTTCTTACTATGGGTTAAGAACACTTTAATAATATCTTTAGTAGTAGCTACAATACAATTAATTTTAACAATACCTTCGGCATTTGCTTTTTCAAGACTTAAGTTTTGGGGGAGAAAAAAAGGTCTTATGATGTTACTTTTACTTCAAATGTTCCCTGCGGCTATGGCTCTACCAGCTATACTTGGTATTGCTTATAAAATAGGTGCAATGGATAATATATGGGCACTTGTTATTATACAATGTGGTGGAAGTGCTTATAACATATGGCTTATGAAAGGGTTTATAGATGGCATTCCAAAGGAGCTTACAGAAGCTGCTTATATGGATGGTGCAACTACACTTCAAACATTTGTAACTGTTATATTACCACTTACAAAAAATATGTTAATAGTAATATTCTTATTCTCATTTATAGGTTCTTATGGAGAATTCGTATTTGCATCAGCACTTTTAAAAGATCCATCAAGTCAAACTATAGCAACAGGACTTCAAGGATTTATCACAGGTAACTTCTCAGCAAACTGGACACAATATTCAGCAGCAGCTATTATGGCATGTATACCAATAGTATGTCTATTTGGAGTTTCTCAAAAGTATATAGCAGATGGTTTAGTATCAGGATCAGTAAAAGGATAATTTATAAGAAAAAATAATATAAATATAAATATCCTGTTGTATACTATATTTATATGAACAAAAGATTCTAAAGAGGAGTTAGTGAGTATGAATATAAAGGATATTGCAAAATTAGCAGGGGTAGGGGTTAGTACTGTATCTAGAGTGCTTAATAATCACCCAGATGTAAAGGCATCTACAAGAGAAAAGGTATTAAAGATTGTAGAAGAAAGTAACTACATTCCAAATAGCAGTGCAAGAATATTAAAGCAAAATAACACTAAAAATATTGGAATATTAGTAAAAGGTATGTTCAACCCTTTTTTTTCGGAAATGGTAAATACTATAGGATGTAAAATAAATGAATCAGGGTATACAATGATTCTTAAACAAAGTTATATTGAAGATTATAAAGATATTGATGTTCTTAAAGCTTTTATTAATGATAAGAGGCTACAAGGAGTTATATGTCTAGGAGGAAACTTTATAGATATTAATGAGCAGTATATTAAGGATATTGAAGTACCAATAGTTTTAACATCTGTAAATAATTATAACGAAGAGTTTACAGATGGATATTCATGCATATCTATAGATAACAGAAAAGCTGCATATGAAGCGACCGAGTTTCTATTAAAAAATGGTCATGAAAATATAGCCTTAATGGTTGCAGATAGTTATAGCAAGGAAGGTCTAAATGAAAGAAGATTAGACGGTTTTAAGCAAGCCTTAAAAAAATACAATATAGAGTTTGATGAATGTAATTTATTAGAAGGTCATTACAGAAGCGATATTTCTTATACGAAAACCAAAGAGTTATTACAAAGATATGAAAATATTACAGCCATATTTGCTACATCAGATATTATGGCAATAGGATGTGCAAAAGCTATAGTTGATAGTGGTAAAGAAATAGGAAAAAATATTTGTCTAATAGGGTTTGATGGTATGGATATTAGCGAATTTTATAATCCTCCAATAAGTACTATAAAGCAGCCCAAAGAACTAATGTCAAACAGTAGTATTGAACTGCTACTTGATTTAATGAATAACAAAAGTGAACACAAACATATAGTATTGGATACAGAGCTTATTGTAAGAGAGTCTTGTAAGATAAGAATTAAGTAATAAAAATCATAAGGGGGAATAAGTATGGGAATAACAAAAGAAGCTATACTGCATACACCAAATAGTAATTATTCATATGGATATGATAAGGACACTTTAAATATACGTATAAGAAGTAAAAAGGGAGAAGTTAATAAGGTTATATTAAAAATAGGAGACCCTTATGATTGGCAAGAAGGTGGTGCAGGTGGCGGAAATTTAAATGCATCTGGTAGCAATTGGACTGGATCAAGAAATATATCAATGAAAAAAGAGGCGGAAACAGCATATTTTGATTACTGGTTTGCTAAATGCAAGCCAGAATACAAACGTGCTAGATATGCTTTTATACTAGAAGATGATGAAGAAAAGTTATTGTACGGAGAAAAAGATATAGTAGGCTTAGGAAATAAAGATGATGAAAAACATTTAACTAATATGGGAAACTTCTTCTGTTTTCCATATTTGAACAATATCGATGTGGCAACAGTACCAGCTTGGGTTAAGGATACAGTATGGTATCAGATATTTCCAGATAGATTTGCAAATGGTGATTCTAGCATAAACCCAGAGAACACTGAGCCTTGGGGAACTGAACCTACATGGAAGAACTTTATGGGAGGAGATTTACAAGGTGTAATCGACAATTTAGATTACTTAGTAGAATTAGGAATAAACGGAATTTATTTTTGTCCTATTACAGAAGGTAGCTCAAACCATAGGTATGATACTGTAGATTATATGAAAATCGATGAATATTTAGGTGATGAGGATACACTAAAAAGATTAATAGATGAAGCACACAAAAGAAATATAAAAATAATGCTAGATGCTGTATTTAATCATATTGGATATCACTCAAAAGAGTGGCAAGATGTAATAGAAAATGGAGATAGTTCAAAGTATATAGATTGGTTTTATATAAGTGATATTAATGATGTAAAAATCCCAGTAGATAAGATAAATAAAGATAATTTGACTTACGAAACTTTTGCTTTTTCACCATACATGCCCAAACTAAATACAGAAAATTCTGAAGTTATTAGTCATCTAATAGAAGTAGGTAAGTATTGGATAGAGAAGTTTGATATAGATGCTTGGAGATTAGATGTATCAAATGAAGTAGATAGAGTATTTTGGAGAAAATTTAGACAAGAAGTTAAATCTATAAAGCCAGATGTATATATATTAGGTGAAATTTGGCATAACTCTTTACAATGGTTAATGGGAGATCAATTTGATGCTGTAATGAATTATCCACTAACTGATGCAATTAATGATTTCTTCTGTACTAATAAAATAAGTGCTAGTAAATTTAAATATATGATAAATGATGTATTAGTAAGTTATCCTAAGCAAATCAATGAAGTTGCTTTTAACTTATTAGGAAGCCATGATACTAGTAGAGTACTATCTATAGCACAAGGCAATAAAGACAAGGTTAAGTTGGCATTTTTATTTATGCTAACTCAAGGTGGAAGTCCATGTATTTACTATGGAGATGAAATTGGTATGGATGGATTACATGCAGAAGGTTTAGAGCTACATAGAAGATGTATGGTATGGGAAGAAGAAAAGCAAGATAAAGAAATGTTTAAATTTGTACAAAAGCTCGTAAGATTACGTAAAGAAAATGAAGAATTTAGATCAGTTGAGAATGAATGGATAGAAGCTGATGATAAGAGTAGCACTATTATAATAAAAAAAGAAGATATAGCAATAATTATTAATAATAGTGATAAAGAAACAATAATAGATCTACCTAAGTTTTTACAAAATAAAACTGTAACTGATTTATACAAAGAAATAGATATAAATCTTAGTAAGGAAATTAAAGTAAAACCTTATGGTTACCTTTTACTTAAAGTAAATCAATAAGGTTAATAAATAGATGGCATTAAGGGGGAAACAACATGTTAGAAAAAAAGTGGTGGCATAATTCTGTGGTATATCAAATATATCCAAGAAGTTTTTATGATAGTAACAATGATGGTATAGGAGATTTAAAAGGTATAATATCTAAATTAGATTATTTAAGAAAACTTGGAATAGATGTTATATGGTTATCTCCAGTGTATAAGTCTCCAAACGATGATAATGGATATGATATAAGTGATTATCGAGATATAATGGATGAGTTTGGAACTATGGAAGATATGGATAATCTTTTAAGTGAAGCGAATAGTAGAGGAATAAAGATCTTGATGGACTTAGTTGTAAATCATACATCTGATGAGAATATATGGTTTAAAAATGCAGTAAGAGATGAAAATAGTAAGTATAGAGACTACTATGTTTTTAGAAAGGCTGTAGATGGTAAAGTGCCTAATGATTTAGGTTCAATATTTAGTGGTAGTGCATGGGAGTTGGATGAGAAAAGTGGAGAATACTATCTACATTTATTCTCGAAGAAACAACCTGACTTAAACTGGGAAAATGAAGATATGAGAAATGAAGTGTATGACATGATAAACTTCTGGCTTGATAAAGGAGTTGGAGGGTTTAGATTAGACGTAATAGACCTAGTAGGAAAACAACCAGACCAATGTATAACAGGCAACGGTCCAAAACTTCATGACTATCTTCAAGAAATGAACTTAAGATCTTTTGGGAATAAAGATGTATTAACGGTAGGAGAAACTTGGGGAGCAACTCCTGAGATAGCAAAATTATATAGTAATCCTAACAGAAATGAGCTTAGCATGGTATTCCAATTTGAACATATAAGCTTAGATGAAATACCAGGAAAAAGTAAGTGGGATTTAGCACCACTTGACTTTATAAAACTAAAAGAAGTATTTAATAAATGGCAGACCGAGCTAAGCAATGATGGATGGAACAGTTTATTCTGGAATAATCATGACCTACCAAGAATCGTATCTAGATGGGGAAATGATAGTAAAGAATACAGAGAATTAAGTTCAAAGATGCTGGCAACTGTATTACATATGCAAAAAGGAACTCCTTATATCTACCAAGGTGAAGAAATAGGTATGACTAATGTGAAGTTTGATAGCATAGAGGACTACAGAGATATAGAATTATTAAATATGTACAAAGAACGTATGGAAAATGGATATCAAAAAGATGATATAATGAAATCTATTTATGCTAAAGGAAGAGATAATGCAAGAACACCTATGCATTGGGATGGTAGCATAAATGGAGGATTTAGTAATGTAGCGCCATGGATAAAAGTAAATCCAAATTATGTAGATATTAATGTTGAAAATAATTTAAAAGATAGTGATTCTGTATTTAATCACTATAAACAATTAATCAGTATAAGAAAAGAAAATGATGTAGTTGTTTATGGTGATTTTAAATTATTAGATAGAAATCACAAATCTATATTTGCATATATTAGAGAATTAAATAATGAAAGATTATTTATAGTGGCAAACTTTTATGTAAACAATGAAGAATTTATACTTGGAAAAGACATTAAATTCGAAGGGGTAGAAATTCTCTTAAGTAACTATAAAGATTCTAGTGAAGATATAGAAAAACTAAATTTAAGACCTTATGAAGCTATTATATACAAGCTTAAATAATTTATAAACATAATTTCAGGGAGAGATAATAATGAAAAGAATATGGTGGAAAGAAGCAGTAGGTTATCAAATTTATCCAAGAAGTTTTATGGATAGCAACAATGATGGTATAGGGGATTTACAAGGAATAATCCAAAAACTTGATTATATAAAAAATCTAGGTGTAGATGTAATATGGATATGTCCAATGTATAAATCACCTAATGATGATAATGGATATGATATAAGTGATTATAAGGATATAATGGATGAGTTTGGAAAAATGAGTGACTTTGATCAATTATTAGAAGAAGTTCATAAAAGAGATATGAAGCTAATAATAGACTTAGTTGTAAACCATACTTCAGATGAACACGAGTGGTTTATAGAATCAAAATCATCAAAGGATAACCCAAAGAGAGACTGGTATATATGGAAAGAAGGAAAAAATGGACTAGAGCCAAATAACTGGGAAAGTATATTTAGAGGTTCAGCTTGGGAAAAAGATGACAATACTGATGAGTACTTCTTACATATATTCTCTAAAAAGCAACCAGACCTAAACTGGGAAAATGAAGAAGTAAGAAAAGCTGTTTATGAAATGATTAACTGGTGGTTAGACAAGGGGATAGATGGATTTAGAGTAGATGCAATTAGTCATATTAAAAAAGAAGAGGGATTAAAAGATATGGATAATCCTGAAGGTCTTGAGTACGTTCCTTCTTTTGATAAGCATATGAATGTAAATGGTATACAGAAATTCTTAAAAGAGTTAAAAGAAGAGACTTTTTCTAAATATGACATAATGACAGTAGGAGAAGCCAATGGTGTGACAACTAACGATTGTCATGAATGGGTAGGAGAAGAAGAAGGAAAATTTAATATGGTATTCCAATTCGGTCACTTATCATTATGGGATTATAAAAAAGAAAAATCATTTGATGTATTAAAATATAAAAGAGAAATGAATAAATGGCAAGAAGCACTACATAATAAGGGGTGGAATGCACTATTTATAGAAAATCATGATCAGGTTAGGGTAGTATCTAACTGGGGAAATGATAATGAATATTTACCTGAAAGTGCAAAATCATTGGCTTTATCATACTTTATGCAACAAGGTACACCTTTTATATACCAAGGACAAGAAATAGGTATGACAAATATTCAGCTTGAAAGCATTAACAACTATGATGATGTTGGAACAATAAATGCTTATTATGAAGATATAGAAAAAGGAATAAGTGAAGAGGATGCACTAAAGAAAGTTTGGATGTCTTCTAGAGATAATTCTCGTACTCCAATGCAGTGGGATGATTCTAAAAATGCTGGATTTAGTAATTCAGATAATCTATGGTTTAGCTTAAATCCAAACTATGTAGATATAAATGTTAAGTCACAAGAAAAAGATGAAAACTCAGTACTTAATTTCTATAAAAGTATGATAAGAATAAGAAAAGAAAATAAAGCATTAATATATGGTAAATGTGAGATTCTTATGAAGTATGATGAGCAAATATATGCTTATGAGAGAGTACTAGACAATGAAAAGTTTGTAATTATATGTAATCTTAGTGATGAAGAAGCAGTATATAATCATGATGAAATAATTCTACAAAGAGATAATTTAATTTTATCGACTCATGATGTAGGACAACATAAGGAATTAAATAAATTTTATTTAAAGCCTTGGGAGTCTAGAATGTATAAAGCAGATTATCCAAAAAGAGAAAAGGAAAAAATGATAGATGGTGAGTTATACTTAGCATTTAAAAAAGAGTTATTTGATGAAAGACAGTATGCAAAAGAAGTACTATTTGACTATAATAACTTAAGACCAAGTATGGTGGATGAAAGAAATGAAATAATCAAAAATCTATTTGGGTCAACTACAAATAAGTTTTTTATAGAACCTCCATTTAGATGTGATTATGGATACAATATTACATGGGGAGATAATAGTTATGCTAACTATAATTTAACAGTACTTGATTGTACTACTGTTAGAGTAGGTAATAATGTACTTATTGGTCCAAATGTAAATTTATTTACAGCAGGTCACCCGGTAGATGTTGAGATGAGGGTAGATGGACTTGAATTTGCTAAGCCTATTACTATAGGAGATAATGTTTGGATTTGTGGAGGCGTTACTGTAAACCCAGGGGTAACGATAGGAGAAAACTCTGTAATAGCTTCAGGAAGTGTTGTTACTAAGGACATACCTAAAAATGTTGTGGCAGGTGGTAATCCTTGTAAGGTAATAAGAGAAATTAATGAAGAAGATAAGAAGAAATATTTTAAGGATTGTTATGTAAAATAATTATATTTTAAAATAATTCACAAAAAGCTATGAAATAGAGTAATTAAACTCTGTTTTCATAGCTTTTATACTTATTAAATATAGGAAGACTATAAGTTGATTTTTAAATCTCCGTCTTTTATAAGTCCTTTTTTTCTCATAACTGATGAGATAAGAAGAGTTAAAATAGCTGGTAATACAAATTGCAATAATAGTATACCAATCCACATAGATATTCCTGTCGTGCCTGATGCTTGCATTGCTGTTACAGTACCAAACTGACCTACAAGACCACTAGTCCCCATACCAGAGCCTATAGGTATATTTTCTAGCTTAAATACAGTAGTAGATAGAGGTCCGAGTATTACAGAAGCTAGAGTTGGTGGTATCCATATTTTCCAGTTTTTAATAATGTTTGGCATTTGTAACATTGATGTACCAAGACCTTGTGCAACTAACCCGCCAACTCCGTTTTCTTTATAGCCCATTACAGCAAATCCAACCATCTGACAACAACATCCAACAGTTGCTGCACCACCTGCTAGTCCACCTAGACTAAGCATCATACAAATAGCAGCACTGCTTATTGGAAGTGTAAGTGCAATACCTACCATTGAAGCAACTAAAGCACCCATAAGTACTGGCTGCATGTCTGTAGCACTCATGATAATATTTCCAAAAGCACTCATAAATGAAGATACTCCAGGACCTACAAACTGAGCAACAAGTACTCCTACTAATATAGTAAGGGCAGGTGTAACTAATATATCTATTTTTGTTTCTTTAGATATAAACTTACCACATTCAACAGAAATAACTGTAGCTATAAAAGCACCTACAGGTCCACCTAGCTCATTTCCACAAGCTCCAACTAAAGCCGATGAAAACATAACCAGTGGAGGGGCTTGAAGACCATAAGATATAGCAACTGCTATAGCAGGTCCAGTGACTTGCTTAGCCAAAGGGTTTATTACATCAGTAAAAAGAGTTATACCAAATTTATCGCCTATTGTGTTAAATATAGTCCCGATTAATAATGAAGAAAATAATCCAAGTGCCATATAGCTAAGAGCATCTATTAAATATCTTTGTATTGATATTTCTATGTTTTTACTTCTTAAAAATTCTTTAAAGTTCCGTTTTTTATTATTTTGAGTAGCAATCAATTCAATATCTCCCCCCTTAAAAATAAACTTATATGATTTAAGATTATTATATATCTTTTTAGGTGACAAGACAAATGTTATTTCACTTAGAAAAAATATAAATATATTGTATTCATTTAATATTGTTACAAAATTGTAAATATAATTATATAAGATAATAATTAACATACTTAAATTTAGAAGTAATTTTGTTTAAAACTTGTCCTATATAGTTTATAATTAGAGTATATAAATTTAAACATTTGGGTATAAATGTAAGAATGTAGAAGAGTAATGTCTATTACCAGTAATTAAAAGGAAGTGGATATATGAAATTTACTAAAAATAAAAATATAATAGCTTTAATAATATCTATTCCTATACTGATTATTGCTCAGTTTTACTTATTTAAAGTAGGAGCTATAAGTCCCTTAGTAAAGGGGGTAGATATTAAAGTATCAAGTGGTGACTATGTAAAAGACATAGACAAATATGTATTAAAATTAGACGAGCCAGTAGCCTTATCCATGGGTGACTTTGTTACAATGCCATCCTATGCTAAAGATCCTGACTTACAGTTTAATATATTAGATGATTCAGGAATACTAAAAATAGAGAATAACAACCAATTAGTAGGAGTAAAGGAAGGATATTCATCTATTGGTGTTATGAAAGGATCTAGAGTATTAAAGCAGGTAGCTGTTAGAGTTATTGATCCTTCAGTTGAAAGTCTTATAGTGTCTGTAGATAGAGAACTAAAATATGTAGATGATGCAACAACTATAAGTAGTATTGTAAAGGAAGATTATACTAAGTTTAAGGAAAAGAGTCAGGTGACTTATGAAAGTAGTAATGATGAAGTGCTTAGAATTGAAGATAATATAGTAACTGCAGTTGGTGTAGGAAAAGCGTCTATCATTGCAAAATCAAAAGATAAAGAAGAAGAATTAAGTTTTAATATTGAGGCAAGGATTGATAGTATTGAAATTAGTGATGTTATTGAAGTTGAGCTTAAACAATCTAAAAAATTAAGACCGAATATAATTACATCACCTAAAAATCTAGCCCATCCTAAAGTAAAATATAATTACCTTGATAAAAAAGAACCAATAGAAAGAGCAGTAGACTTAGATAAAGATGGAACAGTAGTTGGAATAAGATTAGGAGAAGATAGAATAAAAATAACTTGTGGAAACAAAGAAAAAATAGTAACTATAAAAGTTGTTGAAAACTCAATTACTAGTCAAGGTATAGAAAATATTAATGCAGACTTTGAGATAATAGATAATATAATGAGAATAAATATTAGCTGGGATTATATTGAAGGCATAAATGACTATAATATATTCTTAAGAAATAATTCATTAGATGAAAAACAATTTAAGAAATATCTAGAAGTCAAAGTAAACCCAAATGAATTAAATGGAAAAGCAAGGGTAGAAACAATTATAGAACTAGATATAACGGGTATTGAATATCCTGATATTTCATTATACGTAGAAGGAATTACTAAGTTTGGGCCAACAAAACGAAGTAACTTAGTACATTTAAAACGTGAGCCTGAAGCTCCGCCAGAAGACGAGGGTGAAAATACACCATTAGTTTTATCTGGAGGTATTGATAGTGAAAATAAAGTTATAAACCTTAGCTGGAACCAAGTAGGAAATGAAAATACTACCTATAGTGTTTATATAAAAGACAAAGAGAAAGGTGAAACTATATCTACAGTTTATAAGCAAGGAATAAAAGAGACTCAAATTACAATTCCTATAGATGGAGATAGTGTAGATATGGAAATTCATATTATTGCTGAGGGCGAAGGAACTACACTTGAGATGAGTAACACATTACCTTTAACTAATAAGGAATAAAAAATTAATTATCTTAATATAGTTTATACGGGAGAATTATATAAACTATATTAAGGGAGTGATTGTATTGTTAAGAAGATATAATCGCATAAGTGAGGTCTGTAAGGATCTAGCTGAGCAAGCATTTAAAGCATATACAGGTAAAAAGGATTATAAAAAAGCGATAGCAATTTACTGTATATTATCAGAATCTATATGTGTGCCAAAAGATATAGGTGATTTTTCTAAAACAATGCTTGCAAGATTGAGTAAAAAAATCGAAGATAATGCTTAATATAAAGTCTCGTATAAATTTCAATTTATGCGAGACTTTATTTTTTACATATAATGCAATATAACTTACGAAAAAAGTTATAATGTTGCAAAAAAACGTTTTTTATGTTATGATTAATTTTAAAATAAAATAAAGAGAAAAAACTGTTAAATTATATTCAATAAAATATTACTTAAGAAGGGGGGAATATCAAAGCATTATAAATGCTTTGATAGAAAGTAAATGATAAAAAATAAAGTAGTAAGTGAGCAAACTAAAATATCTTTACAAAGGGCAGAAGAACTAAAGTCAAGGATAGAAGATTATATTCAAATAAAGCCATCAATTCCAAAAGGAATAGAGAGAAAAGAAGAAATAAATGCAAGAAAAGCAAGAATATTAGAAGTGTTAGGTGCAACTGAAGAAGATTGGAACGAATATAAGTGGCAGTTATCAAATAGAATAAGCGATGCTGATACTTTAGCAAAAGTATTAAAGTTAACAGATAAAGAAATAAATCATATAAGAGAAGTGCAAAGTCAATTTAGATGGGCTATATCGCCATATTATTTAAGTCTAATTGATCCTGAAGATGCATGTGATCCAATAAAACTAATGTCTATACCTTCTATAGTAGAGTTAGATGATAGTCAAAATGATTTAGATCCAATGGGAGAGGAATTTACTAATCCAGCAGGTACTATAACTAGAAGATACCCAGATAGATTAATAATAAATGTAACAAATGAATGTGCAATGTACTGTAGACATTGTCAAAGAAGAAGAAATATAGGACAAGAAGATTGCCATAACTCAAGAGCAATGATACAAGAGTCTATAGACTATATAAGAGATAACGAAGAAATAAGAGATGTCTTAATAACTGGAGGAGACCCATTAACATTAAAGGATGATATGTTAGAGTGGATAATAAGTGAACTTAGAAAAATAGAACATGTCGATTATATAAGACTTGGTACTAGAACTTTAGTTACTATGCCACAAAGAATAACTGATGAATTCTGTGAAATGATTAAGAAGTATCATCCAATATATATAAATACTCACTTTAATCATCCAATGGAAATAACTGAAGAAACTAAAGAAGCTTGTACAAAACTTGCAAATGCAGGTGTACCACTTGGAAATCAAGCAGTTCTTTTAAATGGTGTAAATAATGATAAATTCGTTATGAGATGTTTAAATCATGAATTATTAAAAATAAGAGTTAAGCCATACTATATATTCCACAGTAAGCACGTTATGGGTACTAAGCATTTCAATACATCAGTAGATGATGGAATGGAAATAATGGAATATTTAAGAGGATATACTTCAGGAATGGCAATACCAACTTATATAATAAACGCACCAAAAGGAAAAGGCAAGACTCCACTTCTTCCTCAATATCTGATTTCTAAGGGAACAGATTATATAAAGATAAGAACTTGGGAAGGTGAAGTAATAAAGGTTGAAGATGAGCCAGCAATGGACGTTAAAAAGATGATATTAGATGCTATAAATTAAATAAAAACTCTTAGCTTTGAACATATACCCAAAGTTAAGAGTTTTTTTATTGCAAGTTTGGAATTTACTCTTTAATTGGAACTTGCTTTAAATATCCGCTTGGGTGGAAGAAGTAAATATTACCATTATTTTTATCAACAAAATAACCAATATCAGTTGGAACATTTGGCAGAAATACATACCCTTCTAAATTCTTTGATTTTAAAGATGGATATTCGCTAGCATCACCTTTATATATGTAATCAACCTTATTATTATATTTTAATAATATTTCCTTTGCTTCTTCTTGAGTTAAATGAATATTGTTTTTAGAACAAAATTCAGTATCATAAGCATTAATTGGATTGTATAAATACACTAATGAGAACATAAAAACAAATAAAATAAGTGAAGTAATAAAAGCTTTTTTCATATATAACCTCTTTCTATTTAAGTAAGAATCATTATTTATTTTGGCACTATATTAATGTTTTATACATTAATAGGTATTTAAAATAAAAAAGCTTAGCATATTATATGCTAAGCTTGTATTTTATTCTTCATCAGATTCAATATTACTATTTAATCTAGACATCAAGTCACTATGTTTGTATTCTACATAAGCACCAAGATATATCTTAATAACTCCCATAATAGGAACTGATAAAATCATACCAGGTATACCAAAGAATCCACCACCAACTGTAACTGCAAGAATAGTTAAAAATGGACTTAAATCAAGCTGGTCACCAACTATCTTTGGCTCTATTACTGCTACTTCAATTTGCTGTACAATCATCAAATAAATCAAAGAAATTAATGCAATTGATGGACTGTAGAATAAGTTTATTATTACAACTGGAGCCATACCTATTACTGGACCAAAATAAGGGATCATATTCATAAACCCCATCAAAGTACCAAATAGTAATGCATATTCTGATTTTATAAAGAAAAGACCTACAGCAGATAGTAGACCTACAATAAATGAGTCTAAAATCTTACCAGAGAAATACTTTCCAATATTCGAGTTTAAAGTTGAACAAATCTCAATAGTAAAGTCACCATATTTTTTTCTAAATATTATATATACTAACTTTTTAGAGAAAGATAAAAATCCCTCTTTGTCTTTAAGTATATAAAAACATATTACTACGGATAGGCCTAGTTGAACTATAAACTTACCTACAGAGAACGTAGTATTAAATATCTGCCCAAGAGAACCTACTAGTAAAGTACTTAGAGTAGGTATAACACTCATTATCTTATCTCCAGTTTCCTTTAAAACTTGAGGGTCTATATTTTTAAGACTTTCACCAGTGCTTATTAAAAACTCCTGAGTTTTTTGAGCATAAACTGGTAATTGATTTACAATATCTGCCAAGCTATTTACTAAAGCTGGAGCTGTAAATACTACAAATGTTGAAATTAAAAATATAAATATACCATAAGTTAAAAATAAAGAAGGCAACCTTGTAAGTTTAAGTTTGTCCTCAAAGAATTTAACTATGGGATTTAAGACATATGCTAATATAAAGGCTATTACAAATGGTGTTAATAATGATAACAGTAAGTTAAACACCTCAAAGAAGTACTTGTAATTGTCTATGAATTTAATCAAAATGTATGAGACAAGTACTGTGCCTATAATACGCAAGTAAATTTTTCTATCGTTCAATGTAACACATCCTTTTCACGTATTGATTTAACGCTTTTAGAATATTATACAATAAAATTAAGATAAGTACATATATATTAAATATAAGTTTAAAATTTGTAAGAAAAACAATTTTACTTACGGAGGTGATTACTATAGACTACGAAGTAATTGTAAAATATAATGGAGATATTTTGAAACTAGAAGAAGAACTCGGTGTAGATGTTGAAATACTAAGCTCAGGATATGCAATCATAACATCAAGTACAGAAGAAAATATAGATAGGTTACTAGATTATCCTGAAATAGAATATGTTGAAAAGCCATTTATTCTTGAAATACAAGATACACAAAGTTTTTCTAGTACGGGAATTACAGGATTTAAAAATAGAACTGGTTTAACTGGAAAGGGTACAATTATTGGTCTTATTGACTCCGGTATAGACTACACACTTCCTATATTTAAAGATAGTAACGGCAATTCAAAAATTCTATATTATTGGGATCAGTCAATTCAAGGAACACCACCAGAAGGATTTAGGGAGGGAACATTATATAATAATGAACAAATAAATAATGCAATTAATGGAGGAACCTACATACCTATTTCAACTACAAGTATGCATGGAACTCATGTTGGTGGAATAGCTTGTGGGATAGCCAATGAGGCAAGTATTATAGCTGTAAGGGTTGGTAATAGACAGACAGATGTATTTTCAAGAAGTACAGAATTTATGAGAGCGATTCAATTTATCTTAAATACTGCATTAAGGCTTAATATGCCTGTTTCTATAAATATAAGTTATGGTAGTAATGAGGGGTCTCATAGAGGGGAATCACTTTTTGAACAGTATATAGATGAGATGTGCTTATTTTGGAAAAATAATATAGTTGTAGCAGCAGGAAATAACGGAGATAAGGGTGGGCACAAGAGAATAAAGCTTACTAATGATGAAAATCAAGAAGTAGAGTTTGTAGTAGGTGCAAATGAAAAAATATTAAATATAAATATATGGCCAGATTATGTAGATGATTTTAATGTGCATCTAATTAGCCCTTCAAATAAACAGACTCAGCAGATTTCTATTACATCTGGTCAGATAAATAATAACATTGATGGAACTAGAGTTACAGGATATTTTTATCCAATCGAGCCATACTCACTTACTAGAAGAGTTACAATTCAATTAAGTTCTAATACTCAAATTAATTCAGGAATATGGAGAATAGTATTTACTCCAGTAGATATAGTTACTGGAAATATTGATATATACTTGCCTACATCAGAAGGATTAAGTAGAGATACTAGATTCTTGGCTCCAAGCGACGTATTAACAGTAACTGTACCAGGTACTGCAAGTAGGGTGATAACTGTAGGGAGCTTTAATTCTAGAACAGATACTGTTTCGGTATTTTCTGGAGTTGGAGATATAAATTCTGGAATATACAAGCCAGATTTATTAGCACCAGGTGAAAATATAGTTTCATATTTACCAGGAGGAACAACTGGAGCACTTACAGGAACTAGTATGGCAACACCTCACGTGACAGGAGTATGCTGTCTTTTGATGCAGTGGGGAATAGTAAATAGAAATGATTTATACTTATATTCTCAAAAAACTAGGGCATTATTAACTACTTATGCAAGAAGAAATGCTGGCGTAGAATATCCTAATAATTCTTCAGGTTATGGACTTTTAAATTTAAGAAATTTAAAGTTAGAGAATCTAACAGATATGAATCAAGATTTAGAAGTTTTTTCAAGAACATATCATAATAGGCAAATAAATAATAAGTTAATGAATAGGCAGAATATAAGACCAGGTATAGTTGTATATCATAATGCAAATTTTGATCAAGACTTACAAAACTTCCCATTAGAATACGAAGCTCTTAAAATAAGTGAAGGTCTAACTGTCCTATTTGCAACTGATGGTGTAGGTACGCAATTAAGCGAGATATTGAAGATTCCTTCTGTAATAAGAACTGAATCATTAATAAGAATGGCACCACTAGGGGAAGTGAGCCAAGGTACAACTAATGGAGTGGTAGCAACTGAAGAAATAGGAGCTAACTTTTTTAAAAATAATCCAAATATATCTATAACTGGAAAAGGCGTAGTTATAGCTATTGCAGATTCTGGTATTGACTATTTACATGAAGACTTTATATATTCTGATGGTACGTCAAAGATAGCTTATTTATGGGATCAAACTAAAGAAGGCAATCCACCTGATGGTTTTTATATAGGAACGGAATACACTAGAGAAGATATTAATAAGGCTATAGCAGATAAAGATGCAAGTTTGTCAAAAGATGAAATTGGTAGAGGTACTATGTTAAGTGGAATATGTGCTGGACTTGGCAATGTAAATCCTCAATATGCAGGTATTGCAGAAGATGCTGAACTAATAATTATAAAATTGGGTCAGATTGAGGGATATTATAACAATGCAATGACATTAGCATCTACCCAATATGCATATGCAAAATCAAGAGAGCTTAATATGGCACTAGCAGTTAATATATCTGTTGGAAGTAATAGTTTAATTGGATTAACTAATAGAACAAATGCTGAAAAGGCATACTTTGCAAGAGGGCTATGCTTATGCTCAGGAGCTGGGAATGAAGGAAACACTGAGACTCATGCTTCTGGAAGAATAAGTGCAGTGGGCGAGTCAGTTGATATAGAGTTAGAGATAACAGAAGAAGAAAAAGAAATACAAATAGAGATCTGGGTGGATAGACCAGATAAAGCTGATGTTTTAATAATATCACCTACAGGAGAGGAAAGTAGGAGTATGGGAGTAAGTTTTTATTCTGAAACCAATGGAATATTTGATTTAGAGGGTACTACTTATTCTATAATATATTCTTATCCAAGTTCTTATTCTGGACAGCAGTATACAGCTGTAATTCTTAATAATGTGAAAAGTGGTATATGGAAAATAAGATTAAAAGGTAACTATATAACCAATGGAAGATTTAATATGTATCTACCTAACAGAGTATTTTTAAAGCCAGGTACAAAATTTAGAGAATCAGACCCACTTTACACTATTACTTATAGCGGTGTGCAAGATGATTTAATAACAGTTGGAGCTTATAATACTATAAATAATAGCATATGGCCAACATCTTCAAGAGGACCTACTATTAGCAATAGACCTAAGCCAGACTTAGTTGCTCCAGGTGTAAATATTATTGCTCCTTATCCAGGTAATACTTATGGAACCATAACTGGAACAGCAGCAGCGTCTGCACATGTAACTGGAGCATCTGCTTTATATCTTCAGTATACATATGCTGATAGGAGATACCTGCATCAGGCATATGTACAAATGGTAAAGACTTTTATGCAAGCAGGAGCTACACGAAGTACAAATTTAGCTTATCCAAACAATACTTACGGATACGGACTATTAAATATTAGAGGGATGTTTGATCAACTAAGATAGGAGGGATAAATATGAAAAATAGTAGGATAAGTGAAAAGTCATATTACTTGATATATCAAGGTGATATAGTAACTGCTTTCGCTCTAAATAATATAGACAGATATGTAATTTTAAATACTCAATTGGCAGCAATATATGTCCCACTGGATTTTGATGAAGCTAAATTAAATAATATATATGAAGTTGCTTGGTGGAGTGAATCTTTACCTATGAGCTCTCTAATAGAAATCACCAATAATTTAGAAAATGGAGAGACTGTTACAAATGCAGCAGGAACTGAGTATATTTACAATAATCCATACAATAATGTTACTGGAAGTGGAATATTGATAGCTGTAATAGACTCTGGAGTCGATTATTTACATCCAGATTTAATAAATGAGGATGGAAGTAGTAAAATTGTTAGCTTATGGGATCAAGAAAGCAATACGAATACTCCTCCAGAAGGTATGATATTTGGAAGTGAATTTAGTCGGTCGGAATTGAATAAGGCCATAAGTGAAAATGATAATAGCCTAAGCGTGGATACAGTTGGAACAGGAACTATGGTATCTGGGATATTGGTAGGTTCAGGGAAAATAAATCCACTTTACAAAGGAGTAGCATTAGGAGCAGAGCTTGTAGTAGTAAAGTTAAGAGCATATGAAAGTACATATTATGAGGGAAAGATAAACTATACAGTTTCAGATTTTCTCTCAGCTATAACTTATGTACTTGATGTAGCAAGTAAAGAAAACAAACCTTTAATAATTAATTTAACAGTAGGCACTATGTCTGGTGCTGTTGCGAAAACAACTATTTTGGATACATATATTCAGTTAGGTCAAAGAGGAGTAGTTGTTGTAAGCGGAGCGGGAAATCAAGGAAACACTGATATTCACTATTCAGGTAGATTTACTAGTATGAATGAAGTACAGGACATTATTATTCAAGATGCGGAAGATCACTCACTTGATATAGTATTAAATACACAAGGACCAGATAAGATAAAAGCAATGATAATATCTCCATCAGGAGAGGTTAGTCATGAAGTAGGGTATGCACCAGATTACTATGTATATAGAGGTAAATTTAATTTAGAAAATACAACATACTCTATGAGATTCATTTATCCTTGGATAGCATCTGGAAAAGAACAACTTGAAATAAAGTTAAGGGATATAAAGCCTGGAGTGTGGACACTTCGACTAATGCCAGAATTTCTAATAAATGGGGGATATGATATATATTTGCCAAATAAAAACCTTATAGCCCAAAATACGAGATTTTTAGATCCAGATTCTGTAGCAACTATAACAATGTATGGCGCAGGGGAGGGAGTAATAACAGTTGGTGCATATAATAATAAGACCGATAGTATGTGGATTGGTTCGTCAAAGGGACCGATAAGAGATGCTACAATTAAGCCAGATATAGCTGCACCAGGTGTAGATATAATATCAACATATCTAAATGCAACATATAATACTGGAACAGGGACAGGGGTAAGTGCTTCTATAGTTAGTGGAGTACTTGCTCTAATAATGGAATATTTAGAAACACAAACAGAGTTAAGCTCTCTATCATTATTTACAGAAATACTAAAAAGTTATTTGATGCTAGGTGCAACAAAAAAAGCAATATATACTTATCCAAATATATCTCAAGGATATGGAGTTTTAAATTTAAAAAATACTATTCAACAGATTGCAAATAATCTATAAATTTACCATTACTTTCAATTTATATAATATGAATTGTAATTAAAAGAATGGTTAAAAATAAGATAAAAGAAAATAAAGAGGTGATTATTTTGCAAAGTAAAAAAGCAGAACCATTAAGTGGAAGAAATAATAGAAGATTAAAACTTAAAACTTCTGTTGATCAAAATAGTACAGCAGCATGGGCAGATATAGAAAATATGAGAGAGCATAGTAACACACCTGTACCATCATTAGAAAATGTAATTGAAGCAAAAGACTGGGTAGACAATGGAAGTCGTTTATAAAGTATAATTAAATTAGAAATACCTCAATAAATAGTTTGTTTATTGAGGTATTTTTAATTTGAAAGTATTTAAAGATAATTTAGAGTAAATACTGATAGATACAACTAGAAAATTTTATGAATTATACAAAACTTGATTATCAGTTAAGCTACAGTTAAGAAAACTTTTGTATAATAATATAAGAAATATAGCAACGGAAAATTTAATTTAATATTATTATATACAAAAAGTTGCAATAATTATAGATATATAAGAAACGGAGGAGTAAGATGGATAGTTCAGAATCGCGCAAAAATGAATTTAGAAACTATTACAAAGATGATGGAAGTTCAGTTAAAAATATAGGAATCAATAATTTTACACTGAAGAAAAAAATTAACTTAGACTGTAGTAATTGTAGTGGGAAAAATACTACAGGGAGTAATTATTGTAAGTTTTGTGGAGAATCTTTAGATGAAATTGTACCATTAAGAGGAAAGACAATTAGCTCAGATAACGGATTAAGAGGAATACTAGAAATTTGCAATATTAAAAGTGTTTTGTTAACAAGCGGATGTTCTGTTTTTATATTATTCTTAATATCATTACTACTTAAAATTACTATATATATGCATGGTAGCAAAATTAGTTCAATGATAAATCCAATACATATATTATTAGGAATGAATTTAGGTAGTCTAAATACTTATTCAAATTCTATGGTAGGTACAGGGCAGACAATATTAAGTGTAGGATTATTGGCATTACTGGTATTACCTGCAATAGCTTTAACTATATCTAATATTGTATTTTTAAAGAAGGAAAATAGAAATGCAAAAGAGACATTTATAAACTCGTTAGGTGTTGGTATTACATATGGTTTGATTTTAGCAATTTTAAGTATATCAACCAAGTCTAGAATAAGCTCAAATGATATGTTTAACTATGGATTTGTTGTAGGTTTTGAATATGATTTCTTAGGTGTATTAATTAATGGTATAATAATAGGATTTTTATGTAGTTTCTTTGTAGGATATAAAAAGAAGTATGAAAAAGATAATACATATTTGGCTATATTTAAAATAGCTGCAAAAACACTTATAATTGCCTATATATCGATATTTGTTATACTTATGTTACTGAAGTTAGGCAAGAGTAATTTCCTATTTGAATTAGGATTAGGTAGATTTGTTAATGACTTAAACTTAGGGGTATTACTATCACAAGTATCTGCTTATATATTTGCTATAGCAAATTTTGCAGTTGTAACAATAAATAATTCTACTATAGGTTTACTAAATATAGCAAGTAATGGTGATCTTAAACTTATAATTTATGCAATAACTGCTCTTACAGCATTAACTTTATTACTAGCTGGATGTAAATTAAGAACTAAATATAAATATGATGGAATTAAGCCAGTATTGGTTTTAAGTATATCTTATTCAATATTAATAGGAATTTTAGCTTTACTTACTAAAGTTTCAATTAATACTAGTGTAGGTATATTAAGTATAACAAATATTAATGCAGACATATTTATAGGATTTAGTGTGATTTCAGCAATGATAAGTTCTTTTATATACAGTTTTATAGTTGCGTTATTAGGATATAAACTAAATGTGCTTGATAATACAGTGGAGGATAAATATGAATAATATACAAATAAAATCTGAAAAGTTTAAGTTGGCTAAATTAATTGAAGAAGAAGAAATGAGAAAAGCTAACTTACTCTTACAAATGGGTGAGCTAACTTATCAAAAAATAAGAGAAAAGACTATAGTCGATTCTAGTTTTGAAGAACTTTGTAATTATATTATGGAGGCAGATAGCAATATCTATGAAAATCGTCTAAAAATAGAAGAGTTTAGTAATGTAAATTCAAAAGAAGTGTGTGAATGCGGAGAGATATGTAAATCTGGAAGCAAGTTCTGCCCATCTTGTGGAAATGAATTAAATATAAATAAATACAACAATATAGTTTGTAGCTTTTGTCATAAAGAAATAGAAAGTGATTCAAAATTCTGTATATGTTGTGGTAAAAAAGTTGACTCAACTTATGATGATTACCAAATAAATGAATATGTTATCGGAGATAATGACAATGATGATGATGAACCATATATAGATTAGAGAATATAAAAAAGATGCTAAAATTATTAAATTTTAGCATCTTTTTTATTATAAGTAAATTAAATTTAAAAAATATTATTAAATATAATTTACATTAAGATTAAAATTCATATAAATGACTTAAGGTAAATATAATGAAATATAAAATATATATTAAAATAATGTTAAAAAATTAGCTAATACTTCTTTATTATTGCTAAATATATACTATAATATAATTACAGGGGAGTTGAAAGGGGATTATATGAATAAAAGGGCACTTATATTTTGGGCAGTATTAATTTTAATATGTATAATATTATATTCGATTTTTTTGAATAGTGGAAACATTATAGGTGCAGCTATAGTTCTTGCAGCTATGATAAATTGTGCAATTTTATTAGTAAAAAGAAGTAAAAATAGTAATGATGATAATTACTTTTAAATAAATGAGGGGGAGAGTGGCACAGTGATACAAGTTAATAATCTTTGTAAATCTTTTACTAGGGTTGTAAAAGATAAAAGCGATAGTAAAAATAAAATACTAAAAAATAAAAAACTAAAGACTAAAAAAGAGGAGTTTCTAGCAGTAAATAATATAACATTTAATGCAGATAAAGGCGAAATAGTAGGTATATTAGGACCAAATGGAGCAGGTAAAACTACATTACTTAGGATGTTAGGCGGAATCCTTACTCCAACATCTGGAGATATATGTGTATCAGGACATAACTATGCACTTGATAAAAATGCAGCTAAAAAAGAAATTGGTTACTTATCAGGAAATACAAAGCTATATAATAGACTTTCACCTAGAGAGTTATTAACTACATTTGGAAATCTTTACGAGATGTCAAATGAGGAAATAGAAAAGTCTATAGAGGAAGTAATAAAAGTTATGGATATGGAAAAGTTTATCGATAATAGAATAGAAAACCTATCAACAGGGCAGACCCAACGTGCATCTATAGCAAGATGTCTAATACACTCACCTAAGATTTACATATTTGATGAACCAACCCTAGGGCTTGATGTAATAAGCAGTAAATCTATTATAGAATTTATGAAAAATGAAAAGAAAAACGGTAAGACAGTACTATATTCTACTCATTATATGGAGGAAGCAGAAACTCTATGTGACAAGATTGTGATGATACATCAAGGAGAGATTATAGCATCAGGAACACCAGATAGTTTAAAAGAAGAAACCAGCACTACAAACTTAAGAGATGTATTTATAAAACTTGCGAGCGAAAGAGGTGAGTTGATTGAGGACTAAGATTGTAAAATATATCTTAAAAAAAGAATTGCTAGATATACTAAGAGATAAAAAAACTATATTTATGATGATTATTTTACCTCTAATACTGTATCCAGTACTTTTAATAGGTATGACTCAAGTAATGTCTATGTCTATGAATAGTATGAATCAACAGGAACTTACTGTAGGAATAAGTAAAGAACTAGACGGTGACTTATCAAAAGTCGTTGATGAACTAAATAATGAGAACAGTCATAACGATGGAGAATTAAACTTTGTAAGTGTAGAGGATTATGAGAAATCACTTGAGGAAAGTAGAATAGATGCTTATTTAAGTGTTGATGATAATAAAAACTATAAGATATACATAAATTCTTCGCAAAATAATTCAAATACAGCATTATCAAAAATAGAAAAAGCATTAGATAAATATAAAGAATTAAAAGTAGAAGAAAAGTTAAGCGAAGAAGGGCTAGATGTAAAATCAACATTAGAACCTATATCATATGAATCTGTTGATTTAGCAAAAAATGAAGAGTTAGCAGGTAGCTTTTTAGGACAATTACTTCCATTTATATTAGTGATGGGTGTATTATTAGGGGCTATATACCCTGCTATAGATGTAATGGCTGGCGAAAAGGAAAGGGGAACACTAGAAACATTGTTTACGCTACCAATAAGCAACCTAGAACTTGTAATGGGAAAATATCTTGCGGTATCTTTTAGTGCAATAGTTACGGCAGTACTTAATGTATTCTCTATACTTTTAACTATGGTATTCTTAGTAACGAGTAGTGGTTTATCAGGTGAGCTCGGAATAGATAGCTTTAAATTTAAAAGTTTAGTGCTGCCTATTATAATAACAATAGTTTGTATAGGACTGTTTGCAATGGTAGTATCAGCAGTAGTTATGTGTGTATGCTCTCTTGCAAAAAATTTCAAAGATGCTCAAAATTATATTACTCCTGTTATGCTTTTAGTTATGATACCATCGTATGTATCTATGATTCCTACCATAGAGTTGGATACATTTACAGCTACAATTCCTGTTGTTAATATATCACTCTTAATTAAGAGTGTACTATCATTTAAAAGTGACTTAAGTTTAATAGCTTTGGTACTTGTATCAAATCTTGCATTCGTATTTTTATCAGTATTACTCTTATCTAAAATGTTTAACTCAGAGGATATATTATTTGGAAACAACAAGAGTTTTTCATTTTTAGAAAAAAGGAGCAACATAAAAAAAGGAACAATACCAGGTATAAGCGATGGAGTAGTTTTATATGGAGTAGGATTATTACTATTTATATATATTGGTAGTCTTGTTCAAATGAAATTTGGGATGACAGGGTTAGGAATTACTCAAATTATGATTATTGGTCTTCCATTGATATTTGCACATTATATAAAAACAGATTTTAAAAAGACATTTAGTTTAAATATACCAGAGATTAGTCATCTTATTTCTGGAGTAATCCTTTGGATTGGAGCATATATACTTGTAATGCTTACTACTCAGATTATGTTATATATATTCCCACAAAATATGGAAGCCTTAGAAGGGTTAAGTAAAGCATTGTTTGGTGAAGACAACTTCTTAGTAAACTTATTTGTAGTAGCTATAATGCCGGCAATATGCGAAGAGATATTCTTTAGAGGATTTTTATTTACTTCATTTAGAGGTAAGAAATCAGTTAAAGGAGCAATTCTTGGAAGTGCGATTTTATTTGCATTTATGCATATAGAATTTATAAAGATATTACCTATAACAATACTAGGTAGTGCACTAGCTTACTCTGTTTATAAATCAGGATCTATATATGTATCAATGTTAATTCATTTCTTAAATAATGGGCTGGCAGTGGTAGTGAGCCATTATCCTAATGGTAAGCTAGCAGCGTTATATAGCTTACTAGAAGTAGATTTTGGTAATCCAAACTGGATAAAAATTATAGGACTGATAGTGATAAGCGTATTGTTAATTGGTATATCTGCTTTAATATTTAATGGATCGAAAAAGAAAGGAAAAGTAGAAGCTTAATATTAGAAGCTATGTTTTAATATATTTAAAACATAGCTTTTTTGATTAAGGTTTTTGTAATTGAATGAGAACTTTTGTTTGAGGATAATATATAAAATGGTATAATTTAAACATGAAATTATATAAACGTGGAGGGATTTATGAAAATACTACACACTGGAGATTGGCATTTAGGAAAAAATCTAGAAGGTCAAAGTAGAATGGATGAACAAGAGAAGTTTCTAAATGATTTTGTAAATATAGTAGAAGTAAATAATATAGATTTAGTGATAATAGCAGGAGATGTTTATGATACTAGCAACCCACCTGCAAGAGCTGAAAAAATGTTTTATGATACTTTAAAGAAGATATCATCAGATGGAAAAAGATTAACGTTAGTAATAGCAGGAAATCATGATAATCCAGAAAGGCTTATAGCAGCAGGACCTCTTGCAAGAGATCATGGAATTATTATGGTAGGTACACCTAAGACTGTTGTGCAAACAGGAGACTATGGAAATCATAAAATCGTAAAATCTGGAGAAGGATTTGTAGAGTTGGAGATAAATGGAGAAAATGCAGTAGTTTTAACAATACCTTACCCAAGTGAAAAGAGATTAAATGAAGTATTGTATGGTGAAATGGATGATGATGAAGCTAGATTAAAGTCTTATAGCGATAGAATACATACTCTATTTGATAACCTTAAAGAAAACTATAGGGAAGATACTATTAATCTTGTAGCATCTCATTTATTTGCAATGGGAAGTGAAGAAGGAGGATCAGAGAGAAGTATACAGTTAGGTGGAAGCTATATAGTAAATGGAGGTTGTTTTCCAAAAGAAGCTCAATACATTGCACTTGGTCATGTACATAAACCTCAAATTGTACCTGGTACGGAGAAGAGAGCAAGGTACTCAGGATCTCCTATTCATTACAATAAAAAAGAGATTAACTATGTAAAAAAATGCTTCATAATAGAAGCTCATCCTAAGGAAGATATAAGTATAGAAGAAGTTGAATTTAAAGTATATAAGCCAATTGAAATATGGAAGTGTGACGGAATAGAAGCTGCAATAGAAATGTGTGAAGAAAATAAGGATAGAAATTGCTGGGTATACTTAGAGATTTCTACAGATAAATATATAAATGAAAATGAAATTAAAACGATGAAGGACTTAAAAAAAGACATATTAGAAATTATGCCTAAAATAAAAGGTATAGATGAAGAAGAGGACGTTTCTAGTCTTTCTGAGAAGTCCTTTGAAGATATGTTTAGAGAGTTTTACAAAAAAGAAAGAGATGTAGAAGTAGAACAAAATGTAGTTGATGTGCTTCTTAGTATAATCTGTAAAGAGGGGGATGAAAATGAAGCCAATTAAACTAAAAATAAAAGGTGTAAATAGTTTTATAGAAGATCAAACTATAGATTTTGAAAAATTAACTGATAGAGGATTCTTTGGAATATTCGGTCCTACAGGAAGTGGAAAATCAACAGTGCTTGATGGAATAACTCTAGCACTTTACGGAGAACTAGCTAGAAAAAGTTCTAACTATATAAATACAAACTGTAATGAAGCAAGTGTTAGCTTTGAGTTTCAAATATCGGGTGCAAATACTAAGAAATATGTAGTTGATAGGCAGTTTAAAAGGGATAATAAAAGTGGAAATCCTAGAACATCAGGCGCTAAGCTAATAGATATAACTGAAGAAAAAGAAGTAATAGCTAGTGGTGTAAAACCTGTTACAGAGGCATGTAGAGAAATTATAGGTCTTAGTTTAGATGATTTTACAAGAACGGTAGTGCTTCCACAAGGAAAGTTTAGTGAGTTTTTAAAATTAGAAGGTAAGCAAAGGCGTGATATGCTAGAAAGATTATTTAATCTTCAACAATATGGAGATAACCTAGCAGCAAAACTATCTAAAGCTATAGGCAAAGAAAGAAGTGAGAATCAATTTTTACTAGGCCAACTGGAAACTTTTGAAGATATAAGTGAAGAGGCTTTAGAAAATAAAAATAAAGAATACGATGAATTCAAGATAAAGCTAGATAAGTTAAATGATGAATTACAAAATATATTAAAAAACTTTGAAGAAAGTAAGGAAGTTTGGAATCTTCAACTTGAATTAGAGAACTATAAAAAATATAAAGAAGAGCTAAATGAAAGAAAAGGTGAGATAGATAAAGATTCAGTTAAAATAACTCTAGGTGAAAGTGCACAAAAGATATTTCCTTATATAAAATCTTATGAAACTACTATAAAAGAAATAGAAGTATGCGAACTACAGTTAGAAAAGCTTAAGATAGATATAGAAAAAATAAAGACTTCTAAAGAAGAAATTGATTTAAAATATAAGGAAATAAATTTTAAGAAAGACAATAAACTTCCAAAGTTATTGAAAAAACAAGAGAGAATAGAATCATCAATAGAAGAAAAGAAAAAGCTAGATGTATTGATTAAAGAAATAAATGAAATTAAATCAAAAATAATACAAGTTGAAGATAGAATAAAAAATGGTGAAGTATTTCTAAAAGAAAAAGAAAATACTTTAAATGAGAGTAATGAAATACTAAAAATATCTCATGAAAAATACGATAAATTAAAAATTGATGAATCATTTAAATCTAAGATTAACGAAGGTATAATATTAAATCAAAGACATGAAGATATGACTAGTCAGGTTAATAAGGATAACTTAAAAATAGAAGAACTAGATACTGAAGCTAAAAAGCTATCAACAGATAAAGATACTATTTTAAACTTATTAAATGAAAAAGATTGTACATTAAAAATTGATGGAGAAAAATTAGAAAGTTTAATTAAAAATTGTCCAGGTTCACAAGATACTTTATTAAATCTACAATCAAAACTATCAATAAATAAGGATAAATGGGACAAGTTTAATAACTTATTATCACAAATTGAAAAATCAGAGAAATTAATAGTAAGCTTAAATGAAAATATAGATAATGGTATTAAAGAAAGAGAAAAATTAAATAAAGAATTAAATACTTTAAAGTTTGAACAAGAAGCTATAAAGATAGAAAGATTAGCAAAAGAGTTAAGAGAAAATTTAAAAAGTGAAGAGCAATGCCCTGTTTGTGGATCTGTGCATCATGAATTTGAAAAATTAAAAGTTACAGAGTCTGATGCACCTGATAAATCAGAAGAAATAAATTTAAAAGAAATAAAACTAAAAACAATAGAACAAGATATTATCAAAAATGAGACTATTAAAAAGGGTGAGGACGAAACCATTAACAAAAACAGTCTTGAGATACAAAATCTAGGAGATGATTTTAAAGACTCTACTGTAGAAAAACTAGAGGATGAATTTATAAAATTAAAAGGTTCTATTGAAAAGTATAATAGAGAAAAGGAAGCTATAGAACTAAAGATAAAAGTACTAAGAGAAGAAAAGATTAACTTGGACAGTAATCTTTCAAACTTAAATAAAAATATTGAAAGAAATAAGTTACAAACTGAAGAATATAAAAAGGATTTAGATTCGAAGACTAAACTATTGAGCGAAATTAACTTAAATTTAAATAAAATAAAAGTAGAAACAAAGGTAGAAAATTTTATTGAGGAAAACAAAAAGATATTAGAAGTAGAAAAAGAAAGAGATGCTATTGAAAATAATATTAAATCATGTAGAGAAACAATAGAAAAAGCTATAATAGATAAAGATAAAGCGGCTGATAAATTAAACGATTTAAAAGCTAGTTTAGTTAGAGGAAATACATTATTAGATGAAAAGGAAGTTAATAAAGTTAGCATTATAGAATCAATAAATGAGAAAGTTGGCACTTTAGAAAATCTAGATGATTTACTTCAAAATGTAAATAATCAAATAATAAGTATACAAGATAATTTCAATAAAATAACTAAGGACAAAGAAGAGATAGAAAAAATTGATAAAGCACAAAATGAAAACTACATAGCTATAGTAACTAAAAACAACGAATTAAATTCAAGAAGTACAAAAGAAAAAGAGTATATAGATAAATTAATAAAAGAAGAAAACTTTAAAGACAAAGATGAAGTAAAGTCAAATTTAATATCTAAAGAAGAAATAAGTTTACTTAAGAAAAAAGTAGAAGACTACAAAGAAAATATAGCTAAGATTTCAGGTGCAATAGAAAGTTCACTTAAAAAAATAGATAATAGATTAGTAAGTGAAGAACAATGGAATGAAGTAAATAGACTGAAGGCTGAAAAAGAAGATGATATTAAAAAGGCCAATGAAGAAAAAGTTAATTTAGAAAATGAAGTAAAAATAATTAAAACAAAGCTTAAGGAGCTAGAGGGTCTAGTAGATAAGAAAAAGAAATTAGATGAAAAACTTGGAATACTTTCAGACTTAGAAAAGTTATTTAAAGGTAAGAAATTTGTAGAGTTTGTAGCTAAAAATCAACTTAAATATATATCGATAGAAGCATCAAAAAGACTTAAGGAAATTACAGGTGGAAACTATGGTCTTGAAGTAAATGAAGATGGTAAATTTATAATTAGAGACTATAAAAATGGTGGAGCTCAAAGAGATGCTTCTACGTTATCTGGAGGAGAAACATTCTTAACCTCATTAGCTTTAGCGCTAGCTTTATCTTCTCAGATTCAGTTAAAAGGAACTGCTCCACTTGAGTTATTCTTCTTAGATGAAGGGTTTGGAACGCTTGATGATAATTTATTGGAAGTAGTTATGAGTTCATTGGAGAGAATTCATAATGATAAACTAAAAGTGGGTATAATAAGTCATGTTGAATCTATAAAAAATAGAGTACCAGTAAAGCTTATCTTAAGTCCTGCTCAGTCTGGAAAGGGCGGTAGTAAAGTTAAAATAGAGAGAAGTTAAAGATTTTAAAATGAAAATACAACTAAATATTTATATATTTTGAATTCTATATTTAGGAGCTATTTAATAATAGCTCTTTTTTATGCATTTTTACCTTAATTCCTTGACAACTATTACGGTTGACGATATACTTTTATTACGGAAGTCGATATATCGATAGGTGATATATAGATTAAGGTAATAAAATATGGAGGTATGAAAATGGGAGAAAGTTTCCAACAAGGTGCATTAACTGAAGCCACATACTATATTCTTCTTGCTTTGTGTGAGCCTAGGCATGGATATGGAATAATGCAATATATAACTGAAATCAGCAATAATAGAGTAAATTTAGGTGCAGGGACATTATATGGCGCGTTAAATACATTAGTAGAAAAACAATGGATAAAATCAGTATCAACTGAAATTAAAAGTAGAAAAAAAGAGTATGTTATTACCGAAAGTGGGATTGAAGTATTAAAAGAAGAAATGAAAAGATTAGAAGAATTACTTCAAACTGGTAAAGTTATATTAAAGGGGGAATAGAGTTGCTACAAAAAATACACAAGCTTTATTGTTCTTATGAAAAAGAAGAGCAGTGGTTAAATGAAATGGCTGCTAAGGGCATGATGTTAAAAAATTATACTTTTGGAACCTATTATTTTGAAAAAGATATACCAGGGAAATATATTTATAGAATAGAATTACTTGAAAATGCACCTAATCATACTGAGAGTAGGGTATATATAGAATTTATGGAAGACACTGGGGTAGAATATATAAGTTCATATATGAATTGGGTATATTTTAGAAAGAAGTCAGATGAAGGAGAATTTGACTTGTATTCAGATTTAGATTCTAAAATTAAGCATTATAATCGGATTTTACAATTGACTTCTATTATATTCTATGTCAATTTAATTGCAATGTTTGTTAACTTGTATATTGGTCTGGTGGCCATGATAAATAATAATATATATAGCAATTTAGTATTTGCATCAATATCTTTAATAGTATCCTTAATAATTGGTCGTGTAAGATTCAGCTATAAAAAGAAAGTAAAAAAATTAAAGAAAGAAAAACAGTTAGTAGAATAGAAAATGTATGATTAGAGTGGGCCTCTTATATGCTAAAATGCAATAGAGGTCCATTTTTATAGTTATAAAGAAAATATTAGTAAAAATAAAATAATAAGTTTTGCCTTGACGATGTAACAATGTTATGATAAATTCATAGTATAAAGTAAAACATTGTTACGAGAGGAGATAATTATGAATAGTGAATTACATTCGTTAAATTTTAGTGGAATGGGTAAATGCTCTGGAGGAGAATTTGATAGAGTTAACATATCAGGTACAGGAAAGATACAAGGGAATATAAAATGTAGTAAGTTTGATGCGTCAGGAATGGCAAAAGTCTTTGGAGATGTTGAAAGTGAAAAATTTAATACATCTGGTGTTAGTAAGATAGAAGGAAATCTATACTCAAAAGAGATTGATGTATCAGGTGTGTTAAAGTGTACAGGAGAAGCTAATTCCAATGAAGTAAGAGTATCAGGGATGGCTACAGTAGAACAAAGCCTTAAGTCGCACAGAATAGAAGGTGAAGGATGCTTAACTGTAAAAGGAGATATTGAATGTGAGCAAGTTGATGTATATGGAATGATAGATTGTAGAGGATTTTTAAACTGTGAAAACTTAGAACTTGGATTAGTTGGGACCTCGAATATTAATGAAGTAGGAGCATCAAATATAAAAATTGAAAATGGTAAAAGTAATTCAATAGGGATATTCAACGTATTCACACCTGCAAAATACAAGAACAACAAATTGGTTGCAAATATTATAGAAGGTGATGATATAGTACTAGAAAATTGTGAGGCGAAGGTTGTAAGAGGTAAAAATATAAAAATAGGAGAAAACTGCAAAATTAATACTGTTGAGTACAGCGAAAATATTGAAGTAGATAAAAAATCAAAAATAGAAAATATAAACAAGGTGTAGTCATTTAATTAATAATGATGCAGATGTATATAAAACTAATATAATGGAGGTAACAAAGTGGAAAAGCAGAAGATATCTATAGCAGGAGATGGATTTATAAGCTCTGGAGACTATGAAAGTATAAAAATAATGGGGTCAGCAAAATCAAGTGGAGATATAAAGTCTGGAGAAGTTAAGGTAAATGGAGATGCAAGATTTAATGGGGAATTAGAATTTGGTAGATTTAAGGTAAATGGAGATGCTTATATAATCGGGAATATAAAAGCAGGGAATATTAAAATAAATGGAAACCTTGATATTGATGGAAGTTGTGAATTTGATACAATGGTGGTCAATGGTGATTGCGAAATTAACTGTGACATTAGGTGTAACAATGTTACAATAAGGGGAGATATGAAGATAAGAAAAAATCTATATGCAAAAGAAATTAAAATATACGGTGATTCAAAAATAGAAGGAAATATAGAGTGTGAAGATATTAAAGTTTATGGAGGTATAAACTGCAAGGGACTTTTAAATGCAGAGAACATATTTATTAATCCAAGAGGAAGATCTTACTGTAGAGAAATTGGTGCTACAAATATAGAGATATCAAAAACTAATAATATATCTTTCTTTAAAATAAAACTGCCATGGGATGGAAGAGGAACATTTAGAGGTGAGGTAATAGAGGGTGACTTTATTAAGTTAGAAAATACAGAGGTAAAAGATTTAAGAGGTAAGGATATATCTTTAATTAGTAAATGCAAAATAGAAAATATAGAATACACGGATAATCTAGAAGTATCGAGTGATTCAATAGTACAAAATAGCACAAAGATAGGCTAAGGAGGAATGACAATGGAAGATTTAATATCTAAAAAGGATTTATTGGAACAAACTAATATTTCTTATGGTCAACTATATAGATGGAAGAGGAAAAATATAATTCCAGAAGATTGGTTCATAAAAAAATCAACATTTACTGGTCAAGAAACATTTTTCCCGAAGGAGAAAATATTAGAAAGAATAGATTTAATCTTATCTATGAAGGATGATGTATCTTTAGATGATATAGCAAATATGTTTGAAAAGAAAGAAGTTAAAAGAGAATTTAGTATGGACTTTCTTATTGAGAAAAAAGCTATAGGTATATATACTAAGGATATATTTTTAAACATATATAACAATGATAAAGAAATAGGCAAAAAAGAGCTTTTAATAATTAATATAATCGAAAAATTCTTGGTAAACTCACTTATAACCTTAGATGAGTTAAAAACTATGATACCGATGATAGAAGAGAACTTTAAAGAAATTTTTAATGATAATGGAAAGATATACTTATTTAGGAAACTTGGAGTACCTTTTGTAATAGGATGTAAAGACTATAAACAGGTGGTATTTGATAAAAATATGGTAAAGATTATAGAGGTAGATTTAATAAAGGAAATAAGTGAAATAAGTAGAAAGTTAATATAGTTAGTAAGATTAGGAGGTAGCTGGGGATTGATAGAGAATAATTTAGAAAAGATAAAAGAGGGGCGCTGTAATAAATTATGGAATAAAAACTTTTTTCTTCTATGGCAAGGTCAATTAGTATCTTGCCTAGGTGATGCTCTGTATTCTATAGCACTTGGATTTTGGGTGCTAGAAAAGACTGGGTCATCTGGCATAATGGGGGTAGTAATGGCATCAATCACTATACCTAGAATAATACTTGGACCATTTGCTGGAGTTATAGTAGATAGGTTTGACAGGAAGAAAATAATATTACTTGGAGACTTCATAAGAGGACTTGGAATGATATTTGTTGCATATGGAGCGTTTCAAGGATTCTTAGAAGTATGGATGGTTTTAGTCGTAGGTATTATCTGCGGAGCATCATCAGCATTTTTTAATCCATCAGTAATGTCTGTTATGCCAGATATTGTTCCAACAGATAAATTAATTCAAGCCAATTCAGCATATCAAATGGCAACTAGTACTACCAATTTAATAGGAAGCATGTCCGGTGGATTCTTATTTTCAATACTTGGTGCCCCCGTTATGTTTTTAATAAATGGGGTTTCATATTTAATTTCGTCTTTTACAGAAGTATTTATATCTGTTCCCAAAGTAAAGCATGACAAAAAACATTTAACTTTAAAAGAAGATTTTGTAGATGGTTTCAAATTTATAGCAAAACTAAAAGGTCTATTAGCTCTTATAGGTGTTGCTACTATTCTAAACTTTTTATTTGGAATATTTAGCGTACTCCTTATGCCATGGTTTAGTCAAGAAGCCAGTTTAGGTGTAGTTAAGTATGGAATTATGAGTGGTGTAAATAGCTTTGGAATGGTATGTTCAATGCTTTTATTATCATTAATAAAAATTAAAACAAATAAGAAGTTTATTATATATGTGACAACATTATTTGGATCTGTAAGTTCTGCATTTTTAGGAACACTAAGCAATAATTTTTATGGTATTTGTATATTTTATTTTTTATGCTTTGGATTTATGGCAATTAGTAATACTATAACAAATTCCACTATTCAAATAATAGTACCTCAAAATATGAGAGGAAAGGTAAATTCACTTTTAGTTACTGCATGTACATCAATACAGCCATTAGGGATTTTATTTGGAGGATTACTAGGTGATTATTTCCATCCTAGAAATATTATATTAGTAGCTTTTGCTATTTCTATCGTTTTAGTACCACCATTATTTTTATTCAAGTCAACTAAGAAAGTATTAAACTATGACCCAGATAAAAATACCTTAGATGAGATACAATCTAGTCTTAAAATAAAAGAGTAAGATAAAAGGCAGGTAAATAACCTTGATTATTCACCTGCTATTTTATTACTTACGGCCTCTTTTATTTGCATAAAATGGAACATTTTTTTGATTAGATGTCTTAGAATCTTTTAAAGATTTACTTGCTGAAGTTTTTTTAGGCTTTGAAGCATCGTCAGTAACTATCTTGTTTGATAATGTATCCATGATAGCTTTATGAATAACGCTAGCAGTTCCTGATTTATTAATAAATCCACTTGAAGTTTCAGTAACTATTGCTAAATCGTAATAGTCAACACCTCTTATTTCATCCTTGAAATTAATATAAAATGCGTATTTTCCACATTTACTATGTAGTATAAGACTCTCTTCATCAAGAGCAATCTTACCAAATAAACTTAAATCATCAAATTGTAATAAATCCATTATTTTCACCTTTTCCATCGTTTTTTCTTTTAATTATTATTATGTATAAAAATAATAATCTTATTATACTACAGATTAAGAATAAGTATTTAATATATTTTATAGATAAAGAGATTAGTAATATATTAAATTAAAATATTTATTATATTTAGGATAAATCTTGTGTTTTTATCAGTAATTTAAGCTTAAAATTATAATCGAAAAAATTTATTTATATAGTGGAATTTAACTAATGCTTAACATAAATATATAATAAGTTGTGCTACAATAATGTGAAAATATATTCTATTCAAGGAGGAAATAATGAATAATCTAGACTCAGACCTCGGGAGGATCATCCCTCAGTTAATTTTAATTGCTTTACTTACAGCTATTAATGGATTTTTTGCATCGGCTGAAATGGCTATTGTTTCTGTTAATAGGAATAAAGTTAAAAAATTAAGTGAGGAGGGAAATCCCAAAGCCAAACTACTAGAAAAACTTATAAGCAAACCTAGCGATTTTCTATCAACAATTCAAATAGGTATAACACTTGCAGGATTCTTTTCAAGTGCTTCAGCAGCAACTGGAATATCAGGGTATATATCTAATATAATAAGACCTTTAAATATTTTGTATTATAATGAAATTTCAATGATAGGAGTAACACTTTTACTTTCATATATTACACTAGTATTTGGGGAGTTAGTTCCTAAAAGAATAGCACTAAAAAAAGCCGAAAGTATAGCTTTATTTTCTGTTAAATTCATTTATTTTATTTCAATAATTGCAAAGCCATTTATAAAAGTATTAACAGTATCTACTGGGTTAGTATTAAAACTAACAGGTAATAATACTTTAGATATTGAAGAAAAAGTATCTGAAGAAGAAATTAGATATATGGTAGAAAAGTGTGAGCATGATGGATGTATTGATGATGATGAAAAACAAATGATATATGGAGTATTTGAGCTAAAAGATAGAACAGCTAAAGAGATTATGACATCAAGAAAAGATACATTTTTAATAAATATAGATGATGAGATAGAATCTATATTAGACAGTATTTTGGATCTAAACTACTCAAGAGTACCTGTGTATGAGGACAGCATAGATAATATAATCGGTGTCTTATATGTTAAAGATTTAATGGTCGAAGCTAGAAAGGTAGGATTTAATAAAATAGATGTCAGAAAAATATTAAATGAGCCATTCTTTGTTCCAGAAACTAAAAGAACTAATGAATTATTTAAAGTTCTTCAAATAAATAAAATTCATCTTGCATTGTTATTTGATGAATATGGTGGTTTCTCAGGTATAGTAACGATGGAAGATTTAATAGAAGAAGTTATGGGTGAAATAGAAGATGAGTATGATTTAGAAAATGATAGTATAAGTAAATTAGATGATAAAAACTTTATCGTAAAGGGATGCTTATCAGTAAATGATTTCAACGATAAATTTAATATAAATATTAAAACTGGGGATTATGATACTTTAAATGGTTACTTAATAACTGCACTTGGAGAAGTTCCAACTGAAGCGTTTGAAATTGAGCTAAATAATATAAAATTTAAAGTTATCAAAGTAGAAAATAGAAGAATTGAGGATGTAAGAGTAAGTTTTTTAAATTAGAAATGAGTGAAAGAGTATGGACTTTATCAGTTCATACTTTTTTTATGATAAAATTATATTTTAAAATATATTAGATAAGAAATAGTAACTAAATACTATTAGGGCAACTATGGTATAATAAAAAATACTATAACAACGTAAAGAAAGAGATGACAAAATGACAAAAGATAATTTTAAAGATTACAAACTAAGTAGTGAAATACTAAAATCAATAGATATGCTAAATTTTAAAAGTCCAACAAATGTTCAACAACAAGTTATACCAGTTGCTTTAGAAGATAAGGATATACTTGTTAAGTCACAAACTGGAAGTGGAAAAACAGCAGCTTTCGCAATTCCTGTGTGCGAGATGGTAGATTGGAATGAAAATAAGCCTCAAGCACTTATACTTACACCAACTAGAGAACTAGCAATTCAAGTTAAAGAAGATGTATTTAATATAGGGAGATTTAAGAGAATAAAAGTACCTGCACTTTATGGTAAATCATCATTTGCTATACAAGAAAAAGAGTTAAAGCAAAAGACACACGTTGTAGTCGGTACTCCTGGTAGAACAATTGACCATATTAAAGAAGGAAGCTTTATTACAGAAAATATTAAATATCTTGTAATAGATGAAGCTGATGAAATGCTTAGTATGGGATTTATTGAACAAATTGAAGAGATAATAAGTTATCTACCAACTAATCGTGTGACTATGTTGTTCTCAGCAACTATGCCTGATGATATAGATGCACTTAGCAAAAAATATATGAACAATCCAACTAAGATTGAGATAAAATCAAAGACATTAACAGTAGATAGAATTCAACAAGATGGATACAGAATAGAAGAAACAGGAAAGTTAAATTTATTAAGAGATATAACAATTATAGAAAATCCAGATAGCTGTGTTATTTTCTGTAACACTCAACAAAAAGTAGACGCACTATACACAGATCTAAAGAAACTTAAATATACTTGCGATAAAATACATGGTGGTATGGAGCAAGAGGATAGAATAAAGGTTATGAATAATTTTAGAAAGGGATACTTTAGATACTTAATAGCAACTGATGTAGCTGCTAGAGGTATAGATGTAGATAGTGTAACGCATGTAATAAATTATGATGTACCACATCTAAGAGAAAATTATGTCCATAGAATAGGTAGAACTGGCCGTGGTGGGAAAGATGGTAGAGCAATTACTTTTATTATGAGATCAGACGAGAGGCGTATGTTTGAAATACATTCATACACAGGAAAAGAGATTACATTAAAAAAGATTCCAAGTAAAAGATTAGTATCAGAGTTGAAATCAGATTTTGAAAAGAAATTAAGTATAAGACCAAAGGTTAAAATAGATAAGGCTGCAAACTTAAGTAAGGATATAATAAAGCTTCATATAAATGCAGGTAAAAAGACTAAAATGAGACCTGTAGATATAGTTGGAACTCTTTGTAGCATAGAAGGGATGACGGCACAAGATATAGGGGTTATAAGCGTACTTGATGTTTCTACTTACGTTGAAATATTAAATAACAAAGGTGAAATGGTTCTAAAGGATTTACAAACTAGATATATTAAAGGTAGACCACGTAAGGTAACTAAAGCAGAAATGTAGCATATTCGCATTTTTTATGTAATCTGCTATAATTAAAAAGCTTTAATAAAAGAAAGAGGTGCTTATCATAGATAATTATAAAATAACAAAGAATAGGTATGAGATTGATGGGGATACGACATTAATAACGATACTTACAAAGAAAAATAAGGAATTAGTAGCAAAGATAGATACAAATAATTTAGAAAAAGTACAAGAAATGGGAACTTGGTTTGGTGAATGGAATAAGGACTTTAATAGTTACCTAGCTCAAAACTTAACTATAACTAAAAATGGTAAAAAAATAAAAAGTACAAAAAGAAATCTTCAGTCATTAATATTAGGTACAAATAACGATGCACCAATAAAGCATATTAATGGAGATGTATTAGATAATAGAAGATGCAATTTAGAAATCGTAGATAAAAATGCAAAAAATGACTATGAAGAACTAGATGAGAATACTATAGCTGTTATATTAAGAGATAGATATGCAAGAGTACAAGCAAAGGCTTTAATATCTAAATCAGATTTAGATAGAGTAGTAAATGATGATTACACATGGACGTATTTTAAGGGAAGTAAACAGCCTAAGGTAATAGCTCATACACCTCAGGGGAAAGTCTATCTAGATACTTATTTAATGAATCCTAGTGAGACTATGAGGACTCATCATATAAACTTAAATCCTTTAGACAACAGAAGATCTAACTTAGAAAATAAAGAAAAAGAAGTGAAAGAAGAAGTATCTTCTACAGAAGACAAATAATATTTAAGTGATAGATATTCATAATATATAAAAAAATAGGTTATGCTTTAAAATTTAATTTTAAGCATAACCTATTTTTTCGTTTTTAGTCTTCAGTTAATCAATATATATTCTGCATCATACTTATCTTCTTATACTAAACTTCTATATTTACCAATAATTAATAACTATAAAACTTGTAAAAGCAAAGTATTCTATTCTTAAGATAATATATTAGAATGTTTTTTGTGTCAATATGATATGAAGGAAAAAATCGAAAATTATAATAAAATGTATAAAAATATAAAAATTAGTTGATTTTAAGGTGAAAAATAAAGCTAATATTTAAGTCTAACAATATTGTAATTATTATGTTAAACTTTATCACAATTCTAGAAATAGTGTATAATTATAATATATTTAGGAAGATTTTACGTAAAAGAATGGGAGATATGGTAGATGTTTACATTTGATGTGACTAATGAGTTAATGTGTATAGTTAGAGGTAGTGGGAAGTTCTATGCTAAAAAGGGTGCAATGGTGGCGTATAAGGGAAATTTCAATTTCGAGAAACTAATACTAGGCCCAAGTAACGGGAAAGGTCTTGCAGGAGCATTGTTTGGTCATGTTCAAAGAAGTTTAACCGGTGAGCAGATGCCAATAATGGTAGTTGAAGGTCAAGGTGAGATTTATCTTGCTCAAAATGCATATCATGTTGATGTGATAACTATTGACTCAGGAGACTCTATATATGTAGAGAGTGAGAATTTATTAGCTTTCTCATCTGAATTAGATTACAGTGTGAAAATGATTGGATCGGGAGTACTATCTCAAAAGGGACTATTTACAACTAATCTAAAAAATAATACGAATAGAGAACAACATATTGCTATAATAACAGATGGAAACCCTCTTATATTAGAAGGTCCTTGCTGTGTTGATCCAGATGCATTAGTTGCATGGACGGGAAGAGAACCTCATGCTAGAGTTGCGCAGTTATCTTGGAAGACATTTATTGGACAAACTTCAGGAGAGTCATATCATATGGAATTTGTTGAGCCAGGTCAGATAGTAATAATACAACCATCTGAAAGATTATCAGGATTAAATACAGAAGCAACACCTGCAAGTAGAATGAATTCGGGTGGACTAAGAATCGGAATAGATTAATATAAATTATGAATTGATTGATAAACTATCTAATTTAATAAAAATAATAATTACATAATATTTGATAAATAGGGAAAACTTACATATAAACTATATAAATAAAGATATATGTAGGAGGAACTATGAACGAAAATAAAGTAAGAATAATAGTAGCTGATCCTTCAGCTTTAGGGCTTTTTGGATTAGCTATAATAACTTTAGTCGCATCAACTCAAAAATTAGGGTTTACATCAGGAGTATCACTAGTAATTCCATGGGCAATATTCTTAGGAGCAAGTGCCCAATTACTTGCAAGTATAAATGATTTTAAGCATAACAATACATTTGGATCAACAGCATTTGGAGCATATGCATTCTTTTGGTATGCAGTTGGATTCACTTGGTTAATACAAAATGGAGTATTTGGAGTCCAGCTTGCAATAGATACTGATCCTAGACAATTAGGATTTGCATATTTAGGATATTTGATATTTACAATATTTATGACTATAGGAGCAATGGAGACTCATAAAGTATTATTCTCTATATTTGTACTTATAGATTTCTTGTTTATTGGATTAACCCTAACATCTTTTGGAATTATGACAGAACTATCTCATAAATTAGCAGGTATATCAGAACTATTAATAGCAATTTTTTCTTTTTATGGATGTGGGGCATCAGTTTTAAATGCTCATTTTAATAGAGAGTTTTTACCTGTAGGAAAATCATTTGGAATATTTAAGAAATAGATGTAATAATATCCATCGTCTAGACATACACACCCAAATAAAGTATTATAGAAAAAGACAAAATAATTAGTACTTTAAGAAATGGGGGGAAGTAGTCCATGGATTTTGACTTAAAAAATGTAGATGGAACTGTAGAAACATTTAAAAATTTAGACTTGAACTCACTTATTGAAAAATTGTTAGGGTGGGCTACAACTAATGGATTTAAACTTATTGTAGGATTTCTAATTATATCTATAGGTTTTAAAATAATAAAGAAGTTAGTTAGCAGAGTTGTAGATTTCTTAGAAAAGAGAGATGTTGACTTAACTCTTAGAAGATTTTTAAAATCTCTAATAACAGGTGCAGCAAAAACTGCATTAGTAATTGGTGTTGCTTCAGGATACTGGGGTATGGACCTTACAGGTGTAGCAGCAATAGTTGCTTCTGCTGGGGTTGCAATAGGTCTTGCACTTCAAGGAAGTTTATCAAACTTTGCAGGAGGATTTATTATCCTTTTACTTAGACCGTTTAAGGTTGGAGATTATATACAAGCTGCAAGCTATGAAGGTTCAGTTGAGCAAATAGGAGTATTTTATACCCACTTAGCAACAGTTGACAATAAAGTTATACTAATACCAAATGGAACTTTATCAAACGGAAGCCTAATAAACTATTCTGCTAAAGAAACAAGAAGAGTAGATTTAACATTTGGTGTAGCGTATGATTCAGATATACTTCATGTAAGAAAAGTATTACAAGAGATAGTCAATAAGCATAAGTTAATATTAGATTATCCAGAACCATTTGTAGGAATAATGGAGCATGGACCTAGTTCTGTTAACTTTGTAGTAAGAGTATGGACTCAAACTAGTGATTACTGGAATGTATACTTTGATTTATTAGAAGAAGTTAAACTAAGATTTGATGAGGAAGAAATAAGTATACCTTATCCTCAAATGGATTTACATTTCAGAAAAGTTGAATAGTATATTATAGGTAGCCCTAAAATTTTGAGGCTACCTATTTTTATATAAAATTTCTAGTAATAATATATCATCCATAAAATAAATATGATAAAAATTTAAAATTGTAAGATTAATGTAATAATATTGTAATATTCATGATGTATACTGTAAATATAGATAAAGATAGGGAGGCGGGACATTTGGAATTTATTGAACATATACAGAATTTATTTAATCTTGCACAAGACTATTGGATATTTACAATGATAATAGGTGTATTTAGCACTTTTATAGAAAGTTTTTTACCAGTACTACCGCTAGTTGGTATAGTTTCGATTAATGCAGCAATTTTTGGAGCTTTGATTGGACTTATAATATCATGGATAGGTTCTGGTCTTGGAACGGCAGCAGTATTTTTAGTGATTAGTAAATTTAATGATAATAAACTGTTTAATAAACTTAGAAATGAAAAAACAGAAAAAGCGATTAAATGGATGGAGGAAAAAGGATTTAAGCTTTTATTTATAGCATATGCTTGTCCGTTTGTACCTAGTTTTTTAGTTACAATAACATCTGCATTTTGTAAGAGAAGCTTTAGAGATTTTGTACCAGCAATGCTTGCGGGAAAGTTTATTATGTTTTTAGTGGTTAGTTATATAGCAGGGGATATTAAAGGATTTATTACTAGCCCATTTAAGATAGCCTTATTTATAGGGATAGCATTTATAGCTTGGACTATTGGGGCAAAAGTAAATAAGAGCTTAGATGAATATCATGATAATCACGAGAATGTTAAAGATTTAAAAAATCATAGAGATTGTATTCAATAAGTTATAAAAATTTAAAATATGAATAAAAGGCTATCATTTAGATTTACTATACTAAAAGATAGCCTTTTGTATTAAATTAATAGATAAAACCTATATCCAAATAAAAATATAACTATAAAGTTTAATAATTTACATATAAATTTTTCAGTTTTAGAACTAGTTTTAATTGGAAGTATAGTAAAGTTAACTCCTAATGGGTAAAAAAGTTCTACGCCTTCCTTTGTAATTAAATCTAAGCATATATGAGAAAAGTGACCAATTACAAATCCGCTAGCAATAGCTAAAAATACAACGTTATTGTCTGTGTATTTTAATACTAATTCAAATATAAAACATAAAATAACTGTATATAATAAGCTATGCGTAAATCCTCTATGCTTGAATTTTTTACCAAAATGCTTATATATATTAGGAAACCTTTTACTTATATAAGAACCCTTCATATCAATGTCAGGAGATAGAGATCCAACAGAAGCAAAGTAAATATATATCATCAATAAAATGATTTTGTAAAAAATATTATCTACGTCTAGAAACTGATCTATTATAAATGGGATAGCTAATAGTGCTAATATATAGCCACCTTTTGTATGAGTTTCTTTAGTCATGTCTCCTCCTAAGGCTGTCAAGTACAATATGACTTTATTATATAGGAAATAAATTACTTTTTCAAAAATAATTTACTTGTTTATTTTAGTCTTATAGTTTTCTAAAGCTTTATTCCAGTTTATTACATTGAAATAATTATCAATATATTTGACTTTATTATTTTGATAATCTAAATAGTAAGCATGCTCCCATAAGTCTAGACCTATAATTGGCTTTAAATCACAGCTTATTGGATTATCTTGATTTGGAGTAGTTATAATTGATAGTTTATTGTTACAATCTGCTACAAGCCAAGTCCATCCAGAGCCGAATAAATTAGAAGATTTATCTTTAAATTCCGTTTTGAAATTATCATATGAACCAAAATCACTTTCTATAGCTGCCTTTAATTCGGATGATGGTTCTGATTTTTCTTTAGATAGAGTATTAAAGAAAAATTCATGATTATAAGCACCGCCAGCATTATTTTTAACTATAATTGAAATTTCCTCAGGTAAAGATTCCAAGTTGGTTAATAAGTCGTATAAAGTACATTTTTGATATTTTGGATACTTTTCAATTGCTGCATTTAGTTTATCTACATAAGCCTGGTAATGTTTATCATGATGAAGAGTCATAGTTTCTTTACTTATATAAGGTTCTAGTGCATCATAGGCATATGACAGTTGTTTTGTTTCAAACTTATAGGTATCTTTAGAACTTGCAAAAACATTAATATTATGAGTCAAAAATATTATAGTCACTAAGGATATTAGTAGGAATATTTTTTTCATGATTAATCACCTCAAAAATATTATGCTTAATTAATATAAATATTATTAATAAAATTAATTGCTAGAATATGGATATGGGTTATAATTTAATTACTTATTTAAATTGATGAATATAAAAAGGAAGGGTGGAGTATATAGGTGAGATGTATTATTAATAACAATATATTTTAGCCAAAGTTACTATGTTAAATACAATGAAAGATATTAAGAAAAAGCAAAAATACTTGTTTGTAGGATACATAATATTAAGTTCAATATTATGTGCTACAATACTTTTTACAGTAGAGCAGATTCTGATGGTAGATTATCTTACTAAAACAGTTAGTAAAGTGATTTTATTTACAATATGTCCATTAATTTTAATAAAGGGGCTAATGAAGACAACATTAAGAGAAGGTTTAAATATAGAATTAGTAGACAGAAAAACTTTAGGATTAGGTATAGCACTAGGGGCTTTTGCAGTGGCTATATTGTTTGGAACTTTTATGTTTTTGAGAAGGTATATAGACATGCCCGCTATTGCACTTGATTTATCAAATAAATCTAAAGTAACAGCAGGTAACTACTTGTTTGTAGGTGGATACCTTACAATAGTAAATTCATTTTTAGAAGAGTTTTTCTTTAGGGGATATATTTTTATTAATATATATAAGTGTGGTTTTAAAAAGCTTGCATACATATTTTCATCAGCACTATTTGCACTGTATCATATTGGTATATTTAAAAGTTGGTTCAATATGGAGTTAATAATACTTTGCTTATTAGGGTTATTTATTACAGGCGTAGTATTAAGCTATGTAGATACAAAGAGTCATAATTTCTTAAATTCTTGGGTTACTCATATAATGGCAAATATTGCAATAGTATTTATAGGTTATAAATTTTTATTTTAAATATCGAAATTATTAATAGATTATCTTGATTAATTTTTATAAGGTGCTGAGCTATCTATACATCTTATAAAACTATTTGAGATAATCTATTTTGGTTATACTAAATAAAAATATGATTAAAGGAATTGATGATATGGATGAATATACTAGACAATTAAAAAAATATATTGATGAAGTATGTCTAGATAAAGGAGCCTTGCTAACTGGATACACAAGAATAAGAAAACTTACGAATACACTAGTAATAGCATATCCTTATCCTGAAGAAATTTTTACAAAAAGCTTTTCTTATAAAGTAAAGAGATTAAGAGAAGAGTATATCAAGAATAAAGAAATTCATAAGTCACTATCAAATACATTAAGGAATGAAGGGTATTTTCTTAAAGAAAAAACTGTCTTGTCTGTATATGGTGATTTAAGACCAATTGCAAGAAGTGCAAACTTAGGAGATTGGGGAGTCAATGGATTAATAGTGAATGAAAGATATGGATCTAATATGCTTTTTTCAACAATTTTTACAGATGCACCTATTATAGATGAAAAAGACTTAGTCCATCAAATAAACAATAATAATAAAATAAAAAGATGTAAAAATTGTGGTAAGTGCATGAATAATTGCCCGGGAAAGGCATTTGAAAGTGGTATATTTAATGTTAAAAAATGTTTACCATATGCACTAAGAGGATGCTGCCAATGTATGAAAAGTTGTAGTTTGCAATAAAAAACTAACTAAAACTGTATAAACTTTTTTTTCTAGACAAAACTAAGTAGTATATGAGTTTTCAGGGAGGAATAAGAATATATGTGTGGACACGTTTCAATATACTATAAAAATAAAAATCATAATAACTTAAATATAGAAAGTTTAGCAGAAAAGATAAATCATAGAGGACCTAATTACACAGGTTTTTTCAAAGATGAAAATATAGAATTAGCATTTAAAAGGCTTAGTATTATAGATATATCAGGTGGTAGCCAACCATTTAAAAAAGATGGAAAGACAATGGTATTTAATGGAGAAATATATAATTACAAAGAATTAAAAGAAGAGTTGATAAATAAGGGATATGAATTTAGCACTGAAAGTGATACTGAGGTGCTTCTTACTACATATCTAGAATTAGGTGAAGAATGTGTACATATATTAAGAGGAATGTTTGCATTTTTAATATATGATGAGAAAACTAAAGAAGTATTTGGAGCAAGAGACCATTTTGGTATAAAACCATTATATTATACTGAAAATGATGATTTTATTGCTATAGCTTCAGAATATAAGGCAATAGTTGATTTACTTGATAATATAGAAGTTAATATGAAAAGTTTACAAAGCTATCTATCATTCCAATATGTACTTCCAAATGAAACTATGATTAAAGAAATAAAACAGGTACCATCTGGCCATAGCTTTACAATAAAGAATGGTGTCTTAAAATTTGAACCTTACCACAGTGTAGAGTTATTACCAAAGAGAGAAATTACAACAAAAGATGTAAGAGACATAATGGAAGATTCAATAGAGCATCATTTAATGGCGAATGTTGATGTAGGAACATTTTTATCTGGAGGAGTGGATTCTTCAATAGTTGCCACTATTGCATCGCAAAGAATACCTAATATAAAGTCATTTTCAGTAGGGTTTGGTGTTGAAGGATATGATGAACTTGAAGTGGCTAAAAAAACTGCTGACAAATTAGGAATAGAAAATATTCAAATTAAAGTAAGCCAGGAAGAATATATAAGGGCGCTACCAGAGGTATTTTACCACTTAGATGATCCAGTTGCAGATCCATCAGAGGTAGGTATTTATTTCTTATCAAAAGAAGCAGCTAAGCATGTCACAGTTGTATTATCTGGGGAAGGCGCAGACGAATTATTTGGTGGGTACAATATCTATAAAGAATATAATAGTGTAAAAAACATAGCCAATATGCCTGGTCCAGTAAAGAGTATAATTAAAACTGTGTCAAATATTATGCCTGATATGAAGGGTAAAAGTTATTTATATAGAGCAACAACCGAATTAGAAGATAGATACATAGGAAATGCAAAAATATTTGAAAATATAGAAGTACAAAAAATAGTCAAAAACTATAATGAAAATTATGAGTATCAAAAAATACTTGAACCTATATATAAGGAAGCAAGAAATAAAAAATATGATTATGTAGCAACTATGCAACATGTAGATATGAATACATGGTTAAAAGGCGATATACTACAAAAGGCGGACAAGATGTCTATGGCTGCATCAATAGAGCTTAGAGTTCCATTTTTAGACATTGATGTGTTAAGAGTTGCTGAAAATTTAAGGTTAGATCAAAAGATTAGTAAAGACAATACGAAGGTATTATTAAGAGAAGCATTTAATGATGTAGTGCCAGAACATGTTGTCCAAAAGAAGAAGTTAGGATTTCCAACTCCAACTCGTGTATGGCTTAAAGATAAGTTAGGAAATGTAGTAAGACAAACAATAAGTGAAGCAAAGGTTGATGATCTTATCAACAAAGCTTATGCATTAAAACTTTTAGATGATCATATAAATGATGTACATGATAATTCTAGAAAGATATGGACGATATTTTCTTTCTGTTTGTGGCATATGATATTTATCGAAAATAAAAAAGTAACATTCTAAAAAATATAGTCAACTGACTATATTTTTTAATTATAAGAAATTTATAATTATGTAGCAAATTTATTTAAAATAGTTTCAAATTTGTTATAAGTGGATAAAAAAATGGAAGACCAAGATAAATAATGTTATAATAGGATTAAACAAATTTAAACAAATTCAATGAGTAAATAACTAAATTTTTAAGGGAGTGATATAAATTATGGGTATAACATTATCTAAAGGACAAAAAGTAGATTTAACAAAGGGAAATCCTGGGTTAAAGCATGTAGTAATAGGACTTGGCTGGGATACTAACAAGTATGACGGTGGGTTTGATTTTGACTTAGATACAGCTGCGTTTTTAGTAGGAGACAATGGTAAGGTTACAAATGACTTAGACTTTGTATTTTATAATAATGTAAATCACTCTTCAGGAGCTGTGAAACACTTAGGTGATAATAGAACTGGAGCAGGTGATGGAGATGATGAGCAAATAAAAGTTGATTTATCATTAATTCCAAGTAATATAAATAAGGTTGCCTTTACAGTAACAATACATGAAGCACAAGATAGAAGACAAAACTTTGGTCAAGTAAGCAACTCTTATATAAGAGTAGTGGATGTGGACAAAAACGAAGAATTAATCAACTTTGAATTAGG
>NZ_NOJY02000019.1 GCF_002250835.2 Romboutsia weinsteinii
GTATTCTTTAACTCAACTGTAGTTGCTATAGCACTTATTGCTTATGGTATAATAATGATATTAATCGAGAATAGAAACAACAAACCTAAGGTTAAAGATTTCTCTCAACTTACATATAAGTTAGCTATTGGTATAGGTTTATTCCAATGTTTAGCACTTATACCTGGTACATCAAGATCAGGATCAACTATAATAGGTGCCACACTTCTTGGTGCATCTAGATTTGTAGCAGCTGAGTTCTCATTCTTCTTAGCTATACCTACGATGCTTGGAGCTAGTGCCTTAAAACTATTAAAAGTAGGTTTCTCATTCACAGGATTTGAATGGCTTGTATTAGGTACCGGATCAGTTGTAGCATTTGTAGTATCTATACTTGCAATAAAATTCCTTATGGATTATATTAAGAAGCACGACTTTAAAGTATTTGGTTACTATAGAATCGTGTTAGGTATTATAGTACTATTATACTTCCAATTCTTAGCATAAGATTAAAGAAGCACGTAGGTGCTTCTTTTTTATTGTAGTTAATTATTTTGCTAATTACCTATTTTGAGTCCATTAGTAGCTTTATAATATCACTTGAGCCTTCATTGAACGTGGTTATAATGCTTAAATAGTCACTAGCTCTATTCATTGCTAAATAAACCTTATTTAAATCCCCTACAAAGTCATTTATTTGATAATCTTGCTCTTTGTCACTTATAGTTTGGTTGTATAGCATCTCTAACTCACATAATATAACTGCTTTATACTCTAAGTTTTTAATAGTGTAAATATTTGATATTGTTACGCCTATTTTTTTACTTATATTAGTTAAATTATCTTCAGCATATATATAAGGTATTTCGGCTTCTTCTAATGCTTTTTTCATCATATATTGGAAGTAAATAGTTTTCCCACTCTTCAGTTTTTTCTTATTATACGGATATACTATAGCTATTTCTGAATACTCTAATCCTTTTTTGTTTATTAAATAGTCTATTTCCCATAAAACAGAACTTATTTGCTCATCTAAATCACTTACCTTTATTATGTCTACAGATTTATTTCCACCTCTAATTGGATTGGTCTCCATAAATACATCATTTTTTATATTTGGCCTCAAAGCTCTTATATAATCATTAGAGTTTTTTACAAAACAGTTTGTAAATTTAGTGATTTCTTCTGATTGTCTATAATTTTTTCTTAAAATGATTTCTTCATCAAAATTTATATCTTCTAATACATTTTTAAATATATTTAGGTTGTTGTAAATGTTTAAAGACTCACAATAAAACACGTTGAAAATATATTTTGATTGATATAAAAACTCTTGTATAAAGTCTAATTCATGTTTTGAGAAACTTTCGGCCTCATCAATAAATATACCTTTAAACATATGCTTATTTTTTATTATATTTTTAGCTTGTTTTATTAAGTTATTGAAGACCTTGTCATAGTCCTTCTTAAGCATATTATAATCTAGTACAAGATTATATTTTTTAGCAAGCTTAAAAACGAATGAGCTAAATGTGTGTATTTCTAAATTATTATTGTCCCTATTTAGCAATTCAACCTTCTCTCTTAGTTCTGTACATAATTGCTTAGAGTAGGTAAATATTAAAAATTTATGATGTGGATACACTCTAGCTAATTTAATAGCCCTAGCTAGCATAATTGTAGTCTTAGATGTTGCGGCTCCTCCTTTAAATAAGGTATTTCCATATTTAATAGAAGTCACATCTTTAATTTGATCTTCTTCTAACATAGTAGCACTATATTTGTAATCCTCATTTGAAAAAGATATTTTCTTGAAGTTCTTATTTAAGTGAATATTATCATTTATAAGATAATACTCTGGGCAAATATCTAACATAAATAGATTTAAATCTATATCATCATTAGATTCTTTTAAGTATTCATTTAATAAATGCTTATCTTCCATAACTTCTTTAAGCTTATTTTTATCTATAATATTATTTTTTACAAAATCTTCAAATCCATAACTTTCATTTATTTCTACATATGGCATTATAAAGATATAATTATAATTTATTTTTCTTTCCATCTGAGTCATTTTTATCTTTAAAAAGTCATATTCTTCATTCATAACTTCAAGGAGTTCTTCTTCTAATATATAGAATAAATCTTCAGTAGTATCCATAAATTTTATAAATAAGACACTGTTATCTTTAATGTACATCAGGTCTGTATTTATCCCTTTAAAAGGAGTAACTTTGGGCACTACATTAACATCTTCTTCTATATTTTTGTAAAAGATTTCTTCTATCTCTTTTATTTTTAAAGCATCTAATTGAGAATTAATATTCATGTATTGGCTCAACTTATATTCCCCCCTTATTTTATATTAATTATACCATTTTCAGATATAATTGGCTATATTTGGTTTTGACAAAAAGGGAGAGTATATTCTACTCTCCCCCTTAATTTTATTTATAATTTCTTTCTAACCATCTATCCATTTTTCTTCTAACTTCATTTTCTTTTACTTCGTCAAAAGCTGTTTCTTGTGTTGTATAAGTTTGAACTAAATTCTCAACATTTGTTGAGTACTCTAAAAATACACCATTCTTATTTTCAAATCCGACGCTCATTACATCGTATTTATTATCATGTTCATTAAGCACAACACCATATTCTACTTCCATTCTCTTATCATTTTTAGTATCATTTGGTTTTACCATTTTTACGTATTGGTTTACTGCTAATTTATTTAACATATAGCTCCTCCTGTAGTTTTATAGTTATTATTCCCAGTTTCATTTTTTCTAATATATAATTTCCTTTTTATATTATTGACATTTTTTATTTAAATATATGTCTATTAATTTATAAAATAAAAAAAAGAGGGTAAAAACCCTCTTTCTTATTTTGCATATTCAATTGCTCTAGTTTCTCTTATTATACTTACTTTTATTTGTCCAGGATATTCAAGTTCATCCTCTATTTTCTTAGTCATATCTCTAGCTAATAAATGTATATCTTCATCATTAAGAGCTTCTGGCTTAACCATTATCCTAACTTCTCTACCTGCTTGGATAGCAAATGATTTTTCTACACCTTCATAAGAATTAGCTATTTCTTCTAATTTTTCAAGTCTCTTTATATAAGCCTCTAGAGTTTCTCTTCTAGCTCCTGGTCTAGCTGCAGATATTGCATCCGCTGCTGTTACAAGCACAGCTTCAACTGTTTGTGGCTCATAATCTCCATGGTGTGTACTCATAGCATGTATAACATCCTTAGATTCTTTGTATCTTCTAAGTAAATCCATACCTATTTCAACATGAGTTCCTTCCATTTCGTGATCCACTGCTTTACCTATATCATGTAATAATCCTGCTCTTTTGGCTAATTTAACATCAGCTCCTATTTCTGCAGCCATTATTCCTGCTATATGGGCAACTTCTATAGAATGTTTAAGTACATTTTGACCATAACTTGTTCTATAGTTAAGTCTTCCTAGTAATCTAACTAATTCAGGATGTATTGCATGTACTCCTGTTTCAAATGTAGCTTGTTCCCCAAATTCTTTTATTATATTATCTACTTCTTTTTTAGCTTTTTCAACCATTTCTTCGATTCTTGCTGGATGTATTCTTCCATCAGATATAAGCTTTTCAAGTGCAATTCTTGCAACTTCTCTTCTTATAGGATCGAATCCTGATAATATTACAGCTTCAGGAGTATCATCAATTATAAGATCTATTCCTGTTAATGTTTCTAGAGTTCTTATATTTCTGCCTTCTCTACCTATGATTCTACCCTTCATTTCATCATTAGGTAAGTTAACTACTGTAACAGTAGTTTCTGCAACATGATCTGCTGCACACTTTTGGATGGCATATCCTATAATTTCCCTTGATTTTTTGTCTGCTTCATCTTTAGCTTGAGATTCTATTTCTTTTATCATTATAGACATCTCACGTCTAACATCTCTTTCTGCATTAGTTAATATAATTTCTTTAGCTTTGTCAGAAGTTATTCCCGATATATTTTCTAACTTCTCTAATTGTTGAGTTTTTATAGTGTCGATATCTTTTTCTTTTTTCTCTACATTCTTTAATTTGTCACTTAGGCTAGTCTCTTTAGATTCTAAGTTTTGTAACTTTCGATCTAATACTTCTTCTTTTTGAATAACCCTTTTTTCAAATTTTTGAAGATCATTTCTTCTTTCTTTATTTTCTCTCTCTGCTTCGGTTCTCCACTTATGGATTTCTTCTTTAGCCTCTAATAGCTTTTCTTTTTGTACTGTTTCTGAATCTTTGTTAGCTTTATCTATTATTTCTTTGGCTAAGTTTTCAGCTTGGCCAATTTTTGTTTCAGATATATTCTTTCTAACAAAATACCCAGCTATAATACCTACGGCTGTACCTATTACAGCAATTAATATAGTTTGTATGACATCCACCTCCTTTGTTAATTATCCCAAAACGTCATCCTTACACTTTTAAAATCATTTTATTATTACAAGTAAATCATACTCTATGATAAATTCAATCAATCGCATAATTTTCTTAGTAATTACAGCAAATGCCTCATTTTTATATTTTTTAGAAAACATTTACTGGAAAATTAAATTTAGATATTTTATCCTCACTTAATTTTATAATTTTTTCTATGTTGTGTCAAGTTAATAGGAGATGTGTTATGCTTTATTCTTCAATATTTTCTAATAAATCATCTTCTTGTGATATATTTTCTTTATTTTCATCTAATTTATAGTGTTTTCTAACCTTTTCATCCAGTTCTTGTACTAAATCTGGATTATCAGCTAAGAACTTTTTTACGTTCTCTCTACCTTGTCCAATCTTAGTATCATTATAACTAAACCATGAACCTGATTTTTTTACTAGATCTATATCTGTAGCTATATCTAATAGGTCTCCTATTTTTGATATACCTTCACCATACATAATATCAAATTCACATTGCTTAAATGGAGGTGCTACTTTATTTTTCACTATTTTAACCCTAGTTCTACTTCCCATTACCATGTCACCTTGCTTTATTGTATCTACTTTTCTAACATCAATTCTTACTGAAGCATAGAATTTAAGTGCACGTCCTCCAGTTGTAGTCTCTGGATTCCCAAACATTATACCAACCTTTTCTCTAAGCTGGTTTATAAATATTGCAACACAGTTTTGCTTTTTAATTGTGCCTGTTAGTTTTCTTAAAGCTTGAGACATAAGTCTTGCTTGAAGACCAACATGCGAATCTCCCATATCTCCTTCTATTTCCGCCTTTGGAACAAGTGCTGCAACAGAGTCTACTACTATTATATCAATTGCTCCACTTCTTATTAGTGCCTCTGCTATTTCTAGTGCTTGTTCTCCTGTATCTGGCTGAGATATGATTAGATGATCTATATCTACACCTAATGCCTTTGCATATACTGGATCTAGAGCATGTTCTGCATCTATAAATGCTGCTATCCCACCTTGTTTTTGTGCTTCAGCTACAGAGTGAAGCGCTACAGTAGTCTTACCTGATGACTCTGGACCATATATCTCAATTATCCTTCCTTTTGGAAGACCACCTATACCCACTGCTATATCTAATCCTATTGAACCTGTTGGAACTACATCTATACACATACCTGATGCTTCACCAAGCTTCATAACTGAACCTTTACCAAATTCTTTCTCTATCTTACCTAAAGCACTGTTAAGAGCTTCTAGTTTTTCTGCTTGTATACTCATTATAAATCATCCCTTCTTTAAACTTAATCAAACATCCGTTCTAATTATTTATTATTATATATGAATAATTATTCATCGTCAATTATTCATATATAGTAAATATTTTTTAATTTATTTAGGATTAATTTTATTATTTTTGTAATTAAAATTAAAACGGTGTAGCCTAATAAAGACTACACCGTTTTTCTTATTAATTACGATACGGGTAAAATAATTGTAAATTTAGTCCCCTTATCTTTTTCACTTTCAACATATATTTCTCCATTATGAAGGTCAATAATATGCTTTGTAATCGTTAATCCTAAACCGCTTCCACCTTTAACCTCTGTATTTTTATCAACAACTTGGTTAAATCTATCAAAAATTGATTCATGATATTTTTTATCTATACCAATACCTGTATCTTCAACACTTATCATTACTCTTTCACCTAAATCTTTAATATCAACTTTAATACTTCCATTCTTAGGTGTAAATTTTGATGCATTACTTACTAGGTTTACAATACATCTTTCAATTTCATACTTATCGCATATTACCATCTTTTCTTCTACATTTGTATCAATTATAAGATTAATACCAAATGACTCTATAGCATCTTTTAATCCTAATGTAGTCTCTTCTACTATATAAACTATGTCTTGATCTTCTAAAATAATATTATACTTCCCATTTTCAATTTTGGTTGTATCTATTATATTGTTTATTAAACTTAATAATCTAGTAAGATTTTTTCTCATTACATCTAGATAGTACTCTAATTTTTCTTTACCTATACCTTCTTCTGACTTACTTAAGTTTGTAATTAGTTGTTCTACTGAACTTATAACATTTAGTGGGGTTCTAAGCTCATGAGATAGGTTTACAAAATAGTTATTTTTATTCCGTTCAACTTCTATTATTTTATTTAAAAGTTCATTATTTCTTTCCATTTGTTTACTTAGTTCTTCTGTCTTCTTGCCTACTAATTTATCCAATCGTCTCACTTTGGTAGCATGTCTATATATTAATATTAGAACTAGCACAGTATATAATACTATAGCTTTATCACTTCGCCACAAAGGAGGTTCGATCTTAAATCCTACTCTACTCATTTTACTTAAGTTCCCATTTTGACTTCTTGCTTGTATCTTAAAAGTATACTCTCCTGAGTCTAATTCGTTGAATATCACTTCATTGCTGCTTGAGGTTATCCAATCATCCATAGATCCTTCTAATTTATAACGAAACTGTATATTATTATTTTTTTTATATTCTGTTATAAAATATTTTATTCTGATTGAATTGTCATTATATTTAAAACTTAATCCATTTATATTGCTATAGATTTTACCTTCTACCTCAAAATTATCGAATGTGATAATTGGTTTATATGATGAATTTAATATTTTATCTGGATAAAAGCTATTTAAACCTTTTACCCCCCCAAATAAAAATTCACCACTTTTACTTTTATAGTACGCTTTCCCGTTAAACTCACTACTCTGTAATCCATCTGTACTACTTAAGTTACTGAACTTATTAATTTTTAAATCAAATTTTGAAATTCCATTATTAGTACTTATCCATGGATTTCCATCATCATCAATTAATATTCCATAAATAGTATTATTTGGAAGACCGTCTTTATCAGTATATCTCTTAAATGATTCACTAGATTTATTGAACCTAACTAATCCATCACTAGTTCCAATCCAAAGATTTCCTTTTTTATCTTCTGTTATAGATCTTATACTCTTAATACTATCTTCATCATATTCTTCGCTATCAATATCGTAGGTCATATATGTTTTTATACTTTTATCATAAGGATTGATCTTTATTAGCCCACCTAATATAAAATTACCTATCCAATAAATACCATCAGAATCCTCATAAATTTCTTCTATATATGTATCTAATATGTCATTTTCGTTTAGAACAGATGTCATATTTATAATTTCTTTAGTCGATGTATCTAATATATCAAGACCATCCGGTGTACCTATCCACAAATATCCCTTACTATCGAGTAGTATACTTTTTATATTATTACTTACCAACCCTTTATTTACAGTATACTTCTCTATAACCATGGTATCTTTATTTACTTCATTTATTCCATTCCTAGTTCCTATCCATATAATATTATCTTTACCTGTGATTACCCTTATAGAATTGCTATTTAGATCATAATCAGTATTGCCTTCATAAAACTTTACGTATTCATCATTTTCTCGATTTACTATATTTAAGCCTTTATCTCTTGTACCCACCCATAATAGACCATCTTCATCTTCATAAACTCCATGTATTACATTATCACTTAAAGAATTTTTATCTAAAGGATCACTCTTATATTGCTTTATTTGATTTGTTGGATCAAATGTACTTATTCCTGTATAAGTACCAGCCCATATCATCCCCGTACTATCTTCCATAACAGTATATACAATATTATTAACTAAACTGTTATTATCATAATTCTTATTATTGTATGTAGCAAATTTGCCGCTCCCTATATGATTACTCAAACCTTTTTCTGTAGCTATCCATATAGTACCATTTTGATCCTGCAGCATATCTCTTGTGACATTTGAAGGTATAGAAAATTTATCATCTTCATCAAATGCATAAATTTCTACCTCATTAGTCTTTATGTTTAATTTATTTATACCACTATCATCCGTAGATATCCATAGGTTTTCATCATTGTCAAACATAAGAGAATTGATTTTATTACTACTTATAGAATTTTCTTGTTGTGAGCTATACTTGTATATCTTTTTATTTTTTATATCTACTTTATTTAATCCTTTACCTGTTGCTATCCATATATTTTTATCTTTATCTTCTTTAATATCTATAACATCTTGACTAGTTAATATACTATCTCCATCAAGTATTCTTTCAAAATCATCACTTTTTTCATTGTAATAGTATAAACCACCGCAAGTCCCAATTATTACATCTCCATTTTTTGTTATCAAAATGCTATGTATATTATAATATTTACTATTATCACTATCGTATTTATAGTTAACAATAGAGGTGTCATTTAAATTTATTTTACTTATACCATTATCCGTTCCAACCCATAGGTTTCCTTTTTTATCTTCTTCAATTGATAGAATATGGTTACTAGCTATAGTATTTTTATCGTTTTTTTTAGATTTATATACCTTCATTTCAAAACCATTGTATCTATTTAAACCATCATTAGTTCCTATCCATATATATCCTCGACTATCTTGAAATATAGATTCTACCGTAGATTGTGATAGACCATCATCTATGGTTATATTCTCAAATTTTATATAATCTTCTGCATAAATATTTCCTGCGAATCCAACTATAAAAATAATAGTAATCATAGTTATTAGGTTTCTTTTATTTGCTCTCACGTAACCACACCTTTTCCAATATTTTACATGTTGCAACTTACATCTTCATTATACTACAATTAACTACCATATTATACTTTATATTTAGAGAAACAAACTTTTAATATTTAAAACTAATACCTAAGATTATTTAATATTTATTCACTATATAAAAAGAGGATATTGTCCTATTTTGAACAATATCCTTTTGATGCATTTTTAATATAAAATTCTACATTGGCTCCTTTGTTTTCACTATTTGAAATCATAATTTCACCGTTATGTTTTTCAATTATTATTTTACAAATATATAATCCTAAGCCAGAATTTCCTGAACTTACACCTCTAGCTTTATCTCCTCTGTAAAATTTATTTAAAGCAAACTTTAAATCATTATTACTAAATCCTCTACCGGTATCGCTTATTTTAAAATATAATCTATTTTCTTTTATACATATCTCTATATCTATATTTCCATTATTATCAGTGTATCTTATTGCATTAGTAATAATATTATCTAAAACTCTTGAAATAGCAGTCTCATCAAATCTCCACACTACTTCATTATCTATATTTTCTAAAACTAAGTTTATACTAATAGCTTTTTCATGCGCTAAAGCCATAAACCCTTCTAGTTTTTCATTTAAGAAGTTGACAATATTATTATCTGAAGGTAAAATATAAAACTTAGAATTTTCAAGCTTATTTATAGTATTTAAATCTTCTACTAACATAACCGCCCTATCTGTAGATTTATTAATTGATTCTAAGTAAGTTATTAATCTAGTTTCATTTTTGTAAGAACCTTCTAATAACATATCTACCTTACCCTTTATTACAGTTAGTGGGCTTCTTAAATCATGAGATAGTCCTGAAATTATCTCTTTTCTTTCTTCTTCTATACTCCACTGTTTGTTTAAAGTACTACTTAATTCTTTTTTCATTTCATCAAAAGAACTTATTACCTCTCCCAACTCATTATTATAAGGATATTCTAAGTCAAAATCTAAATCATTCTCTCTTATTTTACTAGATGCCCACTTAAGTTTATTTAAAGGTTCATTAATATTTATTGCTAGCTTTCTACCAAACAGATATGAAAATAGCATTATATAGATAAATGGTGAAACTAGTATAGTTATAGAAACTAATGATATTATGCTCTGAGGTATATTATCTGAGCTAACCTCTAGAGTGTAGTTTAAAATTACAACTCCTTTTAAATAGTAATCTTCACTAATAATAGGAATGTATTTGTCTACATTGTTTTTCTTATCTACATAAGATGTATTTATCCTATCTATTATTTCTTTTTTATTATCTAAGTTTCTTTCTAATGTTCCATAGCTAGTAGTATTATCTAGGTCAATTACCTCATACTTTATTCCTTTTGAAGGTATTAGTTCATATAGCTTATTTTTATAGTCTTTATCTAATAATTTTATATTATTAGATTTTATATATGATTCTATTTTTGGAATCATATTTTCATAATAATTTGCTGGTTTTATATTTTTGCCATTTATTAATGATATCCCTATAATTACTGTAACTACTACTGAAATCATGCTACAAACTAGTACTAAAACAAATGTTGATATAAATTGTTTTTTTAAAGAGTACTTCTTAAACATTACTCCTTTACTCCTTCTTCATTGTTATTCCACTTATAACCTACACCCCACACTGTTGAAATAAAAGAAAAATTTTTGTTTATATACTGAAACTTTGATCTTAACTTTTTTACATGCTCAGCTACTGTACTTGAATCACCTTCCGCATCATATCCCCAAATTTTTTCATAAATTCTGTCCTTAGAAAATACCTGACCTTTATTAAGTACTAAAAGTTCCATAATATCAAACTCCCTTTTAGTCAGTTTTATTATTTCATCAAAATAGTAAACTTCTCTAGCATTTAAATCTATCTTTAGATTCTTAAATATTAAAAATTTATTTTCGTTTTCTTTATCTCTTTTATCTCTTCTTAGATGAGCCCTGACTCTTGCTCTTATTTCTCTAACGCTAAATGGCTTTGTTATGTAGTCATCACCACCTAAAGCTAATCCTTTTACTATATCATTTTCTTCAACCTTTGCTGTTATGAATATAATAGGGCAAGATACAATTTCTCTAATTTCTTTGCATAGTTCAAATCCATTCTTACCTGGCATCATAACGTCTAATAAAATTATACTAGGAGAGTTATTTATGAGATCTAAGGCTTTATCTGCACTTTTGGCTGTGTAAGTTAAAAATCCTTCATCTATAAAAACATCTTCAAGTAAAGAAAGTATCTCTTCATCATCATCTATTATTAATACTTTTTCCATTGTAATTCCTTTCCTATTTGGATATTAATTTAAATAGTCTCTCTTATCAAATATATAAATTGATGATAAGCTAGATAATACTATAATTATAATACATGTAATTACAAAAGTACTGTTCATGTTAGCTAGCACATCAAAAATTGTTTTTGTACTAGTAAGGAAAAACTCAAAACTATCACTAATGTATATTGATCCTACACATACTCCTATTGATAAAATGTATGCTATAGCTGAATTTTTGGATAATAATCCTATAATAGAACTTATACCAAGTACCGTAAGCATGATAAGGTATTCTAGTATATAAAACTTTAAATTATAAAATAATGCTCCGATTAGATTGTACTCTTTATTAATATTAAAATATTTTGTAACTTCTACTTTATCCATTACTAAATATCCAAATAATGTTCCTACAATATATATAATTATAGTAAATATTGCTGTAATTATTGCACAGCTTATTAACTTACTTATTATATAGTCTTTCTTTTTATATCCTCTAACTAAAACCATTCTATACGCACCACTAGTATTTTCATGGTTAAAGCTTTCTATAAATATCATCGGACAAAATACAAATAGTAAATATAAATGTATCTCTCTAATTATAAAAGGTGCAGTATTTAATGAGTTTAAAGCTATTGTTGTTTCTGGATCATAAAATCCAACATTAAACATCTTTATAAATAAACCTAGTAAAATAAATATTATAATTGATACAGCAAATAATACTTTATTCTTTCTACTTTTAATCGTTCTATCTAGTTCACATAAAATTATATTTTTCATCTTTAATTCCTCCTACATTAAGTTATCATTTTTCTTATAAACAGCATAGCTACTTAACAAGAAAATTAGTATATAGCTGCCTATTATTGATAGATTGAATACGTTAAAGCTATTCTTTTCTCCTATCATCATTGCTATACCTTGGTATTGTACTTGAGTAATAGATAGCAACTGGTATTTAATTAGATTTATATTATCAAATAGTAAAATCTGAATAATTGTAGGATAAGCTATTAGACCTAGAAGTATAGATGCACTTAATCCTAATGCAATTACAACACTTTTGCTTATTGTTGCTATAAAAAACATTACTGATGCTATAGATAATAGGGTCAAAAATGATATTAGGTAATACTTGATTGTATAAATAAATGCTTGAGCTTCATCAAAAGCTTTACCCCAATAAAATATATACACATTATCCATCTTAGGAAAAATAATAAATCCAATTATATATCCAAGTATTAGATAAGCTACTAAGTATATAAAAATCGTAGCTACTATTACTAAAAACTTAGCCATAAATACCTCAATTGGCTTAAACTTACGAATAAGTACCATTCTAATAGAAGCATTTCTGACTTCTTGTGTAACTGATAAAATCATTAATAATACAACTATCATGTTAAAACCTAAAATTAGTTGCTCTTGCATAGCTGCAACCGGAAAATTTAAAAAGCTTGTAAACTGTGGATTAGATACCTCCATAGTAATGTTAACCCCTAAATAGTATTTAGCTGAGGCTATTAATAAAACAGGTATCGCTAAAAAGCAAGCCCAAGTAGATTTTCTGTAGTATAATCTTTGAAATTCACTGATAAATAAACTCTTCATAATCTATCACCTTCCTAGTACTTAGTCATAAGACTTACAAAGATTTCTTCTAAATTATTACTTTCTGATTCATCTATTAAATCCCTAGTATCCCCACACCAAACTAAATTTCCTTCTTTTATAATTACAAGCTTTTCGCATATTTTTTGAAGTTCATCTAGCAAATGACTTGAGATAAAGAATGTTATACCCTTTTCTTTATTTAATTTCAAAATCAATCCTCTAAGCTCAATCATACCCATAGGATCTAGTCCATTGGCTGGTTCATCTAGAATTATTATTTTCGGATTATTAAGTAGTGACTGTGCAATACCTAGCCTTTGCTTCATACCTAATGAATAAGTTGATACCTTATCCTTTCTTCTATCGTAAAGTCCTACTATTTTTAATACTTCTTCAACCTTTGTTTTTCTTTCATTTTTACTCATATTTTCATTTAGTGTAGATAAATTGTTAAGTACCTGCTCTCCAGTCAAATATGAAAAGAATATAGGTGCTTCAACTATGGCTCCTAAGTTTTCTAATGCTTCTCTTCTTTGTTTATTGACATCGTAATTGTCTATATAAATATTTCCTTCTGTTGGAGTAATAAGTCCTGTAATAAGTCTTATCATAGTTGTCTTACCTGCTCCATTTGGACCTATAAAACCGCATATATCTCCTACTTTTACTTCAAAGCTAATATTATTTATTATCTTTTTTCTTTTAATACTTTTTGACACGTTATCTACCTTTAAAATATATTTTCTCATAAGAGCACCTCCAAATATTTGTTGTTAAGTTATATTTAGATGTTAATTTATAATTTTAAAGATTCTATAAAGTTTTATAGATAATTTTAAAACTATAATAAAAGATTCATTGTAATAAAAAAGACCGTATCAGCTTATTTGCTAATACGGTCTTTCATTATAACTTTAATTATAAGCAATTATTTTTACTTATAATTATTATTCGATTTATTAATATTTCTAGTTAGTAGCCTCAACTGCTTCATCTTCTTCAACAAGACTACTTAGTTTCTTATCGTATACAAATAGTACTATTGCTGTAACAAATGTGATTATTGGAATTATAGTATAAACTTTTATAAAGTCAAAGTTTAGAGTGAAGCTATATATATATCCATATCCTTGAGCCGCAATAAAGGTAGCAACTATCCACACTCCCATAAGAACTGATAGTATTTGCTTAGGTCCATACTTACTTACAAAAGAGTTTCCAAGTGGTGAGAATAGCATTTCACCAATACTTAAAAGTATACCAAACATTACTATCCACATTATACTAGCTTTACCAGCTCCTCTTGTAAGCTCAGCACCAACAAGCATTAAGAATGAAAGTCCTAAGAATATAAGACCTAGTCCAAGCTTTCTAAATATACTCATATCTCCTTGTGGTCTCTTAGCAAGTTTTGCCCATACTCCAGCAAGTACTGGACCTAGTATTATACAAACTAATGCATTTAAAGAGTCAAACCAAGCAAGAGGAACTTCAAATCCACCAACAAGTAAGTTAACAAACTCTGCACCATAATCATACACTGCAAGATAAGTTAAGTACCAGAACACCCAGAATACTACAGAGAAGAATGATACAAGTACTATAGCTCCAATTCTCTTCTTATCAGTCTTTGTAAGAGGAGTCTTTTCTTTTATCTCAACCTTTTCTGCAACAACACCTTCTTTAAATGGTCTCTTTCCAGCATTTCCTAGGAATCTCCATCCAATTATAAACCATATCCCACCTATTATACATAAAATAGCAGCTAATAAGAAACATTGAGAAAAGCCAAGTACTCCATTTTTTGCAAATGTCTTCATGTAAAGAAAACCAACTGCTGTAGTTCCTATAAAAGATCCTATGTTCACAAAAGAATATTGTACTGAGAATGCTGAATCTAAGTCTTCTTGGTTATCAAATAATTGCCCATTTACAGCTGATACGTTACCTTTAAAGAACGCTGTACCTATTGAAACTAGTACAATCATAGCAATTACCATTGAAGTAGACTCGGCTATTGATCCGCAGTAATATCCTGCTGCCATTAAAAACATACCTACTGGTATAGTATATCTTGCACCTATCCATCTATCTGATATGTATCCTCCAATTATTGGAGAAAGATATGTAAATGCAACAAGATTCGCCTGCATTATTGCAGCTTGCCCTTTATCTATTCCAAGTCCCCCAGTTATTATTGATGCTGTTAAGAACATATAGATTAAATACTTTGAAGAATAATATGCAGCTCTTTCAAAAGAGAAAGTTGTTGCACAGAAATAAAATCCTAGAGGGTATTTCTTTTTCTTACTTACTACATTTGTGCTCATAATTTCAAATCCTTTCAAGATTATAATAGTGTTATATTTCTCTAGTATATGTCTTTAGCCAAGCTCTTTCTTCATCTAAAAGATACGGTGATATTGTTTCATAAACTAATTTATGATAATTATTAATATAATTGCGTTCTTGCTTGTTTAGCTCAGATACTTCTATAGCATCAAGGTCAATAGGCGCATATGTTACAGGTTCAAACTCCATAAATTGTCCAAATTCATTCTTTTCAGCTGACTTTACAATCAACTCATTTTCTATTCTAATACCATGAGAGTTCTCAATATAAATTCCTGGTTCATTAGTTATTACCATACCAGGTTCAATTACAGCAGTCTCATGTTTTGAAGGAACTATCTGCCATCTAAATCCTGCAGGTCCTTCGTGGATATTTAAAAGATATCCAACTCCATGTCCCGTTCCACACTTGTAGTCTATACCAAGTTGCCATATTGGCTGTCTTGCAAGTACATCAAGGTTGAATCCTTTTGCTCCATATAAGAATTTTGCCATTGAAAGATTAATCATCCCCCTGACAACTGCAGTGAAATGGATTTTTAATTCTTCACTAATTTGACCTAGTGAAATTGTTCTTGTAATATCTGAAGTACCTTCAAAGTAATTTCCTCCAGTATCAACTAAATATAAATGCTCTGGTTCTAACTTGTAGTTAGATTCATCAGTTGCGCTGTAATGCATCATAGCAGCATGATCTTTGTATGCTGATATAGGTGCAAAGCTTGGACTAATAAACCCTTCTTGCTCACGTCTATAATCTTCAAGCTTGTCTGATGCGCTTATTTCAGTTATTTCCATATTACTTATGTTATTTTTTATCCAGTACATAAACTTTGTAAAGGCTACACCATCTTTTATATGGCTTTTTCTTATGTTATCTAATTCAACATTATTTTTTATAGCCTTAAAAAGTATTGTTGGATTTTCTTTTTCCACTTTTTTTACATCATTTGGTATGTTATTAAGAATTGCATAGTTAATTTTTCTTAAATCAACCATTACTACTTCATCTTTATGTATACCTTTAATAAAATCATATACATCATTGTAATGATGAATTATAACCGTCTCATTCGATAACGTTTTCTCAATATCATTATTTAATTTGTTCTCATCAACGAAAAGATGCACGCAGTCTGTTGTTACTACACAATAAGAAAGAAATAAAGGTGAGTACTCAACATCATCTCCTCTAATGTTAAACAACCATGCAATGTCATCTAAGCTTGTAATTATATGAGTAGTAGCATTTGATTCTTGCATCTTTTCACGAAGTCTTCTAAGTTTTGATGAAAAACTTTCACCAGCATACTTTACATCTAGTAAAAAAGCAGGTTTTTGTGAAATTGCAGGTCTATCTTTCCAGATAATATCCACAAGATCCTCATTATAAGCAATGCTTATATTTTTACTTGATAGCTTTTCTTCAAAAGAGATTCCCTCTTGTGCAGCAATTACTCTTCCGTCAAATCCTAGTGTTCCATTGTCAGTAAGTGTTGAGTAAAGGTACTCTTCTACTGTTGGTACTCCTGGTTCTCCCATTTTAAAAAGCCTTATGCCACTTCCTTGAAGCTGAGTTTCAGCTTGAATAAAATACCTTCCATCAGTCCACAGCCCAGCATCATCTTTTGTCACAACCACTGTTCCTGCTGATCCTGTAAAACCAGATATGAAAGCTCTTGCTTTGAAATGTTCCCCTACATATTCACTTTGATGATTGTCAGCTGAAGGAATAATATATGCATCCATATTTCTTTCCTTCATAAGTTCCCTCAACTCAGACAATTTTTGACTGATATTCATTTGACACCCCTCCCCTTTAAATTTATTACTTCACGTAAATCGTAGCACATAGTGTCTTAATATTCAACAAAAAAGGAATAGTCCAAATATTATGACAATGTAGTGATGCCAATATGTTGAATAAGTTTTTTAAGCCTATGTATTTGTTTAAATAATAACATGATTTTACAAGAATAATTACATCTTTTTCATCTTATTTTAAATAAAATAAATTTATTGTTTTGATATATTATAAATTTAAATTGTTAGTTTCAAACAAATTAATACAATATTTTTGCCAAAGTAGATAATAATAAGAATGTATTAAAACTATTACTAGGAGGACAACTTAATGAAAAACAAACAACCAAAGTTTAATAGCAACAGTGATGTTAAAATGTCTTGCACTACAAAGAAAAGACTACAAGGAACTTGTCCAGAATATAAAGATGGATGCCAATGTAAAGAAGAAAAGAATCAAAAATATACAAATCAATTTAAATAATATTACAACTAACTATATGTAGCGTAATAAAATAGAGTACCTAGGTACTCTATTTTTATTTGCATACGAAACTTATTTTACATTTATTATATATTATGGATTTTTATGTAATACATTTCACCATAATAGTCAATGATAGCATTATATGCAATAATTGCGTAATTTTTATTTAGGAGGAATCATGTGTCCAGAATATAATGATAAAGATAAAAAAAATATTCTCAGATTAGCACTATTTTTTGGTGAACTTATGCTCTCTTGCGGTGCAGAAACCTATCGTGTAGAAGATAGCGTAATTAGAATTTGTAAATCTAGAGGGTTTAATCATATAAGTGTTTTCACTACACCTACTGTTATAATAATTTCAGATGAACGATTCGATGGGTATAGCTTTATGAAAACTATTAGATATAGAGCTACTAATTTAGCAAAGATGGATTTATTAAACTCCTTTTCTAGAGAGTTTGTTAATAGACCTAACTTATCTTCCAATGATGCTTTAGATGAGTTGAAAAAGCTAGAAGTAAGTAGTCCCTATCCAAGATACGTTGTAAACTTAGCTACTGCTGTAGGATCTGCAAGCTTTGCAGTATTGGCAGGTGGAGATAATACTGTTGTATTTATACTAACACTTATTACTTCTGTACTTGCAAATCTCTGCTACAATAGGGTACTAAAAATAAGTGGTATTTCGACGTTCTCAACTATAGTTGCCTCTTTCTTTATAGGATTAGTTGGTGTGTCGTTAACTTTAGCTAATATAATACCTAGTCCAAAAATGCTTATAGTTGGATCTATAATGCCATTGCTTCCAGGAGTTCCTTTTATAAAATCTATTCGTGATTTAATTTCTGGTGATTTAATATCTGGTATGACACTCATCTTAGATGTAGCTATTACTGCTATTTGTATTGCCAGCGGTATTGGTGTTATTCTCAATATATATTTTAAGTCAGGAGGAGTACTATAATGATTGATCTTCCTTTAAGTATACATATCATATTTTCCTTTTTAGCAGCTATTGGATTTGCTATATTTAATTGTGCTCCAGTGGTATCGCTAATCCCTACTGGTATTATTGGTACTTTTGGCTGGGTTTTCTATGTCTTATTAAATAGAGCTGGGCTTGATGTTATGACGTCAAATTTTCTTGCTGCATCTTTAGTTGCTATTTGCGGGGAGCTATTGGCTAGAGTTATGAAAAAACCTTCTACGGTTTTTGTTATACCAGGTGTTATACCTTTAATACCTGGGCTTGGACTTTATAATACTATGTTTTATTTGGTTCAAAACAATTTTAATTCGGCTATAGCTACAGGTACTACTACAATTTTTGTTGGCGGATCCATTTCTCTTGGAGTATTGGTGGTATCTTCTATTTTTAGAACTTATAGTATTTTAAAATATGTTAAGATTAATCATAAACCATAGTTATCAGGTATTTTTTATATTAGAAATATAATATTTATAGGGGGGTCGTAAAACACGACTTCCCCCTATTTATAGCTTTAATAAACTAATTCTCATACTCCATGTTTAACTTATCTTTATATTCAAATATCTTAATTTTATCATCATCTAAGTTTTCTTTATTCATATCTATAACTCTTATTTGATTATTGTTATATGTGTTGTAATAGTAAATTCCCTTCTCTTGACACATACAAGAAGTGTATTGAGTAATATCATTTTTTTGCTCAGGTGTTTCTACTGAACCTCTTACAAAAGCTACGCCATTAAGTATATGGAAAAACTCAATTATTCCTGAATTTTCGGCTTCACTAAAAGCTACATTACTTCTTAAAAATGCTACCTTTACAAATCTAGATGTTGACGAAAAATCTCCAGGAAGCCCAAATCCACCTGCACCTTGCCCTAATGGTTTTAATTGTTGATCACTCCATGTCATATCACTTGGCTGATAAGGAGTTATGCCCATATAATTATTTAAATTGGTAATGTGCCAATCAAATGTAGGCGAATTTGTTAGCACTCCCACTTTATTATCAAATACAGTTAATTTATCTTTTGTTTTTTCTATTACTATGCAATCACCTTTTTTATCTGTTACTATCCAATGAAGCGTTGGAAGAGGTGTTGACTTAGCAAATGGCTTTCCAACAATATTTAATTTTTCTAATTCAGGCTTTAACTGTTCAATAGTTTCAAAGTTTGCTAGTATCCAAAGTATTACATCATATGGCGCTATATTAGTTTTACCTTCTATAGAAGTTTCTTCCCAATGAGCATATCCAGGAAAATTTAAACCTGCACAAGCTAGTCCTTTTTCATTCATAGCTTCAGCAAATAATGGATGGTTATCCATTATTATTCCCATACCAATCATAGCATACTTTGTTTTTTCAGTTTCGTTTGTTATTTTATTTATATAGCTAAAGTTTCTAGGTACAAGATCTATTGATTGGTTAAATGAGTATTCTAAGTCCATATTTCTTCCAAATAAATGATAACCATCTTTTGTTGTTAAAGTTAATGCAGTGCACATAATTATATATCCTTTCATTTTAATAATTTTTATCTCTACTTATGATTCTCAAGTTTTTATTATTTTATTGATATATGTTTGTAATTTATAACAAAAAGAGAGAGTCGTAAAAACCGACGCCCTCTTTTTTTAATGATTATCTACATTTAGATAATCTATAATATTATAAAAATATATTTTAAACTCTGTATAAATACCTTTTTCAGAGTATACCTCTATCTTATGACCAAGTTTATCTATTATTTTTTTAGAAAAATAAAGACCCATACCTGTTGATTTGTAAATCTTTTCTCTTCCATTAGTTCCTGTAAATCCTTTATCAAATATTCGCTTTAAATCTTCTTTGTGTATACCAATCCCATAATCCTTAATTGATAATATCATGCAATTCTCTTCTTTAGTAGCCTTAAACTCTACCTTCCCGGTTTCTTTAGAATATTTTATAGCATTATTTATGATTTGATCTAGTATATATGACATACATTTTGAATCTGTATAAACTTGATAATCTAATTCCTTTATATCAATATCTATGTTATTTCTAATAAGAAGAAAGGAGTTATTCTTTATAGATTTTTTGATTATATCTACTAAATTAACTTTATTTATAAACATATCTTCAAATAGGCTTGTACTTCTACTACCATATAATATAGAATTTACTAAAAAATTTATTTTCTCGACTTGATTTTTTACACTTATGCTCTCATCAATGTTTTCTAGTCTATCTGTAATTATATTAAGTGATGATATAGGTATTTTTATTTCATGTACCCATTTAGCTATATACTCATCTAGTTCTTTTAGTGATTCTTTGTATTTTCTTATATCTTTATTATTGTTATTATTTATGCTTGATATAATATCTTTCATTATACGTTCTTCAAAAGAATCACCATAAATTAAGTATTCACTTATATCATTATTCTCCTCTATACACTCATAAATGCCTTTATATTTATTTAGCCATTTCCTATAATCTAAAATAAAAAACACCGCAATAATTATTATAAGAAGTATATCTAAGTAAATTAATTCTCCATACCTATCTTTAAATGAATTTAATGAAAATAAATATATATTAGTTATAGCAAGTATTATGAATATAAATGATATATACCTAAACTTATTTTTTATATACTCTATCATACTCATTGGATTATATATCCCATTCCCTTCTTAGTTTTAATCATATCATTAAACCCTATATCCTTAATCTTTCCTCTTAGTCTATTTATATTTACTGTTAAAGCATTGTCTGTTACAAACTCATCGCTATCCCAAAGAGACATCATAAGACTTTCCCTAGATACTACCTTATTTTTATTTTTTAAGAGACTTGTAAATATCTTTATCTCATTTTTTGTTAAATCTTCACACTTATTTTTATACTTTATAGTTCCTTTTTCTATATCAAATATTAAATCATCGTAATGCATAATACTACTTGAGTCACTATATTTATAAGCTCTTCTTATTATTCCTTTTACCTTAGTAACTAAAACATCTATAGAAAATGGTTTTGTTATATAATCATCCCCTCCGTTATTTATACCCATGATTAAATCCATATCCGAATCTCTTGATGATAAGAATATAATAGGTACATTTGAAATATCTCTTATTTTTTCACACCAATAAAATCCATTGTATAAGGGTAGGTTTATATCCATAATAACAACGTCTGGTTTTTTATCAATAAACTCTTCTAAAATTTTTTCAAAGTTCTCGATTAAATCAACATAAAATCCCCATTTTTCTAAAGCCAAAGATGTTTCTTTTGCTAAATCTATATCATCTTCTATCAGTAATATTCTGTTCATTAACCTCATCTCCATTCATTTTGCTATTTTATTTATACTATAAATAACTATCTCATGTAAAGATATTATATACACAACTATAATAAGAGACTCTTATGTTAAGAGTCTCTTTATTTATTAGTAAATCACATCTATTAATTACTATATTTTATTGTTTTTTTGAATTTATTTACTGAAATTACGCCAAATAATATAAATATTATAAAGCATATAACTAAACTTAATATATATATATTAAATAAATTTGTCATCAATAAATCTCCTGCCAGTCTAAGTGCGAAGTAGCTAGATATAGTGGCACTTATCATAGGTAATGCGTAAAATATAACTACTTCTTTTAGTATAGCTTTATTTATTTCTCTTTCTGTAGCACCTATTTTTATCAATATATTATATTTTTCTTTATCTTCATATGCATCATTGTATATTTTCATGTAAATTATACTTCCTGCAACCATTATGAACACTATAAATAAAAATACTAAAACTGCATAAGCAAATTTCATCCATTGGCTTTCATTTTGTGCTTTATATCCGTTTCGGATATAGCCATCTTTTATATTTAACTGCTTTTCAAGATTGTCAAACACCTCTTGGCTATTAGCTTCATTTTTTATTTTAGCACCATAAAAATATAATTGTTGTCCTTTATTTCTTAATTTTTCATATTCTTTATCATTAATAACTTTTATAGATTGATTAAATCCTGTACCTAAAACAGGAACTTTCACTTCACCTTTAGATATATTGTATTTCACTCCACCTATTTCTGCCATAAATTCTTTTTCAGCTACAGATGCTATTGTCTGAGGGCTTTTTAGCTCTATTATATCTTTTCCTTCAACTAATTCTTTGCCTAATTCTTTTATTGACTCTTCTTGACCATTTGCTTTAAGTATATTTACTAAATCACTATATTTCATCAATACATGGCCTAAATCTCCAATATATTTATTATTTTTATCTTCTATCACTGTTAATTCAGGATTTATAGAGTAATTTACTTCATTAGTATCCTTTATTATAGTTTCTATATTTTCCTGGTTAGCTTCATCTTTATTTGATGATACTATACTTACTGTATATATATTTCTTTGATCCTCGGCATTTTCTTGAATAGCCTTTATGGCAACAGCAGCTCCAAGTGTAGATATAGTAGCTGTTATTACTATAGAAATAATTGCATATGTTTTATAATTTTTGTTTAGTCTGTAATTAATATTATTTATTGCGATTATGTTTTCTCCATTAAATAATATCTTTTTATTCTTCATCAACATATTAAATATTACTGGTATTACAGATTTAAATAAACCATAAGTCCCAACTACTATTATTAATATAATAGGAACTATATCCATTATATTTCCACTTCTTATATCCATCGAAAGGTAATACCCATATACAATTATCGCTACTGATACTATTGCTAACAAATATAATAATAGACCCACCTTAGGTATCTTTTCTTGTTTCTTTGAAGCATTTATTAAATTAATTACACTACTTCTGCTTATAGTAACGAAACCTTTTATAGTCATAATTAAAAATATAGAAATAAATATTACACTAGCTGAAATTATTGCTTTTATACTAAAATCATTGGAAACATCTATTTCAAATCCTGACAGTTTTATAATTATAACTTGAAAAAATCTTGCTGATACTATGCCTATTGCTAGTCCCATTATACATGAGCTTATTCCTATTAGCATATTTTCAACAAAGTATATTTTACCTATTGTAAATAAATCTAATCCCATAAATGATAGTATACCAATTTCTTTCACTCTATTTTTAAAGAATACATTGGTCGCATACCATATAAAGAAAAATAAAAATATTGCTAATACTACTATTACAGATATAAGCATTGCTTCTGTAAATTTTCTATTTTCTCCTTGTAATACTTTTATAGTCTCACCATACTTTAGTATTTCAAAGTTGGTTAATACCACTACCGAAAATACCATTGATATAAAAAATGCCATATATGTTCTTAAGTTATTTTTAAAATTATTATAAGCAATACTAAATACACTCACTTACAATTCACCTCCCATAGCTGACAACATATCCATTATCTTTTGATAAAATTCCTTTCTACTTTCCCCTTTATTTAACTTACATTTTATATTTCCATCATTTATCATATATACTTCATTTGAGTAACTTGCGGTTATAGGGTCATGTGTAATCATTATTATAGTCGCATTATTTTCTTTATTTATTCTATCTAGCGAATCCAATAGCTCATATGCAGATCTAGAGTCTAATGCTCCTGTAGGTTCATCAGCAAATATTACTGATGGATTTGTAATTAAAGACCTTGCGGCTGCACCTCTTTGTTTTTGACCACCTGATAATTGATAAGGATACTTGTTTAGATGATTAGCTAGGCCAAACTTTTTAGCTATTTCTATGACTCTATCTTCTATTTCTTTACTTTTCTTTTTACCTAATGCTAGAGGAAGTGCTATATTATCCATAAGTGTCATGTTGTCTAAAAGATTATAATCTTGAAATATAAATCCGATTTTATCCCTTCTTAACTTAGATAATTCTTTATTTTTCACCTTAGACACATCTATTCCATCTAGTATTATCTCTCCTGATGTTGCTTTATCAAGAGTAGACATCAGATTAAGTAGAGTTGTCTTACCTGCACCTGATGGCCCCATTATTGATACAAAATCACCTTCATTGACCGTTAGTGATATGTTTCTCAGTACGTTAGTTTTAAATCCTTTTATTCCATAATCCTTTGATACATCTTTTATTTTTAATATTTCTTTCATAAAATTCCCCTCCGCATTTATTTGTTCTTTGTTTTCTATATTTATATTTTAAACTTTTTTAGTGATTTATTCCTTATACTAAGGTTACTTTTTAACCTCCAATGTTACGTTTTAGTAACATTGAAGACCATAGTTCATGTAGTTACTTTTTACTAATTTTATGACCTTTAAAATATTCACGAATCATATAAGCTATACCTGATTAATATTATGTATTATAAATATATTTATTAAGGAGAAATATACATGAGAAATAAAGATGTGTCTATAGGAAAAAGTTATGACTATATTTTTAGGTGTATGTTAATGGTATTTGGTATATTTTTATGTGCAATGGGTATAAATGCTTTTCTAACTCCAGCTAAGCTTCTAAGTGGAGGGGTTGCTGGAATCGGTGTAATTCTTCATACAATATTTGGAATAAATCAAGGTGTAAGTACATTCCTAATTAACATACCAATATTTATAGTCGGGATAAAATATTTAGATAAAGATTTTTTAATAATGAGTTTTATAAATATGTTTTTATTCTCTTTTGCACTTGGTGTAACTCAGGATTTATACAAATACGTACAGATTAATGATACTATGATTCAATGTATATATGGTGGTTTACTCAATGGTGCTGGTATGGGATTGATTTTTAAATCTCGAGCCTGTGTAGGTGGATTAGATATAATTGCTGCAGCACTAAAGAAACAATTTAATATTGAAATGAAAAATACATTTGTTACTGTAAATTTGTTTGTTGTTAGTGCTGGAGGACTTTTATTTGGATTTAAGTTATCACTTTATACTTTAATAGCAATGTATCTAGCATCTCATACAATGGCAATAGTCAAAGATTCTTTTAATAGTCAAAAATCAATAATGGTAGTATCCGATTACGATGAGGAAATAGCACATTACATAATGACTAAATTAAGAAGAGGTGTTACATATTTAGAAGCAGAAGGAGCTTACACACACCATAAGAAAAAATTATTATATTGTATTGTAAAAACTAGCGAAATAGCTAAATTTAAAGAATTGGTTTATTCTGTTGATGATAAAGCTTTAATATGTATAAATGATGTAAATGAAGTAAAAGGTGGAGGATTTAAAGGTAAATTTTTATAAGAAAAAGGAGGGAGTCGCGAAACACGACTCCCCACCTTTTTCTATCTAAATATTCATAGATTATTATTTATTTTATACTTCTTCATTTTTAAGTATATAGTTCCCTTCATAATAACCAGACCCTTGAGAATACTCTCCTACATATAGTAACTTCTTAGTTTTTTCATCAAATACTGCTATACTATCTGCATACTCTCTATCTTTTGTTCTTACTTCCTGCTTATCAATCTTATGTGACTTTAGTGTTACATAAAGTTTATTATCCACTACTCTAAAATTAGTTGCATCGTTAAATCTATTCAATTTATCCATTTCATACACTACATTGTCATTTAATATATCTCCAGATTTTAAATCAATAGTAGTTAAGTGAAGTGCTATTTTGTCTTTTATATCTTTATTAGTATATAGTAAGTTTAATTTGTTATCTTCAACTGAACTCTCATATAAAGACATATCTGTTTCTAGACTTATTTCTGTTTTTATAGTCTCAACTTTTTGACTTGCTAAGTCATAATAAGCTAAATTATATTTTTTAGTTTCTTTATTTTCCATTTTAAAATAAATCTTATTGTTATTTACAAACATGCCATCTTCCACTACTTTGTATTTTCCATTTTCATTAAATTCAGTCTTAATATCTAGTTCTTTTACTTCTTTATTATCTAAATTTATTTTATAGAATTTAATAAAATCTCTACCTTCATCTACTATTTCACCACTGTCATTATATAATATACCATCTACGCCATGTACTACCAGGTATAGATCATCTTTATATTTAGCTATTATGCTTTTGTAGTTACTGTTATTGGATTGTTTAAATTTTGTTGGGAGTTTTATATCTACTTCTGTAGTTTTATTTGTTTTTAGATTTTTCTCATGTATAGTAGTCATAATGTATACATCCTCATTGTCATAGTATTCATCAAGGTAACCTATATATCCTATACTATCATTAGTTTCATAATAATTATTATCGCTTATAACGCTATTTCTAAGGAAAGTTCTATTTTCATTAGATATTTTTGAATAAACCTCATTTGAATTTGCTAACTGCTTACTATTATTATTTACTTCATAATTATCTTTATATAAAGTTATAATCTTTGTTGAGTAGAATCCCAATCTTTCTTGTGATAATATAGTTACATCACCTAAAGAATTTCTATCTCCATTTATATCTTTTAATTTATCTTTTGGAGAATTTGAATTTATAAGTATACCTAGTACTATTATAGAAGATAATGATAATCCTAAAGCTATTCTTGATATTTTTTTATTCATAATTTACCTCCTATAAATATACCTTTTTATTTAATAATTTATTTGATAAATACATAGATCCAGCAAATATCACTGCATAATACGCTAGATGCACTTTTAATAATATATCTGTATATATTCCATAATATCCTGATAAGAAAATATATAACATAATTACAGCTCCAATATATATAATTCCTAAGAAAACTCCAAGTTTTTTATAACTTCTTTGAATAAGTACTCCTGTAAATATAACTACTACTGCTAATATTACCCCTAAAAAATCTATCATTATAAATGTTGATATACTAGGTGATATTAATTTCATTAATGTTATGTTATTATAAAGTATTGTACTAAATACATCTGTAAAACCTTTATTATTTATATTTAATACTATTTTTAATATACTTAAATCGATAAACCAAAATAGAACTTGAAATGATATAACTAAAAATATTAAAGTTACAATAAGTAAAAGCTTAGATATATATATATTAAACCTTGGTTGCGGAAGCATAAATAATGCAGCTATTGTTTTATTTTTTGAGTAATAATCTCTATACCATATTACAAGTGCATAACCTAAGCACATTAATATTGCTATTGCAAAAGTAAATGTAGTCATTGAAGCTAACTCATTAATTAAATAATGATATACATAAGTTAACCCTTTACTACCTCTTAAAATATCTAGACTTTTGTTTACTCCTTCTTGAAGTGCTATACTCCTAACTACATTATACATACTAAGAACGGTCGCACCTATATTGGCTACAAGTAATAATCCTAGACATGCAAAAAATATTTTGTATATTCTCTTAAACTCCATATCATATAAAGTTAATATATTATTCACCTTTATATACCTCCCTCATTTTATCTACTATTGACATCCCCTCATTTTCCCTAACTTCTTCTGCATTAAATATTAAAGAAATTTTACCTTCATCTATTAAAATAACCTCATCAGCTAACATTTCTATTTCACTTATTTCATGAGTTGTTAGTATTATACTTTGCTCATCATTTATGTATTTTGTCATGACGGCTAAAAACTCTTCTCTTTTAAATATATCTATACCTGAGAATGGTTCATCAAGTAATGTGTATTTTGCATTTTGCGCAAATCCTAATATGATTTTTACTCTTCCAATATTTCCTTTTGAAAGCTTTGATATTTTCCTATCATCAGTTAAGTCAAACATTTCAAGCATTTCATATGCTTTTTCATTATCCCAGTTTTTATAAAAGATCTTCATAAATTCAAAACTTTCTTTTATTGTGAATTGAGAAAAGTTTATATCAAAGTCTGGAACAAAAGCTAATTTATCATAAATTTTATAACTTAGTTTTTCTCCATCAATTAAAACTTCTCCCTTATCCGGTTTTACAAGACCTGAAATTATTTTTAGTGTTGTTGATTTTCCAACACCATTGATTCCAAGTATACAAGTTATTTTTCCCTCTTCTATGTTAAAAGATATATTATCCAGTGCTTTTATTCTTTTATATCTCTTGGTTACATTTTTTACTTCTATCAATTAAGTTTCCCCCTTAATAATTATCGTTTATTATTTTTAATATTTCTTCTTTTTCCACATTTATAGCTTTCATATTTTCTATAAATACTTGCATTGACTCCTTTATAAGTTCTGATTTTATGTTATTTATTATATTCTCATTAGTTGTTATACTACTTTGATAACTTTTTATTGTATTTATAATCCCCATATCTTCCATCTCCTTATATGACTTTTGAACTGTATTTGGATTTACCTTTAAATTTACAGCCATCTCTCTTCTTGAAGCTATAGTATCACCTGGATTTAGCTCTCCCCTTACAATCTTTTGTTTTATGTATCTTATTATTTGTAGATAGACTGGCTCTCTATCGTTGGGTATAAAATTCATATATTCACCTCCGTATTACCGTACTAGTTCAGTAGTACAGCTATAACTGTATTATATTAGTAATACGGTTATAGTGCAAGTATTATTTTCAGAATTTATATTTAACTGCACAAAATAAGATCCTATATATAGACATATTATTTCGTGTCCATTATATAGGATCTATCTTATAGTATTTTACAGATTTTTTATTTAAGCGCTTACTTTAGATCAGGAAATCAACACTATACTTTGTTAGTTTATATAATATTTAAACTATCTATAATAGTAAAGTCATTTCCAGTTATAACTAATATATCTTCAGGAAGAATGATTGTATTTCCATTTGGGACTAATACTTCACCCCTGCGTTTTATCATTACTACAAGAATATCTTCTGGTATATTAGCATTCATTATTTGTTTATTTGCAATATTACTATTTGTAGAAACCTTGATTTCCATTATTTTTGCACTTTTTTCTTCTTTATATTGGCTTAGTTTCTCAAAGTTATTTCCTGTTACAACTAAAACATCCTCTGGAAGTATTACTGTAGAGCCATTTGGAACTAATACGTCACCCCTGCGCTTTATCATTACTACAAGAATATCTTCTGGTATGTTAGCGTTCATTATTGATTTATTTGCAATATTACTCTTCTCATCTACTGTTACTTCTATTAACTTAGTATTATTTTCTTCTTTGTAGTCATTAAACGTCTTGAACACTGAGGAATCATCGTCTATTAGGTCAAGCTTTCTAGCTACAGTAGGTATAAGTGTTCCTTGGACTGCAACAGAAAATAATGCTATAAAAAATATTATATGAAAAATATCATTTTCAATATTTACATTGTAGGTAACTGCATATATAGCAAAAACTATTGATGCTGCTCCTCTAAGACCTACCCAAGAAATAAAAATCTGTTGTTTTAATGGCACTTTGAACCAACTTAATATACTAAAGGTTGCAATTGGTCTTGCTATAAGAATCATAAATATTGATATTGCTATACCTTGTATCATTACTGATGGTATTTTAGATGGGAAAGCTAATAATCCCAATAAGAAAAATAGCATGATTTGCATAATCCACGATACTCCATCAAAGAATTGGAATATACTCTTTTTATGTGGCACTTTACTGTTACCTATAATAATACCTGAAATATATACACTTAAATATCCATTTCCACCTAAGTACTCACTTAATGAATAAGATAATACTGCAATTGCAGTAATAAATATTGTGTAAAATCCTTCTATCTCAAAATTTACATTCTTTAATAAATAAATAGTTAACTTTGATAATACAATTGCGCATATAACTCCTGCTACAACCTGATTTAAAAGCATAGGTAGTATTGTACTATGATCAATGTTGCCCATCAATCCCAATGTAATAATAGTTAACATATATGCAAATGGATCATTACTTCCACTTTCAATTTCTAGTATTGAAGCGATGGATCCTTTTAAGTTTAGTTTTTGAGAACGAAGTATTGCAAAGACCGAAGCAGCATCTGTTGATGCAACTACAGAACCTATAAGTATACCTTCAAGTATATTGGTATCTAGAACCTTTACACAGAATAATCCTGTCAAACCGGCAGTAATAACTACTCCTAAGGTTGACATAAGTACTGACTGAACAGCTACTGGCTTTGCCATATTCCAGTTGGTACCAAATCCTCCATAAAACATTATAAAAACTAGTGCTAATGAACATATTTGCTTTGTAAGTTCATAATTATCAAAATATATTCCTACAATACCATCAGAACCAAATACCATTCCTAAGGCTATGAATATTAATAAAATAGGTACACCAAATTTATATAATATTTTACTTGATGTTATACATATTAATAACACTAATGCACTAACAATCATTAAGTCTATCAAAAAATCCCTCCTTAATAAAGTTTATATAATATTCTTCTATTATATAATATATGCTAACATATGTGTATTCTTATGCTTATTAATTTAATAGTTTTATTTTTTACAATAAAAAAAGAGGGGGTCGTGAAACACGACTCCCCCCTCTATCTAAATTATTTACTTTCCATAAATAATTCTTTGTTTTTGTATAAGTACTCAAATCCTGAATATAAAGTGATTAAAGTCGCTACTAATATAAGTACTCCACCTACTAAAAGTATTGTAGAGTTATTGTATTGAGCTCCTAGTAACAATACTACAACTGATAACATTTGAGTTATTGTCTTTATCTTTCCACCACCACTCGCTGCTATTACTTTACCATCAGCTGCTGCTATGGCTCTAAGTATACTTACAGTAAGCTCTCTTGACACTATTATTATTACCATCCAAGCTGGTACTAGACCTACCTCTATCATACAAGTTAAAGCTGCAATTACTAATAACTTGTCTGCAAGTGGGTCCATAAATTTTCCAAAATCAGTTACTAAGTTATGCTTTCTTGCAATATGTCCATCCATTGCATCTGTTATTGATGCAACTATGAATATTATACATGATATTAAATACTTAGACTCAATGTTTGAAAGCATCATGATTATAAATACTGGTATTAAAAATATCCTAAATAAAGTTAATTTATTAGGCAAGTTCATTCATTACATCCCCCATCAAATCATACTCTAAAGCATTGTTTATTTTAACCTTAACAAAGTCTCCTACGTTAAGTTTAAGACCTGATTTTACATAAACTATACTGTCTATCTCTTCAGCATCACCTTGAGTTCTTCCCATATAAACCTTGTCTTCTATTTGCTCTTCTATTAATACTTCGTACACATTTCCTACTTTAGCTGCATTAAGCTCTTGAGATATACCTTGCTGAACCATCATTAAAGAGTCTCTTCTTTGTGCCTTTACTTCTTCTTCTATATGACCTGGAAGCTTATCTGCTGCAGTTCCTTCTTCTCTTGAGTAAGTAAATGCACCTAGTCTATCAAATCTAGCAACTTTTGCAAACTCTATTAATTCTTCAAAGTCTTCATCAGTTTCACCTGGGAATCCAGTTATTATTGTAGTTCTTAAAGTTGCATCTGGTATATACTTTCTTATCATTTCTATTTTATTTAAGATATCTTCTTTAGTTGTGTGTCTGTTCATTAATTTTAATATATTATTACTTGCATGTTGCACTGGCATATCGAAGTAGTTACATATAGTATCATGTTTTTTGATAACTTGAACTAATTCTTCAGTTATTGATTCTGGATATGAGTACATTATTCTTATCCATTTTATTCCTTCTACAGTTGCAAGCTCTTCTAATAACTGTGGTAATACAGCTTTTCCATATATATCAGAACCATACATAGTACTATCTTGTGCTATAACTACAAGCTCTTTTACTCCTCTAGCTGCTAAGTCCTTAGCTTCTTTAACTATATCTTCTATTTTTCTACTTCTTTGCTTACCTCTTAACTTAGGTATTATACAATAAGTACAGTGCTTATCGCATCCTTCACTTATTTTTAAGTATGCCATATGACTTGGAGTAGATACATATCTTGGAAGATCTTCGTTGTATGCAAATTCTATATCATTAAGACTTACTATATGATTTTCTTTTTCTAGGTTTGCTATTATCTCGTCTATTTGTTGGTAACTTCCTGTTCCAACTATTGCATCTATTTCCGGTATTTCAGATTTTAACTCATCTGAGTATCTTTGTGCTAAACATCCTGTTACTATTAATAATTTTAAGTTTGCAGTTTCTTTTAATTCTGCAAGTTCTAATATTGTATCTATTGATTCTTGCTTTGCAGATTCTATAAACCCACAAGTGTTTACTAGTATTATGTCTGCCTCATCAAAATCTCCAACTAACTTGTACCCTTTTCTATTTAGGATACCCATCATTATTTCTGCATCTACTAAGTTTTTCGAACATCCTAGTGATTCTAGTGCTACTTTTAACATTATATTGCTCCTTCCACTGCTGCCTTATGAAAATCTATACTTTCCTTTAAAGCTTTCTCTTGATTATCAAAATTTATTGTCTGATTATATTTATACTTATCTACTGAGTGCATGTATAATGGGTCGTAGTACTCTACTAAGTACTTTTCTACTAGTTCATCATACTTTCCTTCTTCTAGTAAGCCAATATATCCGTCTACCTTATTGTTACCTAATCTTTTTCTAAACTTGCTTATACATTGATTTAATACTTCAATATTTTCTGGTCCTTTTCCATCTATATAATCTCTACAAAGTCTCTTTACTCTGTTTTCAAGACTACACTCTAGAAGTATATGATACCCATCTCTTACTATTGCATCATATATTTCACTTGGAATAAGTACGTGCCCTACTCTTTTACTTTCACTTTCTATAAATATATAGTCGCTCTTTGAGTAAAATAGTTTTTCAAATATCTTAGTTTCAAAATTCTTTTGAGATGGCGGTTTTTCATCAAAAGCTATAAATCCAAATGTTGAACCACTATTCTTTGCAATTCCTTCTAAGTCTATGTTATCTATATTTTCGTCTTCTAATAATTTTAAAAGGTCAGTCTTTCCTGCTCCTGTTAATCCATGAACAACTATGAAGTTTTTAGTGTCCATTATATTTCCCAGGTAATCTAAAACATAATGTCTATAAGACTTATATCCACCCTCTAATTGATATACATTTACCCCTAGAGATGACAGTAGATTAACTACACTACCACTTCTCATTCCACCTCTAGCACAATATATCACTATATTGTCGTATTCACTAGCTAGTGCTGTAGCCTGTACATACATATCTTTTAACTTATATGAAACATAATCGAATCCTTTTTGTATAGCTTCATGCTTACCTAAAGTCTTATATATTGTACCTACTTCGTTGTGCTCATTATCTTTGAAAAGAGGCATATTAAATGCCTCTAATATATTATCCTCTTTGTGTTCTGCTTCTGTTCTTACATCTATAAAAATTACATTTTCAAGTTTTAAAGCATTTTCTACTGATATTGTTTTCAATTTTATTCACCTTCTAAGTTTTGTAAGTCTTGTTTACTTATTAATACCTTTCTAGGTTTGCTTCCTTCACTTGGACCTACAATCCCTCTTTCTTCCATTGAGTCTATAAGTCTTGCTGCTCTATTAAATCCTATCTTAAACTTTCTCTGAAGCATAGAAGAAGATCCTTGTCCACTTTCTACAATAAATTCGATTGCCTCACTTAGTAAGTCATCTTCATCACTAGTTTTTGTAATAGCAGTCTTAGCTATAGTCTCCATGATACTCTCTTCATACTTAACTTCATCTTTAACTTGATTTTTTACGAATTCGATTACTCTTTCCGATTCATTTTCTGAGATAAATGCCCCTTGAAGTCTTACTGGCTTAGCTGCGCCTAGTGGGTAGAATAACATATCTCCCTTACCTAGTAACTTCTCAGCTCCACCCATATCAAGTATAGTTCTTGAATCTGTTTGAGATGAAACAGCAAAGGCAATTCTAGATGGAATGTTAGCCTTTATAACTCCTGTGATTACGTCTACCGATGGTCTTTGAGTTGCAACTATTAAGTGCATACCTGCTGCTCTTGCCATCTGAGCTAATCTACAGATATAGTCTTCTATATCATTTGCACTTACCATCATTAAGTCGGCAAGTTCGTCTATTATTATTACTATCTTTGGAAGCTTCTCTTCAGATTTTTCGTTATAGCTTGTTATATCTTTTACTTGTGTTTCTGCAAATAGCTTGTATCTTCTATTCATTTCTACTACTGCCCAGTTAAGTGCATTTGCAGCTTTTTTAGGGTCAGTTACTACTGGTATTAATAAGTGCGGTATATCATTGTAGTTTGCAAGTTCTACCACCTTAGGGTCTATAAGAAGTAATTTTACTTCGTCTGGATTTGCTTTGTATAATATACTACTGATTAAAGTATTTACGCACACACTCTTTCCAGAACCTGTTGATCCTGCTATAAGTAAATGTGGCATCTTACCTATATCACCTATTATTGGCTTTCCAGCTACATCTTTTCCAAGTGCCATTGCAAGAGGTGATTCAAACTTTTTAAATTCTTCACTTTCTAATACTTCTCTTACAGTTACCATTTGAGGCTCTTCATTAGGTACTTCTATACCTATAGCGCTCTTTCCCGGTATTGGAGCTTCTATTCTTATACTCTTCGCTGCTAAGCTAAGTGCTATATCGTCAGTTAAGTTAACTATTTTGCTTACCTTTACTCCTGGACTTGGCTGTATTTCATATCTTGTTATAGTAGGTCCTACTGTAACTTGATTTACTTTTGCTTCTACTCCAAAATCTGATAATGTCTTCTCAAGTAATGATGCATTTTTTAATACTCTCTTCTTTCCATTATCATCAGATTTTTTGTCTAATTTATTTAAAAGATCTAGTGTAGGTTTTTTATAATTGGCATATGATTCAACCTTTATATCTAATGGTTGAGTTCTTTCAAGTCCAATTTTCGTATTAGATGATACTTCTTTAGCTTTAGGAGTATTATCTACCTTATTATCTTTATTGACATTTTGTAGTTCTTTTAATACCTCTAACTCTGACATACTTTGAGTACCTTCTAGTATTTCTAAGTATTCATCTTCAGCCTTATTAAATCCTACTATTTTAATAGTTTTATCATCTATTGCATCTTCTACATTTGTTTTATCTTCTTCTTTAGAATTATTCTTTGATTTTGACATAACACCTTTTAAGAAACTTTCTTTTTTGACTACTGTATTTTCATCGACCTCATCAGTTATCATATTTAAAGCAGAGTCTTTTAAATTTGACATCTTATCTTTAAACGTTAAGTTTTCTTTAGATGAATTATTTGCCGTTGCTTTTATATTGCTTATTAAATCTTTAATAGATATATTAAATGTAAATAATACTGCTATAAAAAGTGCAAATATACTTATAAGCCATCCACCTGTTATTCCAAATACCTGTTTGATATAGTATGTGATAGTTGTAGCTACTAATCCACAACCTTCTCCATTTGCTCCCATTTCCATTACTGGTTTAATCATCTCTGGACTAATCGGACTGTCAACAGGCAGTGTTCTCGAATTTAATAACCCATAAAACACAAATATAAACATTATACCTAAGTAATATGTCTTGGTATTTTTTAATCTATATATGTATTCATTTCCATCAAAGAAACCAAGTATTCCACTTATAATTACCATAAATGGTATGAAAATCGAAAGCCCCCCAAACAAACCTTTAAATATAGATTGGATAAAAGTACCAATCCATCCCATTGAGTTTGAATTTAGACCGTATAATAAAAATATACCTACAAATATTGTTACCAAATTGTGATATTCTGAATTAAAGTTTAACTTATTATCTTTTTTCTTTTTCTTCTTCTTTTTACTAGCCACCAATCTCACCTCTTGTATTCTAATAAGTTGCCATTCATAGCAAAAAGTGCTAATGCCTTGACACTAACACTTTTGCTTATAATTTTTAATTATAACATATAACGTATTATTTAAACAATTTATTTATTTTACATGTCTTTGTTAGTATTTTCTTCATTACCTTCTTTAATTAACTCTTTTAATTTGTTTAATGCATCTTTTAGACCGCCAACCTCATCAATAAGACCACATTCTACTGCATCTTTACCTATAAGAACACTACCCACATCAGTAACTAAGTCTTCTTTTTCATGCATTATTCTATTTAACTCATCTTTATCGATTTTAGATGTTCTTGTTATGAAGCTTGATATTCTGTCTTGCATCTTTTTAAAATATTCAAATGTTTCATTGACACCTATAACAAGTCCGTTAGTTCTTATTGGATGAACAATCATAGTTGCTGTTGGTGCAATAAATGAATAGTCTCCTGCAGTGGCAAGAGGTACTCCTATGCTGTGACTTCCTCCAAGTACTAAAGTTACTACTTTTTTAGAGATACTATTTAAAAGCTCTGCTATTGCAAGACCAGCTTCTACATCTCCTCCTACAGTATTTAAGATTACTAGTACTCCTTTTATTTCTTCACTTTCTTCTACTGAATATATCATGGGTATTATATGTTCGTATTTTGTAGCTTTCTTTTGAGGATTTCCTACGAAGTGACCCTCAATTTCTCCTATTATTGTTATACATTGTATGTTTTTTGGAGGTTGAGGAGGCATACCAGGAACTCCCATCTGCTTAATATTTTGGATTTCCTCTTCTTCTTGCATTGAATCATCCTCATCAGGATCTTCTTGTTGATTTTTTATATTGTTATCTTTTTTAGGATTATTATTTGAACAAAACTCTATATAATTTTTATGTATCATATCATCTTCATAATATCTCATTGTTATGCTCCTCTCAGATTACCTTTTTAAGCTAGTTTTCCCATGTATATCAAAAAAATTCATTTAGTATTTATAAATAGGTCTCTAATTTTAAGTATGGTAATTTGAAAGGTATAATTATATAGATATTAATAGTCTAATTGCTTTAAACTCAAAACTAATTTATCATCAGAAACTTCTTTCAATTTATATAATCTTAATTTCGTCTCTATGTCCTTATCTATTTTCTCCAAATTACTAAAAAGGTCTCTAACCGAATCTATTGCATAAGCAAAAACGCTTAATACACCAGCACTTCCTAATTCCATACCCATAAGTTCAGTTTCTGATAACTGATATTTCATTAGCTTATATATCTCTTTTGCGTATGCACCTTTGATTATTATAATGTCCCACTTGTCTTTTAAGCCAATTAGTAGTTCCTCTGGATTAAATACTTCCCATGCTAGATTTTCTTTTTCCAAGGCAAAAAGTTCGTCTAATACCTCACCAGATGTTTTTCCTAAGGTATCTGCTAATGCTGTTAATACCTTTACTGAATACTTTCCAACTTCTTTTTTGGTATGAGTCGAAAGCAGCTGTTGACTAATTCCCGTTTTTTTATGTACATCGTATCTCTTACAGTTGTTTCTTATTAAATATAAATCTAAGTAATTCATATTATCCTCCTAAATACCCCTATTTTATAATTGATTAGTCAAAAATATTTGATTAGTTAATTATATTGTAGTATTAAAATTTTCTACATTCAAGCATTAGTTTAAATTTCTAATAATTATTATATATACAATAAAAAAGAGCGATATATAATCTATCGCTCTCTTACTATTATTTATTTTACATAAAATTCATTGTGTATTGCATGAACAGCGTTAGCCATATCTGCTTTATTAATTAAGCAAGATATTGTCATATGTGAATCCGATGTTTGAAGCAATGATATACCAGCTTTTGATAAGGATCTTACTACTTTTGCCATGATACCAGGTGTACCTGTTATCTTTTGACCTATCAATGTCACCTTTGCACAGTCTGCATTTATTTCGTAATCAATATGATATCTATCTAGTATCTCACTTAACACCTTTATATCCTCTTCATCAATTACAAATGCCTTTTCCTCTATAAAGAAGTTTATCATATCTAAACTTATATTCTTTTCTTCTATCTCATTTAATATAGTCGTAAAATCAGCTTCTTGAGCTTTGATTTTAACTTGAGCTATCTTATCCTTATGAGCAACTGCTGTCATAAATCCAGTATCCTCTTCAAACTCAATTTCAGAGCTATGGTTTTTGTACATAGAACCTATTCTAGTACCATCACCTTCTGGATTTAATGTATTTTTTATAGCTAAAGTTATATCTCCACTTTTTGCAAGTTGAACTGCTCTTGGATGAATAACCTTAGCTCCTTTATCTGCCATTTGGAATACTTCTTCATAGTCTATAAATTCTAAAACTTCTGCATCTGGCTCTACTCTAGGGTCAGCAGTCATTATACCATCTACATCAGTATATATTTCAACTTCTTCACAACCTAGAGCTTTTCCAATAGCTACTGCCGATGTGTCACTACCACCTCTTCCAAGAGTAGTTATCTCTCCATCTTCAGTGCCTCCCTGAAAGCCTGCTATTACTACTACTTTGCCTTCTGATATTTCTTTTTTTATTCTTTTCGGATTAATATTTATTATTTTAGAATCTGAATACTTGTTATTAGTAAGTATTCCTGCCTGTCTTCCTGTTAAGAATATTGCATCTATACCTTTGCCTTGTAACATGCTAGCAAGTATAGTACCTGATATAATCTCTCCACAAGACATTATAAGGTCTAACTCCCTTTTTTTAGGGATTTTATTTACCCCATTACATAATCCTATAAGCGTATCTGTAGCATATGGAGCACCTTTTCTACCCATAGCAGATACTACTACTACTAAATCTATTTCTTTTTCTCTATAGGCTTGAACTATATTACAAACCTCACCCATTTTTTCATATGATTCTACCGATGTCCCACCAAACTTCTGAACTAAAACCCCCATACTATCCTCCTAATATATACCGTCGTACTCTATTATTATCATATCATTTCCTATTTTTTTAACACTTCTCCAAGGTACCTCAAGTACTGATTTATCTTTTCTAAGTCCAAAAAATCCCCTTTCTTTAGGTACTAACAATGCTAATATATTTCCTGTAGTTTCGTCTAGTATAAGGTCACATTCTCCAATTACACCTAGTCTCTCTCCTGTAACTAAGTTAACTATCTCTTTACCTGCTATTTCAGATAAATTCATGTTTATCCCCCCAATGGTTTTTTCCTTATAATATAATTTTTTCTACATCCCTACCAACAATGCATACTCCTAAGTTTTCAAGGTTAAATACCTTATCAATAACCCTGTTTACAGTATCAATATCTACATTATTTATGCACTCTAGTATTTCATCAGTTGTTTTTACACTTTTACCTAAAAGCATATCTTTTCCTATTGACATCATTCTGCTACTTGTACTTTCTAAGCCTAATATATAACTTCCCTTTAGCTGTTCTTTACTTGCATGTATTTCTTCGTTAGTTAAGTAGTTCTTACCTATTTTTTTAATTTCTTCTATAATTAAATTATATACTTCTTCTAGGTTTTCGTTACTCATACTAGCAAATATACCAAACTCACCTATTTTTCTATATAATGCTTGAGATGAATAAATAGAATATACAAGACCTCTCTCTTCTCTTATTCTTTGGAATAGCCTTGAGCTTATACTTCCTCCGAATATATTATTAATAACTGCTAGTGCATAAGCTTCTTCTATATTATCTGCTGGTACTGCTTTTAATGTCATTGCTAAGTTAACTTGTTCAGTATCTTTGTTTTTTGATATAAAACAAGAATTAAACTTGGCTTCATTTATATCTAGATTTACTTCTTTACTTTTCCAATCTTTAAATTTACTTTCTAGTTTTTCAACCATCTCTTCAAATTTAAAGTTACCAGATATAGATATTACCGAATTATTAGGAACATAATAATCATTAAAATACTCTAACATATTTTCTCTATTAATATCATATAAAGACTTAACAGTTCCTATTATATTCATTCCAAGCTTATCATCTTTGTATATATTTTCAACTAACATGTCATAAGCTAGATCTTCTGGTGAATCTTCATACATTTTTAACTCTTCTAATATTACTGATCTTTCTTTATCTATTTCCGCCTGATCAAAGTTAGAATTCAATATCATATCACTCAGGATATCTATACCTTTGTCTATATGTTCATCTAATAGCTTTACGTAATAACATGTACACTCTTTACTCGTAAAAGCATTTATTTGTCCCCCTAAATTGTCCATTTCACTTGCTATATCCTTTGATGTTCTGTTTTTTGTACCTTTAAACATCATATGCTCTATAAAATGAGAAACCCCACTTATACTTTCGTCCTCTATTCTTGAACCAGCATTTATCCAAACTCCAAGTGCAATTGATTTTAAATATGGTATTTCTTCCCCGATTATAGTAAGTCCATTCTTTAGTGTGTGTTTTTTATACATACTCGTCCTCCATTTTTCTAACATTTGCTGATGATTCCTTACTCTACATGTATTAAATTATAGGTTAGTGAAGTGATTTATTCAACTATAAAATGCTCTACGCTTGAGTGACGTGCCCTTGGCAAGCTCGCATCCTGTTGCTCCATTTTAGAATATATCACTTAGTCTTCCTGGTTTAAATCCTTTATCTCTAACTATTTTTATAATATCGTCTATACATTGTGTAGTTGCATTAGTTGGATGCATTAATATTATGCTTCCATCTTTCATTTCTTTATTATTAACTCTGTTTATTATTACATCTGGCTGTTCTCTATATTTCCAGTCTATAGTATCTATATCCCATTTGAAGCATATGTAATCTAGTTCTTTTGCTGCCTTTACTGTGCCTTCTCCAAAAGATCCTGCTGGTGCTTGGAAGAATTTAGTCTTTTCTTGTATTATGTCTTCAATTATCTTTTTAGAAGTAGATATTTGTTCTAGATTATCTTCATATGATAGCTTTGCATAGTCTAGATGCTTGTGACCATGATTTCCTATTTCATGACCTTGTTCTTTGATTTTTAGTAAGAGATCTTTATTGTTCTCTGCCCATCTACCAGTTACATTAAATGTTATTTTAACGTCTTCTTTTTTGAGAGTTTCTAGTATTGATTCTACGTATTCGCTTTCCCAACCTAGGTCTACGTTGCAGGTTAATGCAACGTATCCACTATTTGGTTTTGTACCTTGGTAGTATGGCATATCAGCTACATCATTAAGGTTAAACGTAGGTTTAGAGCCATCACCTCTATTTATCATTAATACTATCCCTACTAGTGCTACTATTATTACCGCTACTGATATAGCTATTTTCTTTAGTTTTTTTTTGTTGATTACCATCATAACCATGAGAACTTCCTCCTAAATATGTACAAATTATATCTTAGTTAATACTATTAAAAACAAGCCTTATTTATGCATAGTAAATTAGTTAGAGTTTATTGATATATAACAGCCGTATGTATATTCTACAAATAAGAGGCAGAATAAATTCTGCCTTCATTTTAATCTCCTATTACATTAGATGGTATAACTGGATCTGTTGGATATCTTACATCAAAGAAGAACCTACCTATAATCGGGTCTCCTGGATGCTTTGAGAATGCTTTTACCACACTTATTCCATTTGCTAGTGTTACTGCTTCTGAATTTGGCGCTACTTCTAATGTAATATCTCCGCATTCTCCTGTTACTGTATATACCATGGCAGTAGTTTGTGATAAGTTTCTTGCTATCACCCTTCCTGATGGATATACTCCATCACATGAGCCTCCTCCATTTGTTAACTTTATATTAGATAGCTCTTCCTGATCAACTGCTGGAAACAATGTTGATTCATAAATTGTCTGTGGATTCTCCTCTCCATTAGTTATTGTTACATCAACAAAAAATTGCTGACTTACTATATTACAACCGCAATCAACAGTAGATGTATCATCTAAGTGATTATAAGTAGATGTACTACATTTACTACATGTACATTTTTTACACGTGCAATTATCCATAACATATACCTCTTTCCTTATGCAAATTTACACTTCAAGCTTTAATATATAATATTTTCTTAATCCTCATTAATTGGATTTATTATATCAAATATAAATAACACCCTTGCTGGATCTTTAGAACGAACTGAAGATGCTTCTACACGACTTATATCTTGAGCTAAAATAACCGCTTCTGATTTTGCTCCTACTTCTATAGTAGTAACTTGGCCAGAGCCTCCAATTACGGTATAGCTTATTGATGTGTTTGATGATAAGTTTCTTGCTATTACTCTACCTGATGGGAAACCTTCAATACATTGATTTTGACTAATAAAAGTCTGTGCATTTTTTACTCTAGTTTGAAACTTTGTAGAATTATAAATAACTGATACATTATTTCTTAGAATTGTACTTAAAACAAATCGTTGTTTCACAAAATCTCCACAACATTCAATGCTAAGCTCATCATTAAAATGGATTTTGTATTCTTGCTTACAATCTTTTTTGTGATCACAATTTTTACATGAGTCCTCACTACAGTCTCTGCAATCACAATTTTGGCACGAGTTTTCATTACACTCTCTACAGTCGTAATTTTTGCATGAGTATACACTATCATTTGGATATTTAGCCATACTATCCACCTCTCTTTATAAAGCAGTTTATATATCTAGATTTAATATATTATACTATTTACAATAGAATTGGTTACTATATCAAGCTAGCTACTTTTTAATAACTAATTGCTCTTTATTTACAAATTAAAAGATGACTTTCATAAAAATCGAAAGTCATCTTTTAATACTTTATTTATATTTTAAATATCATCATAGGATTAACAATATTGCCCTATATTAAATTCTGCCACAACACTTGCATGGTCAGATGGCCATAATTTTGTTTTAGTTTTGTCTGAATCCTTATCTCCTACTACGGTAACTCTAATAACATCTAAGTCTACAAAATTTTTAACCAAAATCAAATCAATTCGTGTACTTAGTGTTGAAAAAGCATTTAGCAAGTCATTATCTTGACAACAAGTAAATCCATCTCCAACACCTGAAATATCCCATACATCCTTAAAACCTGCAGAAATTAAATTTTCATAAGTTATACTGCCATCATTAGCATTAGCATTAAAATCTCCTATAAAAAATAGTGGGAAAGCTGTATTTCCTGGTCCAGAAATTAGTTCGTTTGCTTGGGCTATTTGTATATTCTCATCATTTACCTCTAGATGTGTATTTAATAATCTAAATATAGTACCTCTAAAACAAGCATCAATATATGACCATCCATGTAATATTGTTATTGGAAATCCTCCAACATCTACCACTAAGTTATTTACAAAATTAGCCTCTTGTCTTTTTATAATCTCTATTTCACTATATTCACGAACTAATATAACATCTCTATCATGTAAGCTAACTAAGTTATTAGAGCTACTTGGAAGCGTACCTTCAAAGTTATTATTTAGTATTGCTACTTTGTAACATAATCCTAACTTATTCAACTCACAAAGAAGTATTTTTATAAAATCATATTCAACTACATTAGAATTAGGTGGAATTAGTTTCCATATGGCAGCTTCTTGTAACCCAATAATATCTGGATTTTTTAACTTAATAATACGAGCTATTGCTTTTGCACGCATTGGAAAGTTTGTAGCTAAAAATTGTCTAAAAACTTCTGTTACTCTAAAAGGTATTTGCGCAGGTAAAGCGTTAAATAAAGGTAGTAAGCTTGCTCCAAAATAAATATTCCATGTCATAACTGATAGTGTATCTTTTTTCAAAATTATCACCTTTTTTCAAATTATTTACTATAATATATGATTTAATTAAAAATGTTGATAACATAATAAGACATATTTCTATAACTTAACTAGATAGATGTATTCTACAATTTTAGAATAAGATAAATATCATAACAATCGCTACTACTAATGTCACTAAACCAGAGCCTATTGCTAACAAAATTTTCTGATATATTCGTTTCCCATACTCCTGATTCTTTTCACGTTCATCCATATTTTTACCATCTAAAAAAGTAATAATTTCTCTATAGGTTTGGATATTAAAATTCTTTTTATGTTTTTCAACTCGAATTGCATAATATATTGATCCTACAGCTATCAATCCCCAAATTCCAAACCCAATATCTCCCATGAATCGTACAAGTGGAATAGGTAATAAAATAGTGCCTAGCATCAATATGCTAAAAATATTTCTATCATGTTTAAATACATCAATGTCTTCTTTTTTAATTTGTTCTTTCATTTCTTCAAGGTCCCCTTTAATTAATATGTCAAGAGATACATTAAAAAGAGAGCTTAGCAGTAATAAGCTTTTCACATCAGGGTAGTTTTTATTATTTTCCCAATTTGAGATAGTTTGACGAGATACAAATATCTTTTCAGCTAATCCATCTTGTGAGAGCTCCATTTCTGTTCTATATTTTTTTATTTGTTTTCCAATCTCCATACAATGACCTCCTGCACCATTAGTCTATAACCTCCAGTTAATTTTCACCATCAAAAGTATTTGATATTGCCTATTTTTCGCATGTCAAAAGTATTTGACACTCTACAAATCCCTATTTATCTATATTATATCAGAACTTATAGATTCGCAAATTGTTCACTAAAATATACTTTGAAGTGTTATAATTTCCTTGGTAATAAAAAAAGACGAGAGTTTATTCTCGTCTTCTTTATTACTTCTTCTATTTTTTAGTATGCTTAGTAGCTTTCTTTCTATTATATAGATTAATTTTCTAAGGTAGCCATTATAGCCTGTACATCAATCTCTATTACTACATTTTTAGCAACTTCTAAAGAAACTCTATTGTTGCTAATTTTTCTTATATATCCATATATTCCAGACATAGTCAGTACATAGTCTCCAACCTTTATACCTTTAATAAATTCATCTCTTTTAGATTGCTCTATTTGCATTTGATTTTTTCTTTTATTTTGCATAACTACCATAGTGGCAATATACATTGCAAATATTACTACTACCAATAAAATTGTGCTACCTCTCATGCTATTGCTCCTTAATTGATATAAACTAAAACTCTATATCATATCTTCACATTCTACTTCTTCATCTTCTTCAAAGTCAGCTAAACTCATAACTCCCATAATATTTCTTACTGAGTCTAATGAATTATTTATCTTTTCTAACATATTTTCTTCATCATTTAATACTAATATGTTTGTAGCTACATCTATCATAAGCCCTAAAGATACTCCTGAAACTACAAACTGCTCTTTTGATTTTGCTAGTTCTGCTATTTTTCTTGTTACTATTTGGCTTGGAGCTCCTCCCATTAAATCTGCAAATACTATTAACTGATCCTGTTTATTTAAGTAATCACTTACTATATCTTCAAATTTCTCATGAGTTATATCTCCTGAAAGATCTTGAGCATGAACTCTATCACTTTCTCCTAATAATAAGTCAAATGCAGACTTCATACCTGTTGCAAAATTTCCGTGTCCTACTATTAATATATTATACATACTACACCCCTTCTTATGCTATTACTCCAAGTACTGATCCAGCCATACCTATAACTAATGTTAATGCTAATAATTGATATACATTCCATTTTTTATTTCTAACTAAGTAGAATATAAATAATGTAAATAATGCTGGTAATAAGTTTGGTGTTATTTTATCTAATATTGTTTGGAATGCTATTTCATTAACTGATCCATCTGGTAAAGTTGCTGCATACTTAAGTGGTATAGTTATCTTTACAAACGATACTGCAAGACCTGATACTACTGTGATACCAACTATAGCTGCAAGTCTTGATATACTTGCCATCTTATCACTTAATGATTCTATGTACTCAGTACCTAATTTGTATCCATAGAATCCAGTTAAAGCCTTAGTTGCTATTAAAGATGCGTTTATTCCTAAGAAGAATAATATTGGTCCTAGTATTAATCCTTCTGCAGCTAAACCTGCACCTATACTTGAGAATAATGGAGCTAAACCAAATTGGAAGAATGAGTCACCTATTCCTGATAAAGGCCCCATTAAAGCCATTTTTATTGAACGAGCATTTTCAGCAGATTCACCATTATCTAATAGAGCTAGATGTATACTAGTTATAAATGGTAAGGTCTGAGGGTTTGAGTTGAAAAACTCTATATTTTCAATCGCAGATTGTTTTAGCGCGTCTTCATTGTTTGCATATATTTTTTTAAGTGCTGGTAACATAACGTTAGCATATCCTAGACCTTGGTAGTTTCCATAGTTAAAAGCTGATTGTAAGAAAAACGATCTAAATGCTACTATTAAATAATCTTTTAATTTTAATACTGGGTTCTTTTTAGATTCCATCTGAGTAATCCTCCTCTATGCCTTCTACTTGATTTACTGCCACCGCTACCGGCTTATTATGGTAATCATATAATGCAAATACTAATGCTAAGAATGCCACACCTATAACTGGTAATTCAAAGAATGTAATTGCAACAAATCCTAATACAACAAATGCAGTAAATTCTTTTTTAACCATAACGTTAAGTATCATTGCAAATCCTATTGCTGGTAACATTCTACCTGCTACTGAGAATCCATCTATTATCCAAACTGGAATCATTGCTATTAAGCTTTGAGCTCCTTCAACACTAAATGCTGCTGCAAATCCTATTATAAATCCTACTACTACAAATGCCCAAAATGATAAATGAGATAAGAAGCTGAACTTCTTAAATTGTTTTGCTTCTAAAGCTTTTCTTGCTGCTGTTGGTATACCTGCCATACCTGTATATGTTGCTGTTATAATAAATTGGAATGCAACTGCAAATGGCATAGATAATGCAAGTGCTGTTTCTGGGTTCATTCCTGAAGACTTTAATGTTATAGCCATTAAAGTACCTACTATACCAGGCCCTAGCTGGTTAGGAGGAACTGTACCACCTGCTCCAACTCCGAATCCCATAAATGCGATTTCTGAAACTGCACCCATTGCTAATGCAGTTGGTAAATCACCTAATATTAAACCAACTCCTGTTGCTAATACTAATGAACGATTAGTGTATATTCCTAATAACTGTCCACCCAAACAAAATCCTGTCCATAAACCAATCAGTACACACTGGAATATTCCGATTTCCATTACTTTATCCCCCTATTAATTAAATTTTATAAGTAATTACTTATATCCGCCTCTGCTGCTCCATCTCCACCTATTGGAGTTGTCTTAGTGTTGAATTTAACACTATGTTTATCTCTTAATGCTCTTAATGCATTTTTATCTTCTTCCCCTAAGTAAATAGATCTAGTTACTTTCTCTTTTCCTTCTTGATTATGTATGTTTCCAATATTGATTTCTTTTATTGGTACTCCACCATCAACCAATTTAAGTGCTGATTCAGGACTTTTACAAACTATAAATATTTTTTGGTGTGGTGCTGCTTTATGTATTACTTCACAAGTTTTAGCTATTGAGAAAAATCTCATCCCTACTGATGCTGGTACTACTGTTTTCATTAATGTTTGTTGCATTTTGTTAGTGCTTGCTTCGTCATCTGCTACTATTACTAAGTTAGCTCCTAAAGCACTTAACCACATTTGTCCTTGTCCATGTATTAATCTTTCATCAATTCTCATCATTTTTATATCTGGTACACCCATAATAAACACCCCTCAATTTTTATTTTAATATTATTTTACCAATATAATTCCCAATCTTTGTAGAATCTTAATAATGCTTCTAGGTAGAAGTAATCTCCCCATATGTTACCTTCATCAACACCTTTTCCTGAGTGCCATGAGTAAACTCCGTGAAGTAATAGTGTATCTGCATCATCATTTTCTTTTGTAGCGTAGTTAGTTATTAATGATCTTAATATTGTGTGCATTGCATACTTATAAGTTTCTTTATCTTCATCTACTTCTGGTAAATACTTGTTCATCTCATGCATACCGCATACTGCTATAGCTGCTGCTGATGAATCTCTTGATTGATCATCCCCATCATTAAATATTAAATCCCAGAAACAAACGTTGTCCTCAGGAAGACGATTTAAGAAGTAGTGTGTAACCCCTTTGTATAATCTAAAGCATTGCTCATCTTTTGTGTATCTATAATTTAAAGGTAGTCCATATACTCCCCATGCTTGCCCTCTTGCCCAAGAAGATGTATCACTAAATCCTTGTCTTGTTACTCCTTTTAGAGGTGCACCCGTTTCATTGTCAAAGTAGAATGTATGGAATGCTGATGCATCATCTCTTACAACATTATTACATGAAGTAGTATAGTGCTTAAATGCTATATCGTAATATTTTTGCTCTCCTGTAACATTATGTGCCCAGTAAAGTAGCGGTATATTTAATAAGCAATCTATTATTAATCTGTAATTATCTTTAGCACCAAGCTCACCCCATGCTTGTATAAATTGACCTGTTTCTTGATATCTTCCTATTAATTGATCAGCTGCTTTAATTGCTGCTTCTTTTGCATCTTCATTACCAGTTAACTTGTAAGATGCTACACATGATAAACTATATAAGAACCCCATATCATGATGATCTACTTCTATTTTGTTATCTATTCTGTGCTTAAATGAATCAACATTTTTATCAGCTAAATTTTTAAACTTCTCATCATTTGTATATTCATAAGCTAACCAAAGCATCCCTGTCCAAAAACCTGTAGTCCACTCTATGTTGTCTATGATTTTGTACTTGTTATCAAATGTAGCTGGAGTAGGATACATTTCCCCAAACTTATCCATGTTTTTTTCGATTCTTTTTATACACTCCTCAATTGCAGCTTGAACTTCTGCCTTCGAAACAAAATCGTTTTCCCTGAATACATTATGTTTCGCTATTTTTTCGATGTTGATATCTTTAATCATGCCATACCTCCATAATATAAATTAAAACCCAAACCCTAGTGTTCCATATTATGAAACAGTGTTTCGCTTTTTCTTAATTTCATTATAAATAATATATAAACCCTTGTCAATTCTTTTAAATACTTTTTTGCCATATATTTTATTTTTAGCGTTCTTTTTCTTTTTCCACATTTACAACTTTACTCTTTTAAAAAAATCTTATATAGTATATCTTAGTAATATAAATTAAATTTTCAATTAAGGGGATAGAAATGAACGATAATAATTTAGTCCAATCAGTTGATAGAGCACTAAGTATACTAGAAGTATTAGCTGATTTTCCTAATGGAGCCGGAATTACGGAGATTTCTAAATCTCTTGGATTAAGTAAAGCAACTGTGCACAGATTAATATCAACATTAAAGTCTAGAGATTTCGTGAATCAATCAAGAGACACAGAACAGTACCATCTTGGGTACAAATTATTATACTTATCAAACTGTGTAAGTAAAAATATGGATATATTTAAAGTTTCAAGACCTATTATTAGCCGCTTTGCAGATACGGTTGATGCAACAGTTCATCTGTCTACACTAGACGATAGCAATACAAATATTATCTACGTAGATAAGATAGAGCCATCAAATTCAAATAAGACATTTGTCATGTCATCTAAAGTAGGTAAAAAAGCTCCATGTTATTGTACTGCTGCTGGTAAGTTATTACTTTCTGATTATAGCGACGAAGAAATCAGAGAGATAATGAAGGATGTTGATTTTAAAATTCATACAGAGAGAACAATCAAGAATATAGATGAATTTATAGATGAAGTACACGAAGTAAGAGAAAAGGGTTATGCTCTTGATAAGCATGAATATGACTCTGGTATAATTTGTATATCTATGCCTATATACGGAAGTAATGGCAAAATACAATTAGCAATGAGTGTTACTGGTTTAATCATATATTCAACTGTTGAAGATCTTATCGGCCTAAAGGATTCTTTAGGAAAGGTCTCTAAAGAGATAAGTAATACTATTAAGTATCTTTAATTATTTAATAAGCAAAATAAAGAGTTGTCCATTTATATTTTGGACAACTCTTTTTATTATCTAGCTATTTTTCCCACACCATGGTTCATTAAAGTTTCAACTTCCTCTGTAGAAACTAAGTTTGCATCTCCCTTTATGCTGTGTTTTAATACAGATGCTGATGTTGCAAATTCACAAATATACTCTGGAGTTTTGTTGTTTAAGACACCATATAAAATACCTGCTGTTAATGCGTCTCCTCCTCCAACTCTATCTACTATATCATCTATAGTATGCATTTTAGAAGAGTATAGCTTATTATCGCTATAATAATTACACTGTAATGTATTTACAGTTACAGATATATTTTCTCTTAATGATGAGAAAATGTGCTTAATATGTGGGTATAATTTGCTTATTTCACCATAATAGTAATTTAATTTTTCATACTTATCTTCATATTCACAACTCATGTTAAGAATATTTTCTGCGTCTAATATCCCTGCTGATAGTATATTTACATATGGAAGTATGTCAAAAGTAGCTTTACTAGCTTCTTCTAAAGACCATAGCTTTGCTCTATAATTAGAGTCATAACTTACTATTATGTTATTTTCCTTACAGTGCTTCAATATTTTTAATGTTAAGCTTCTAAGCTCCTCAGATAGAGCTAAAGTTATCCCTGAAAAATGGAATATATCTACCCCATCTAAAGCCTCTTTAATATCTAAATCATCAATCTTCATATTACTAAAAGCTGAATCAGCACGGTCATATATAACTTTAGAGGATCTATTACCACTTCCCGTTTGTAAGAAATATATTCCTGTTCTCTTCTCACTTCTTGATATAAATTTAGTCTCTACATCCTTACTCTTTAAATAACCAATTATTGCATCTCCTATATCATCATTTGAAACACTAGTTATTGACCTTGAGTCTATTCCAAATTTAGATAAAGAGATTAATACATTAGCTTCTCCACCTCCATAGTGGACATTTAAACCTGTAGAATTAGAAATCATCATCCCTTTATCTGTAGATAATCTAAGCATTATCTCTCCAAACCCAGCCACTCTCATACTAGTTACCTCTTGCTTCTTTAAACTTTTCAACGTATTGATTACAGATATCTGTAATTTCTTCAAACTTATCTACTTCTCCAAGCTTATTTAGTTCTCCACCTATTCCAACTAAATCTACTCCTGCCTTAGCCCATGTATCTATATTATCTAAATTTACTCCACCAGTTACCATAGTACTTGCATGAGGAAGTGGACCTTTGATTGCCCCTATGTATCCTGGTCCAAATGCACTACCTGGGAATATCTTAACTACATCAACTCCACTTTCATGAGCTGTTACTATTTCATTTATAGTCATTACACCAGGAATATATGGAACCATATATCTGTTGCAAAGTCTTGCAGTCTCTTCATTAAAAGATGGAGATACTACATACTTAGCCCCTGAAAGTATTGCAAGTCTTGCAGTCTCAGGATCTAGTACTGTTCCAGCACCTATTACTACGTCTTCACATTGTCCATACATCTCATCAAGTTCACGTATTATATCATTAGCAAATTTGTTAGTATATGTAACCTCTATAGCTCCTATATTCCCCTTTATACAAGCTTGTGATATTTTAACACCCATTTCTTTTGTATTTCCTCGTACTACCGCAACTACTCCACATTTTTCTAGTGTACTTAATACTTTTATCTTTTTCATAATAGTTCCCCCATAAGTCTTTAATATTTTATAACTTCTCTAGTTATTTTACCTTTTTTTTCAGTGATTAGAACGACTTTTCCATAAATATCATAATTATTTACCTTTAATAATTTTTTGCCTTTAAAGATTTCATTGTGACAAACTAACACAGTGTAAGTTTCATTTTGTGTTGATATTTTTATAGCCTCAGCTTCAAAATTATCTAGTAATCTATCATTACAGTTTTTTACCTCTAATTTTTCTACACTAATATTTTTTTCTTCATAGTCTTGTGATGTAATTACAGTTATGATTGAAGTAAATCCATTATTTTCACAGCTTGTTGTTAGAGTGTCCTGCTCTTCTAACTTGTTGTAGTTATAAGATACTGGTGTTTTTTCTATAGATCTATTTAATATATTTAGGTGATGTAGTGTTAAACGTCCATTTTTACCTTTACATATAGTCTTCTGCTCATCAAGATATACATCATGTGCAAAATGGAAATGCTGCTTGTACTCATGCTCTCCCTCTCCATAAAACTCATCTACCAATATCCATATATTAGGCTTTATATAAAGTACTTTTCTATTTGTAAATATGCCTCTATCGATATATCCTAAATGTGAACCTTCACAGTAATCAAAATTATCTTTAGTTATAAATGGATGCTTTATAGGTGTTGCCACTTTCTTATAACCCCAAGAACCATCTATAATTGTAAAATCTGTATCATCAACAGTTGTTGTATTATGAGCTCTACAACTTTTTAGGTATTCTCTTTTAGCATCTCCTTCAATATACGTGTATCTACCTGAATCGATTAAGTAATCTTCTTTATTTGCAAATATACTGACATGTAATAAATCTGCATGTCCATGACCACTACCTAGAGTCCCACAGTGGAAGTACATATAGTTATCATCACTTCCCCATCCTGACCTCATATAATAGTTACCACTATCTTCAAATGCATAAGATGCCTGATCTGGAGCTTTCGTGTTTATAGATTTATACTCCTTTATAGACTTATAACCTAAGTCCCATATACTCTCAAAATCTATTTCTTCATATGCACCAAATTTCAAGACTTCATCACTGTATAAATAAGCTGCTTTGGTTATCATGTCTCTTAAATCAGTATCATCACTATCACTTTGGCATACTTGAGTATGGTTTGGCTTTTTCATGTAGAAATCTGCATAAGCTAGTTTCTTAGTTTTTTCTACTATGTCATTTGGTAATTCTATATTGTTGTTTTTGCATACTATTAAAGTATCCATATAACAATGAAGCACCTCATTTAAATACATTGGTGACTGCTCCCAATGCATACCATCTTCCATAACCTGAAGATTTATCTGCTCTTGTAATCTATCTATAGATATATTTAAATAGTCTTTCTCTTCTATTATCTTCTCTAAAAATATACTCGCAACCAGTAGTCCATGGTTTTCTAATACACCCCAGTTGCTTAATTTGCCTGACTCTTTGTAATTTTTGTGTAAATAATCCATATGCTCTTTTAGAGATTTAACAAATATATGAGTAAACTCTTGAGTTATATATTCACTACTTTGGAAGTACGTGTATGCTTTTATCCAGTTTTCGCATCTTATACCTGTGTCGATAGTTCTCCACGTTGTCTTGTCTGTATTTTCAATTGGTCTTACAATTTTTATCCAGTGGCTTAGCTGCTCTACAAAGGCTCTTGCATACTTTTCATCATTAGTAAGCGCATAGGCTTGTCCTAGTGTAACCCAGTATCTATGTCTGTTTAGCATAAAAATCCACTCTGGGTCATCATTAGGAATCATGTCCCAAATTATTTCATCTTCAAAAGTATATGGTATATAGGTTCTTTCCATATCCCATTTCCATTCAAATTTAAATGTTTTATTAACCACATCATCAGCTATTCTTATTACTTCATTTACTTCTTCTTGAAAATTATCCTTGCAGTATCTTGCTATCTTATCTATTTCACCTACACATGTATATATATCTAGATTAAGATAACTTTTAAAATCATATTTTATAGAAATATTATTCATCCCCAATCTCCTTATCTGTGAAATGCAAAGAAACTATACCCTTAGTTTTGCATAAGTATAGTTCTTTGATTTTAATATATAATTATCTTACTAACCATCCACCATCAACAGCTAATATAGTTCCATTTATATAATCAGATGCTTTACTAGATAAGAATACAACTGCACCCATTAGATCAAATGGTTTACCCCATTTACCTGTTGGTATTCTTGATAATATTTCTTCGTTTCTTTTTTCATCAGCTCTTATAGGTGCTGTATTAGCAGTTTCTATATATCCTGGTGCTATAGCATTTATTTGTATATTTTTATCAGCTAATTCATTTGCAAATGCTTTAGTTATACCAGCTACACCATGCTTACTTGCAGTGTATGGTGGTACGAATTTTCCACCTTGGAAAGATAACATAGATGCTATGTTTATTATCTTACCTCCACCGTTTTCAACCATAGTTTTTGCAACCATTTGGCTTAGGTAGTATACTGCATTTAAGTTTATGTTCATTACAGCTTCCCAATCTTCTTCTTTATATTCAAGAAGAGGTGCTCTTCTTATAGTTCCTGCATTATTTACTAGTATATCTATTTTTCCGAAAGCTTCAACAGCTTCTTTAACAACGTTTTCTCTATCTTCAGCTTTTGTTAAGTCTCCCTGAACAAAATGAACTTTTCTACCTAAGCTTTCTACTAATTCTCTTGTTTCATCCCAATCTCTGTTATGAGTAGGAACTACTACATCAGCTCCAGCTTTGGCTAATGCAACTACATATCCTTGACCTAGTCCTGTATTTCCACCTGTTACCATTGCTACTTTTCCTTCTAGTGAGAAAAAGTCCATTGAAAAATCATTTAAACATCCCATAATATATACTCCTTTAGCCCCTCTGTTTTTATTTTAAGTCTGACATCTTTACATGGTCCATATCATCAAATGTTTGATTTTCTCCACACATTCCCCATATAAATGTATAATTACTTGTTCCTACTCCTGAGTGGATTGACCAACTTGGAGATATTAGTGCTTGTTCATTTTCAACTACTAAATGTCTTGTTTCTGATGGCTCTCCCATTAAGTGTATAACTCTTGTATCTTCTTTCATATCAAAGTAGAAGTATACTTCCATTCTTCTTTCATGTGTATGACATGGCATAGTATTCCATACGTTGTTAGGCTCTAACATTGTCATACCCATTAATAATTGACAACTTTGACATACATTTGGATGAACATATTGGTATATAGTTCTCTTATTTAGGTTTTCGTTTTCCCCAAGTCTAACTGGTCTTGCATCTTCTATATTTATTTTAACTGTTGGATATTCCTTATGTGCTGGTACTGAGTTTATATAAAACTTAGCTGGTTTTTCACCATCTTTTGATTTAAATAATATTTCTTTAACTCCCATACCTATGTACATACCATCGTGCTTTTTTATTTCATATTCAGCACCATCAAGTATTATTACACCATCTTCTCCTACGTTTATAACTCCCATTTCTCTTCTTTGTAGGAAAAACTCAACTCCCATTTCTTTTCCTGCAACTAAACTTAATGTTTCATTTATAGGCATTGCTCCACCAAATATAATTCTATCTACATGACTATATGTTAAGCCAATAGAATCTGGCGTAAATATTTCTTCTTTTAAATAATGCTCTCTTAATTCTTGTGTCCCATATTTTTTTGAATCAGCTGGATGATTCGCATATCTTATATCCATATTAATAACCCCTCTCTTTTCGTGTTCCATTATTCGGAACATCGTTTCATTTTCTATAATCATTATATATTATACAGGTAAATAAAGTCAACAGCTAATTGGATAAAAAATTTGATTCACTCAAACTTTACCAGATAATTCATAATAATTAGTATATAAAAAAGGAGGTCGTATATTACGACCTCCTCTTTCTTATATTGAGTAATTTATATATTACTTTTCTTCTTTTTTCTCTACTTTTTCAGGCTTAGGTAAAAGTACTTTTCTAGATAAGTTAACTCTTCCTTTTTCATCTATTTCAGTAACCTTAACTGTTACTTCATCACCTACGTTTAGTACATCCTCAACCTTAGCAACTCTTTCGTGTGCTATGTGAGATATGTGAAGTAATCCTTCTTTACCTGGAAGTATTTCAACGAATGCACCGAAGTTCATTAATCTAGTTACTTTACCAGTGTATGTTTGTCCTACTTCAGCCTCAGCAACTATATCGTTGATTCTTTGTTGAGCAAGAGCTATCATATCTGGATCTATTCCACCTATGAATACTTCTCCATCTTGTTCTATATCTATCTTAACACCAGTTTCATCGATTATCTTAGTTATAACCTTTCCGCCAGGTCCTATAACGTCTCTTATCTTATCTGGGTTTATTCTCATTGTTATTATCTTAGGAGCATATCTAGATAATTCTGCCTTTGGAGCTGAGATTGTTTTTCTCATTTCATTTAATATGTGTATTCTACCAGCCTTAGCTTGAGTTAACGCATCTCTTAAAACTTGCTCATCTATTCCAGCTATTTTTATATCCATTTGTATAGCAGTTATACCTTTTTCAGTACCTGCAACCTTGAAGTCCATGTCTCCTAAGTGGTCTTCCATACCTTGTATGTCAGATAATACTGCAACCTTGTCATCATGCTTTATAAGACCCATTGCTATACCTGCTACCATGTCCTTTATAGGTACACCAGCATCTAAAAGTGATATTGTAGAACCACAAACACTACCTTGAGATGTTGAACCATTTGAACTTAATACTTCAGATACTACTCTTATTGCGTATGGGAAATCTTCTTTTGAAGGAAGTACTGGAACTAATGCTCTTTCTGCTAAAGCTCCATGACCTATTTCTCTTCTACCTGGTCCTCTTGATGGTCTAGCTTCACCAACACTGTATGCAGGGAAGTTGTAGTTGTGCATATATCTCTTGCTTTCTTCTTCATCAAGTCCATCTAATGTTTGAGCATCTCCAAGAGCACCTAATGTAGTTATAGACATAACTTGAGTTTGACCTCTTGTAAATAGTCCTGAACCATGAGTTCTAGGTATAAATCCATTATCACACCATATTGGTCTTATTTCATCTGGCTTTCTGTTATCTGGTCTTATATTTTCATGTACTATAAGTTTTCTAACTTCTTCTTTTATTATAGCTTGAAGAGTTTCTTCTATATCTGAACCGAAATCTTCTACTACTTCTTCAAAATGAGCAAGAGTTGCTTGTTTAACAGCATCCATCTTTTCCATTCTTTCAAGCTTTTCTATAGTCTTAACAGCTTCTTTCATATCTGCAGTTGCAAATGCACGAACAGCTTTCTCAACGTCAGCATCTACTTGATGAAGTGTTATTTCCATCTTTTCTTTTCCAACTTCAGAAACTATAGTTTCTATGAATTCAACTATTCCTTTAATTTGTTCATGTGCAAATAATATAGCTTCAAGCATTAATGCATCAGGTATTTCTTCTCCACCAGCTTCAACCATCATTATAGCATCTTTAGTTCCTGATACTACTAAGTGAAGTGTACTCTTTTCTCTTTGTTCTAGAGTTGGGTTAACTACAAATGCACCATCAACAAGTCCTACTACTACAGAACCAGTTGGCCCATTGAAAGGTATTTCAGATATAGATAATGCTATTGATGAACCTATCATAGCAACTACATCAGGCGTACAATCTGGGTCTACAGATAATACAGTAGCAACTACTTGTACATCATTTCTAAATCCTTTTGGGAATAATGGTCTTATAGGTCTATCTATAAGTCTAGAAGTAAGTATAGCCTTTTCTGAAGGTCTTCCTTCTCTCTTTAAAAATCCACCTGGTATTTTACCAACTGAGTATAATTTTTCTTCGTAATCAACACTTAGAGGGAAGAAATCTATTCCATCTCTTGGCTTAGCTGATTTAGACGTGTTAACCATAACCATAGTATCACCGTATCTAAGTATCGCACTACCACTAGCAAGTTCTGCTATTTTTCCTATTTCAACAGAGAATTCTCTCCCTGCTAAATCCATTGTAAAAATCTTATGTTCAAACATTAATGTTTGTCCTCCTCTTTTATCTATAACCGTTTATTTTCTCTCATTTACTATATTATCAAAAAACCTATAATTTAACAATAAAAAACTCGAACACCGTATTTTATTAAAATCTTATAGCTACTTTACACTATTTTTAAATTTATTATTTACTACTTATAATAAATTTAGTCATATCTAATTTGAACAACTTATTGCAAAAATATCCGGACCTGTATGACAACAAATACAAGCTCCACCTTCTGTTATAAAAATATTTTTTGCTTTGATATGTTCTAATTCTTTTTTTAGTAGTTCAAGGTCTTTTTCGTTATCTCCACAACCTATTGTTATATTTTTATCTTCTAATGTGTCATACTTTGAATTTAATAATCTTATCATTTCATGTATAACGTGCTTTTTGCCTCTTACTTTATTTATTACAGCTATATTACCATCTTCAACTGAGAATAAAGGCTTTAAATTTAACATATTCCCAATTGCTGCACTTGTAACAGATACTCTACCACTTCTTTTTAAATACTCAAGACTATCTGGTACAAATAATAATGTTACACTGCTTCTTAATTTTTCTAGCTCATCTATTATTTGTTTAGCATTTAAACCTTCTTTTTTAAGTTCCGCAGCCTTTATTACATATTGACCACTTCCAAGAGATAAGTTTAATGTATCAAATATATGTATATTTCCTTCAGTATCATTTTTTGCCATTACTGCACTTTGGTATGTGCCTGATGATTTAGAAGAACCTGTTATACACACTATTTCGTATTCTCCTACATATCTATCAAAAACTTCTTTAAATTGCATATACGTGGCTTGAGATGTCTTAGGAAGTGTTTTAATTTCTTTCATCATTTTATAAAATTCTTGATTTGTCATATCTACAGAGTCTTTGTACTCTTTATCATCTATTATTATTGTTAAAGGTATTACATCTATATCATTGTTTTCAAGTAGCTCTTTAGGTACATCGCATAAGCTATCACAAATTAATTTTATTTTCATAATCAATCCTCCTACTATACATTTAAAATATTATATTACTTTTATATAATTTACACAAACTTTTAATTTCTATATTTATATTACTTTTACCTTTTATATTCTATAAAATTATTCACTAAATTTATAAAGTATAAACCTAAATATGTAGCTTTCTGTATATTTCAACAAATTACTTGCACTACGGCTTTCCTCAATTGTAACATTTTTAATAATATGCATTACTGTACCCGCCTCATAAATCCTACAGTTTATGATTCTTTATATGATAACACACTACTTAAAAATATAGTTATACAGATTACACTTGTAGTAGAAATAATAATACCTATTAATTTTGCTGGAACTGTAACTGGGATTATATCTCCATATCCTACAGTTGTAAAAGTTATTATTGTATAATAAAACAAATCAAAATTATTGGATACATTTGAGAATGAACCTGGATATATTTGATTTATTAAACATGTTGCTAGGAATAAATTTAATATAACCATAATCAATAATAGAACAGAAATTATAGTTATACGACTTGCTGTATTGTTATCCCCATGCTTACTTTTTATGTGTACTGGATTTTTTATTAATCTAATAAGTACTTTCAAATTAAGTATGTATGATATAAGAAGTCCAGCTAAAGCAATAATATGTATCCCTTCAAACTGTTTTGGGTCAAATAAAAACACAGTAAAATATACGCTTAATAAAAAATAACTAAGCAATAAGTTTCCTTTTAAGTCTTCATCTTTTACATTTCCTATAAACTTTTGTATTCCTGTAGTTATAAGTAATATATATCCTATAGAAAGATGAAGTATTAAAAGCGCTACTAATATACAGATTCCTGCAAATACATAGTGAATTAAAGTTTGTTGTGTCAATACATAATTGGTTATTGAACTCACAACCATTAATATTACTAAAATTTCTGAGACAACAAATATACCACCATGCATAATCTTTATAAATATAGTGCCTTCAGTAAATATTGCTTTATACGTTTTATTTATCTCTTTTAGAGTCTTATATATGGATTTTATAAGTCTTTTATTTTTTTTATTATTACTTACTATAATAGACAATAGCACTATAATAGTACAAACAACTATTAATACTTTTCCCATGATAAATATAGCTCCTACATGATTATTTTATTGTTAACTTATATCTATTATAAAAAAATAACCTATATCGTAATTATAAAATTACTCTATAGGTTACCTTTATTATTTCTTTATTATAAAGAAATTATTATTTTCTTAATCCTAACTTAGCTATTAAAGCTCTGTATCCATCAAGATCTCTATCCTTTAAGTAAGCTAATAAGTTTCTTCTTCTACCAACCATCTTTAAAAGACCTCTTCTTGAGTGGTGATCTTTCTTGTGAGTCTTTAAGTGGTCGTTTAATTCGTTTATTCTAGCTGTTAATAAAGCTATTTGTACTTCTGGAGAACCAGTATCTCCTTCAGCTCTTCCGAATTCTTTGATTATATCAGTCTTGTTCATCGTGTGTACCTCCGTTTTTTTTATTAAAATCCCCTATTACTAAGCATTGATTGGAGTATTCAAATGCCGGGTAATGGTTAATTTACTTACTTATTTTATCACAACTTATATTATTTTGCAAATATACTTTTCATATACATAATTTGTATCTTTTTTTAGCTGATTTTTTAATTCGTCTAGAGATGCGAATTTCTTTTCATCTCTTATTCTTTCTAAAAATTCAACTTTGATTACTTGTCCATATATATCTTCATTAAATTCGAGTATATTTGTTTCAATAGATATCTTATCTCCATTTACAGTTGGGTTGTAGCCTATATTAGTTGCCCCAGCATATACTTTGTCTTTGACATAGACCTTGGTAACATATATGCCAACTTTAGGAACAAGTACATCAGCATCAACTAAAATATTTGCAGTAGGAAATCCTATTGTTCTTCCTAGCTTCTTTGCATGAATCACTTCACCTTTTAATTCATAATTATAACCTAAATATTCTTTAACCTTAGATATATTACCTGAAGTTACTAAATTTCTAATAAAAGTGCTACTAACTCTTATATTATTTATTTCTACAGGTTCTACTACCTCTAGTTCATAGTTATGTCTAGCTGATAAATGTTTTAAAAGTTTTGGATTTCCTTCTTTATTTTTAGCAAAAGTAAAATCATGTCCAACTATTATTTTTTTTGCGCCTAATTTATCAATTAAAATATTCTTTATAAAATCCTGTGCAGATATTTTAGTCATATACTCATCAAATGGTATACTAACGACTACATCAACGCCTAAGTCTTTTAATCTCTCTATTTTTTCTTCATAGGTAATAATATTTTTTAATGAATTAGACTTAAAATAATTCGCTGGATGATTAGAAAATGTAAATACAACACTTCTTATATTTTTACTTTTAGCATATTCTATAGCCTTTTGTATAAGAGCTGTATGCCCTTTATGAAGTCCATCAAAATTCCCAATTGTAATGACACTTTCTTTTATAATATCTATTTCATTTATTGAATTTATAATAGTCATAATGATTTCCCCACTAAATCCTAATTTTAAATTCTAACCGCTAAACCTAAGCCTCATAATTTTAGCAGAGTGAATTTTATATAAATAGTTTATCACTTTTTAGACTAATAGTGTTATCCTGTTTTTTTAATCTTCCTGCACCTAAAAACTCACCATTACTATATACTCTTACAAATTCACCTTCATAAGATGAATCTTCTACCTTAAATCTTCTTGCATCAATAACACCACCATTGATGTAGTACTTTTCTGCGCTTGGATTTAAATCTGCCTTAGCAAAGTTGCTTAGTACATAGTCTATCTCATACATATGATTTTCTAAAGTGTTGTTTTCCTTAAATTCTTCTAACTGTTCTAAAGTTATTGCATTTTCAAGGTTAAACATTCCAGATGCTGTTCTAAGTAAAAATGACATATGACCTCCACAGCCTAAGATTTCTCCTATATCGTAGCATATACTTCTTACATATGTACCCTTAGAACAAGTTACATGAAACATTATTTTTTTATCATTAATACTAAGAATTTCTAATTCTTTTATATTAACCCTTCTTGGCTTTACTACTATTTGATCAGCCTTTCCACTTCTAGCTAAATCACACATCTTGCGTCCATTTACCTTTAGAGCAGAATAAATAGGAGGTAGTTGATCTATCTCTCCTCTTTGGCTATCAAATGCTTTTCTTAACTCTTCTTCAGTTATATTAAAATCATCTACTCTTTTTAAGATTTCACCAGATGAATCATATGTATCTGTGTTTATTCCTAAGGTAAGCTCACAGATATAACTCTTGTCTTTGTTTAATATAAGTTCACTTACCTTAGTAGCTTTTCCTATGCATATAGGTAATACCCCTGACGCATCTGGGTCAAGGGTACCTGTATGTCCAACTTTTTTTATATTTAAAATTCTTCTAACTCTACTTACAACATCGTGTGATGTCATTCCAGTAGGCTTAAGTATATTTACAATTTTGTTCATAAGTATCATCCTTAAATTGTTTTTAAGACCTGTTCAAGTACCTTAGCTTTAGCATTTTCTACACTATCAAATATAGTACATCCAGAAGCCCTTACGTGACCTCCTCCGCCAAACACTTTAGCAATCTCACTAACATTAACATAATTTTTAGATCTTAAACTTACTTTAACTTCATTTTCTTTTTTCTCTTTAATTAAAATCCCAACTTCTACACCTTGTATATCCCTTGTATAAGGTGTTATTCCATCTAGATCATTAAAGCTTATAGCATTTTCTTTTAGCATTTCTTTAGTTATTGATATACTGGCTACTTTTCCATCTACTATATCAAGTGTATTTAAAGCTTCTCCTAATAATTTATAATAATTGTAAGGATTGCTTTGGAATACATTTTGTATTACAGTGTCTTTCTTTGCGCCTTTTATTAATAACTCTTTTGCCATTTCAAAGCTACTTGCATGTGTATTTGAGTAAGCAAAATTACCAGTGTCAGTTACAAGACCTGTGTAAAGGGCAGTAGCTACCTTTGCATCTATAAAGTCAATGTTATTTACTTCACTCATTCTTACTAATACGTTATACATAAGTTCACAAGTAGATGATGCATCAACGTCTATATAATTTAAATCACCAAAAGCTTCATTACTAGCATGATGATCTATACATATTAACTTAACTGCATTATCTTTTATTTCATCACTTACACATATTCTTGGTCTGTCACCACAGTCAAGAGATATTAAAGTGTAGTCTTTCATATCACATTCACTAGATTTTAGTATCTCTACACCTTCAATTAAAAATTGCATGTTTAAAGGCATTTGATCATCTAATACATAACAAACGTTTTTTCCTAACTTTTTTAGAGAGTAGTACATAGAAAGAGTAGATCCTATATTGTCCCCATCAGGGCTAATATGAGAAGTAACGACAAAGTCGTTACTTCCATTTATATAATCTATAATATTATTAATATTAGTCATCATAGTTCTCATCCTCAATCTCTTGAGTTTCTTGAGTTTCTTGACTATTAGTTGCATTTACTTTCTTTATAAGGTCAGACATGTACATTCCTTTTTTGATTGAATCATCAACCTTGAATATTATTTGTGGAGTATGTCTAAGCTTAACATTTCTACTTACTTCTCTTCTAATGTAGTTTACAGCACTTCTAAGTCCTAATAATGTAGATTCTTCATCTCCACCTAATATACTTACATATACATACGCATAACTTAAGTCATTAGTTACTTCTACATCAGTAACACTTACCATAGAAGTTATTCTTGGATCTTTGATTCCACTTATAAGCATTGTACTTACAACTTTTCTTATTTCTTCTGCAATTCTTTTTGTTCTATTGTATGATGCCATAATATCGACCTTCTTTTACTATTATAATTTTCTTGCTACTTCTTTAGTTATATAACCTTCTATTATATCGCCTTCTTTTAAATCGTTGTAATTAACGAAAGTCATACCACATTCGTATCCTGTGTTAACTTCCTTTACATCGTCTTTAAATCTCTTAAGCGCAGCTAGAGAACCATCATGTATTATTATACCATCTCTAACTATTCTTACTTTAGATCCTCTGAATATCTTACCTGT